>NSHZ01000045.1 GCA_002737595.1 Actinomycetota bacterium | reverse complement strand
GACCACTCGACCAATGCGAGCTAACACAATTGCTCCCGCACACATCACACAAGGCTCGAGTGTTACTACCAAAGTGGCATCTTCTAAATGCCATGTACCGAGACGTTCAGCCGCATAACGAATAGCAAGAACTTCTGCGTGTGCAGTGGGATCGTGTTGTGCTTCGCGTGCGTTTCCAGCTTGCGCAATAATTTCTCCCGCAGAATCAATAATGATTGCACCTACTGGGACGTCGGCAGATGTAGCAGCAGCAAAGTCTGCGAGCGCCATCGCTTTATCCATAGTTTGCAAATAGATCTCAGGCACCACGCTCATTGAAAACTCCTTGAAAAATGCGCTTTATCGTGAACTAAAATCAAGGAATTTTTCAAACTCATTTCCAAAACCAAGTCGATGCGCGATCGCTTCAAGTTGTTCATCGGGAAATAATTCCATGTCATCACAGAGCGCAGCCATTTCCATCGCAGAGAAACCAAGATCGCTGAAGATTCCAGCATCTCCTGCTAATTGATCGTCGTCATCTGCATCTGGCATCGGAAACCCGAGTCGATCTAATGCTTCTGCAGCTATCGGCCACTCTGTTGCCATCATGACATCGCTGACAAGAATGCGCACATCTTCACCTAGTACACGAATGGCTATAAAACACTCATCGTTGATAGACATCAAACAAATGGCGCCACCGTTTTGTGCTTCGTGTTGCAACTCTTTAATGAGCGCATCGATATTGTCGGCCAGATCAAGGGGGAGCGGGTTAACGACCCAGCGTCCGTCTTCGTGCCAAGCAGCAAATGCAAAATCCACCGGGCTCTCAAGGACTTCATTAGTACTCATGAAGACTCCTTTCAGCACAATGGTGGCACGCGGAGAGTCGCTTGGATAGCCACCTCTTGGTAAGTGACCATATCCCCAACTAGGCTGACGCTGTGCGTATACATGTAGCGAATCACCCACTGATTGACCATAAATTGACCGCCCTTCGTGATGAGCGGACTGACTCCCCCACTTTTCGCCGGTTAGCCGACGAACTAGTCACTTTGCTCGCCTATGAAGCCACCCGCGACGTGCGCGTTGAGCCACTCTCAATTCGCACCCCAGTCGGTCCCACGATCGGCGTCCACCTCGCGCACCCACGTCCGCTAGTTGTTCCGATCCTGCGCGCTGGTCTCGGGATGCTCGAAGGAATGACCCGTCTTATGCCCACCGCTGAGGTGGGCTTTCTCGGGATGATCCGCGACGAGAAGACGCTACAAGCTTCCACTTATGCCACTCGACTTCCAGATGACCTCTCAGGCCGTCAGTGCTACGTCCTTGACCCGATGCTCGCCACCGGTGGCACTTTGATCGCCGCCATCAACTTCTTGATCGACCGCGGGGCTGACGACATCACTGCCATCTGCTTACTCGCTGCCCCCGAAGGCGTGGCAGCAATGCGAGAGGCATTCGATGGCCGCACGAAAGTCCCGGTTTCCATCGTCACCGGCGCCCTCGATGAGCGCCTCAATGAGCACGGGTACATCGTTCCGGGCCTCGGAGATGCCGGCGATCGCCTCTACGGCGTTGTGTAACTGGTTTTCTAGCAGGTCGTCTAATACCCATAAATCATTGAGGAAATAAGACTTTCGCAAGCGCCCCGAAACCGGCAGAATCTTCTCATGCCTATCGTCAGTGTTCTCAGTCTTAAAGGTGGGGTCGGCAAGACCTCCGTCGTCCTTGGGCTGGCCGGAGCGGCCACCGTGAAGGGCTTAGCCACCCTGGTGATCGACCTCGATCCGCAAGGAAATGCCACATCGATCTTGGCTGCCCAGAAGCCGAAGAAGACCGCCGCAGATGTGCTCGCGCACCCGACTCTCGACACCCTCCACGAAGCACTCACCGCCTGCAGTTGGGAAGTGGCCCCTGGCGAAGTCGATGTCATTTGTTCATCGCCCGATCTCATCAAACACGACTCTTTCCGCGACGCTGCCAACTTTCACCCACATCTCGGAAAGGCGCTTCGCCGCCTTGAGGGCTATGACTTGGTATTGATCGATTGCCCACCATCGCTGGGTTCCCTCACCCGTGAGGCGCTCTCCACCAGCGATCAAGCGCTCATCGTGGCCACACCTTCTTACTTCAGTTTACAAGGTGCAGAGCGCGCAGCTGTTGAAATCGAAGAGATTCGTAAGAAGCACAATCCAACACTTCATCTCTTGGGCGTGCTGGCTAATCGCGTGCGTTCAGTAAGTGAAGAGCATGACTTTCGGATCGCCGAACTTGGTGATCTTTTTGGCAAGCAAGTACTCAAGCCTTCAATTCCAGATCGCATCGCTTTCCAGCAAGCCGAAGGTTATGGCAAGCCGATTCAAACAATGAATAGCGCGGGTGCTCGCGAAGTAAGCCAGATCTTTGCGACTCACCTTAATAAGATTATGAGATCTGCTAAGTAACTACTATTACGAATTTAGCCTTCGTAATGCTTTGAAATTTCAGTGAAGACTTCGTCCATAATGGCGAGCCCTTCCTTCGCTTCAACTTCAGAGACGTTGCATGGTGGCACAACGTGCATGCGGTTGTAATTTGTGAATGGCATAAGGCCACGCTTCTTACATCCGGCAACGAGTTCATTCATTGCAGCACTCGTTCCACCATAAGGTGCGATCGGTTCGCGAGTCTTGCGATCCTTCACAAGATCGAGTGCCCAGAAGACACCCAGGCCGCGTACTTCGCCGATCATTGGATGACGCTCTGCGAGCGCGCGCAGCCCTGGTCCTAAAACATTTTCGCCAATATGTGCGGCATGTTCGACCATGTTTTCTTCGGCCATGACATCGAGGGTGGCCACTGCCGTAGCGCACGCAAGCGGGTGACCGGAGTACGTTAAACCGCCTGGGAATACGCGTTGATCGAAGGTGGCTGCGATGGCGTCAGAGATCACAACGCCACCTAGTGGAACGTAACCGGAGGTCACGCCCTTCGCGAAAACGATGAGATCTGGCTCTGCACTCCAGTTTTGGTAAGCGAACCACTTGCCTGTGCGACCAAAGCCCGCCATTACTTCGTCTGCGATCCACATAATGCCGTGTTTATCGCAAAGAGTACGTACACCTTCGAGGTAACCAGCTGGTGGAATCAATACACCTGCAGTTCCCACCACCGATTCCATGACGATGGTGGCGATGGTGTTTGGTCCTTCAAAAGTAATTACTTCTTCCAGGTGCTTCAGTGCACGCTCACACTCTTCGGCTTCGTTAGTTGCCCAGAACGAAGAACGGTAGGCATATGGTCCAAAGAAGTGCACGTGGCCATGAGCGAATTCGTTGGGCCAACGACGTGGGTCACCAGTTGCATTGATAGCTGCACCGGTGTTGCCATGATACGAACGGTAGAACGAAAGTACTTTCGTGCGACCGGTATGGATGCGCGCCATGCGAATCGCATTTTCTATTGCATCAGCACCACCGTTGGTGAAGAAGACTTTGTTCAGATGATCACCCGCGCGCTCCGTGATGCGCTTGGCCGCTTCGCCGCGGGCTTCGTTTGCATGTTGCGGCGCAATAGTGGAGAGCAGAGCTGCTTGATCTTGGATGGCTGCAACGACCTTGGGATGTTGGAAGCCGATATTCGTGAAAACCAATTGGGAAGAGAAGTCAAGGAAGCGATTACCGTCGTAATCCCAGAAGTAGGAGCCCTCGCCGCCAGCTACTGGCAGTGGCGAGATAGCGCCTTGGGCTGACCATGAGTGGAAGACGTGGGCGCGGTCGAGTGCGAAGACTTCTTTACCGCGGGCTGGGTTTGCTGGTGGTTGGCTCATGAGATCTCCTTCGTTCCCACTATCCAACCACGAAGTCATCGGTTCTGAAGAGCGCAACTAGACGCCTATATCTTCGTTCCAGAGCTCTGGGCACTCATCGCCTGGCGCCTACGGATCAGTGCTGCCGCCCGAAGGTAAGAGAAAAAAGATTTTCTTGCTTCGTCCCTTTTGTGCTTGACCACGGTCAAATAGATACCTAGCGTCGGCTTCACACTTCCCTTGGACCGAGAAAGACCCTGTACCAACTAGTAATGCCCCGATTTACCCCGAAAGTCCATTAATTCGAACTGAATGGAGATCCCTTTGAAGCGTCGGGCACTCGCCGTCGTCGCAGGAGTCACAGCTGTACTCCTCGCGGCATGTTCTAGCTCATCCTCATCATCTACTGCTGCCGAAGAAGCCGCTCCCGCTGTGGAGAAGCTCAAGGTTGCCTTCGTCTACATCGGCGTCCCTGGTGACGCTGGTTGGACCTATATGCACGATCAAGGTCGTTTGGAAATGGAAGCTGCACTCGGCGATCAAATTGAGACCACTGCAGTTGAAAATGTTCCAGAAGGTCCAGCCGGTAAGAAGACTTTTGAAGATCTCGCCCGTCAGGGATACAAGTTGATCTTTGGAACTTCATTCGGCTACATGGATCCAATGCTTGAAGTTGCTGCTGCTTACCCAGATGTGAAGTTCATGCACGCAACCGGTTACAAGACTGCTCCCAACATGGGTACCTACTTCGGCGCTGCTGAAGAAGCCCGATTCCTAGCCGGCATGATCGCCGCTTCGGTATCGAAGAGCGGTCGCCTGGGTTACGTTGCGGCGTTCCCGATTCCTGAAGTAGTTCGTGGAATCAACGCATTCGAACTCGGCGCACAAGCGATCAATCCCAAGGCCACTACCAAGGTTGTATGGACTTCAACTTGGTATGACCCCACCATTGAGAGCAAAGCTGCTCAATCGCTCTTGAATGCTGGTGCTGACGTACTTGCGCAACACCAAGATTCACCTGCAACTGGCCAAGCTGCGGAAGAGGTAGGCGCTCGTTGGCTCTCTTACAACAGCAATATGCAAAGCCTTGCTCCTAAGGCTTGGGCTGGCGGTCCAGGTTGGGATTGGGGCCCCTTCTACATCGCGCAAGCAAAGGCCGTCATTGATGGCACTTGGAAGAGTGAGCAGTACTACGGAAACATGAAGGATGGCATGGTCAAGCTCTTCGGACCTGCTGAAGATGTTCCTGCAGACGCTGCAGCAGCCGTGAAGGCCGCGCAAGATGCCTTCATCGCTGGTACCGCTCGTCCGTTCGATGGTCCAATCCTTGATCAAGCCGGCAAGACACAGGTCGCTCAAGGTGCAACAGCACCAATGGATGCCCTGATGTCGATGCAGTACTTCGTCAAGGGTGTTCAAGGAACCATCGCGAAGTAATTCAGCAATACCCCTTTTAAGGACGAACCTGAATCAGGCATGATTCAGGTTCGTCCTTAGATTTTGTCCCACCTAGATATTTTCCTAGTAAGCAATTGAGGGAGAGTTTGTGATTGCAGCCCGCAATATCAGCAAATCCTTCCCAGGAGTGCTTGCGAACCAAGACGTCTCATTCGACGTATCGGCGGGCGAGGTGCATTCACTTCTTGGAGAGAACGGCGCGGGCAAATCGACTCTTGCAGCGATTCTTACTGGGCTCTACCAGCCAGATGCTGGTCACGTGGAACTCAATGGGGCACGAGTGGCGCTCAAGAGCCCTCGCCACGGTTTAGCACTTGGTATTGGAATGGTGCATCAACACTTTCGCCTCGTTTCACAATTTACGGTTGCCGAAAACATTTCTCTCGGAGACCGAAAGCAAAATTGGATTCTTTCCACAAAAAAAGTGGAAGAAGCGGTTCGTGAAATTGGTGAACGCTACGGACTGCCAGTAGACCCAAGGGCTCGCATCAATGAACTCACGGTCGGCGAGCAACAACGAGTGGAGATTATTAAGACGCTCTATCGAGGTGCGCAGATTTTGCTGCTCGACGAACCTACGAGTGTTCTTACACCACAAGAGGTCACCACTCTCTTTGACTCAGTGCGAACGCTCGCCAATGAGGGCAAGAGTGTCATTTTTATTTCACACAAGCTTGGCGAAGTTATGGATATCTCTGATCGTGTCACTGTGATGCGGGATGGGAGAGTTGTCGGTAATACTGCAGTAGCAAACACATCTCGTGAAGAGCTCGCTCGCATGATGGTAGGTAGAGACGTTGATCTCTCTGCGATCCGCGCCACCAAACCTGCTGGCGCACCGCTACTTGAAGTACGTGGCTTAACTGCAAAGAGCGCTCGAAGCCACGTCTCTGACGCATCAATTGTGGTGAAGGCTGGGGAGATCGTCGGTATTGCTGGGGTCTCAGGAAATGGCCAACGCGCACTGGCCGAAGGAATTGCTGGTCTGACGCCACTTATTGATGGGCACGTAATAATTTGCGGCACAGATGTCACCAGCAAGGGTTCAATTGCGGCTCGCAAAGCTGGACTTTCATACGTTCCGGAGGATAGAAACGGAACAGGGTTAGCGCCTTCGCTCTCTATCTCAGAGAACATGTTGCTTACCGAAGACCTTCCATTTCTTGTGAATCATAAGAGCGCCGTTGCTAAGGCTGAGGAAGCCATCACTACCTACAGCATCAAGACTCCTGGGGCATCGACAGCAACCCGAATGCTCTCCGGTGGAAATGTGCAGAAAGTTCTTCTTGCGCGTGAACTGGGACACGACCCGCAAGTATTAATTGTTTCTTCTCCTACTTGGGGATTAGATGTGGGTGCTGTGGAGTTTGTGCGAAGCAAATTAAACGAACTCCGAAAAGAAGGCCGTGCAATTCTTCTCATCAGTGAAGATCTTGATGAAGTGAGAGCGCTCTCCGATCGTATTTACGTCATCTTCGAAGGCAAAATTGTGATGGAGTGCCCTGGTGAAGGTGCCGATGTCACCACACTTGGTCTGGCGATGGCGGGGGCCAGCGCATGAAGATTTCGTTAGAACGACGTGGTGCAGTCAAATCTTGGCACCTCATTGGGGTGCCGCTTCTCTCCGTCATTTTCGGCATCCTCGTGGGCGGGCTCTTCTTGGAAGCCACCGGATACAATGCCATTCTCATTTTCAAGACGATGTCGCAAACTTCATACACGACCCTTTATGGAATCGGTGACACTCTCGCTGCTGCAACACCACTCATCTTCACTGCGCTAGCTGCACTTGTGGCTTTCCGAGTAAATCTCTACTCAATTGGCGCAGAGGGACAACTTTTTGTCGGCGGCATCTTTGCATCAGGCGTGGGAATTGCAGTCGGTACATCTTCCTCGGCACTTGCGATTCCCGCTGTACTCATTGCTGGCATCGTCGGCGGCATGGTCTGGATGACTCTGCCAGCTCTCTTCCGTGCGTGGTTTGGCACCAGTGAAATCATCACCACGCTCATGTTCAACTTTGTTGCGCTCTTTCTTATGCGATATCTCATTTACGGTTCATCTACTTACTGGCGCGATCCCACTTCAACAAACTTCCCACAGGGGAAGAAGATCGATCAAAATGCATGGCTACCTCGCTTTGGCACGCAGAGCATTCACTGGGGACTCGTACTAGCATTGATTGCCACCGTTGGTATTTGGTTCCTCCTTCGTAAGACGCGCTTCGGTTATCAGATGAAAGTGCTTGGAGATGCCCCTAATGCGGCGCGCTACTCGGGTGTTCCTGTAAAGCGCATGACTTTCACGGTACTGATCATTTCCGGAGGCTTGGCTGGTTTAGCTGGCGCCAGCGAAGTTGCTGGCCGCGCGCATGCTCTAGACCCGAACGGTCTGGCCATTGGCCTTGGTTATGCAGGCATCATCGTAGCCACTCTTGCTCGACTCAATCCATTTGGAGCTGTCATTATCGCCATCGGGTTTGGTGGATTGCAGAACAGTGCATCTGCACTACAAAGTTTGGGCACAGAATCAGTTCCGTCGGCAATCGCCACCACTTTGCAAGGATTGATTCTCCTACTTGCCCTTGCTGGTGAACTCTTCGTCCGTTACCGATTGAAAGTCTCTAAGAGAGTAGAGGTGTCGGCATGACACAAGAATCCGTATTGATTCTTACTCTTGCAGGTGCAATCGGTACTGGTACGCCACTTGTCTTCGCCGCGATTGGTGGAGTGATCAGTGAGCGCGCTGGCGTCATCAACCTGGGCATGGAAGGAATGATGCTCATCGGCGCAGTGACAACATTTCTCGTAGTTAACAAGACAGGCTCTCCCCTTCTTGGCTTCATTGCAGGTGGTATCGCGGGCGCTCTCTTAGCTTTAATTCATGCAACGTTGGCAATTTCTCTGCGCGCCAATCAGATCGTTTGTGGATTAGCCCTCACGATCTTTGGCACCGGGCTCGCATCCTTTATTGGTAAACCGATCGAGGGAGCTGGTCTGGAAAAGAGTTTCAATAAATTGCAAATTCCGTTTCTCAGTGAAATTCCTGCAGTCGGGCCCGTGCTCTTTAAGCAGGATGGGCTTGTTTACTTCTCTTGGTTTGTGGCTCTTCTTGCATCCCTCTATCTCAACCGGACTCGCACTGGTTTGAGTTTACGAGCAGTGGGCGAAAATCCAGCAACTGCTGATGCAATGGGACTCAGTGTAGTTCGCATGCGTTATGCACACGTTATTGTCGGTGGTCTACTCGCCGGCTTTGGTGGTTCCTATGTCATTCTTCGAATCGTTCCGGCTTGGAGCCAGGCTGGTACTACAAACGGAATTGGCTGGATTGCATTGGCCCTTGTGGTCTTTGCATCATGGCGCCCCTTGAGAGTAATCGGAGGTGCCTATCTCTTTGGTGTCGCCCTGCAAGCAAACTTTGCCCTCCAGGCAAAAGGAATCACCGTGATACCCGCCGAATTTTTGGCAATGCTTCCTTATCTCCTTACAGTGGTGATCCTGGTGGTGCTTACCGCAAACCGCAGAACACGTGGCGCAGGAGCCCCAGCAGCACTTGGTCTTCCATTCGTACGAGATGAACGCTAATGAAAGTGACACGAAATTAATGAATCGGATTAGAGTCGAGTTCACCACTGAGCCTTTCGTTATTGGTCGCACGCCAGAACATGCCAAAGCTGCCGAGATGGCCGCCGCTGGAGCTGGGCTTGAGACAGAGTTCGGTCCCTTTGGTACCAGCGCCGTGGGAGATCGAGCCGAAGTAATAGCCTCACTGCCGGCCATCGTCGAAGCCGCTATTGATGGGGGGGCAGCTCGCATCAGCTTTCAAGTGACCACTTCAGATTCAGTTCCTCGCAAACCCGGGATCCACGACGCGCTCGAGCGTCTCCTCCTGCGAGTTGAGGTGGAGATGGGAGCCGGCCTTGAGGAGCTCTCTCGCGAGGATAAGCAGCGAGCCGTAAAAGTCCTGGAAGAGCGCGGCGCCTTCAACCTGCGTGGCAGCGTGGAAGATGTGGCCGATCGCCTTGGGGTCTCCCGCTTCACCGTCTATAACTACCTCAACGCCACCTCATAAGACCCGCATAAGACCCGCATAAGACCCGCATAAGAGCCGGCGGGTTCCAAGGAGGGGTTTTCAACAGATTGTTGACCCCATCCTCTTCGCAACCTACCCTTAGTAGGTGCCAACGCTTGGGGAGATAAACGCGTTGGGCGCCGCACAGGCCGAGGAGCTCTTCGCGCGCTGCTGTGTCGCCCCGACTTTTTGCGCCGCCATGGCTGCGGCCCGACCCTTCCAAGACCTTCCTGCCCTGGAACACGCGGCTGACCAAGCAAGTGCAGATTTGGATCACGCCGGCCTGCTTCTAGGATTTTCTGGACATCCGCGCATTGGAGATAGAAAGCCACACTCTGCATGGTCATCGGCCGAGCAATCAAAGGTTTCGCAGGCAGATATCAAAATCCTTGACGACTTACGTGCGGCTAACTTTTCCTATGAGGAAAAGTTCAATCATGTCTTTCTTATTTGCGCCACAGGCAAGAGCGCGGAGTACATGTTGAATGAATGTTTACGGCGGATCGATAACGATCCTGATGTAGAAATCGAAGAAGCGCGCGAACAACTCAGACTTATCAATCGCATTCGCGTTAACAAACTTCTGGAGGAATCATGAGCGGACTCTCAACTCACGTACTCGATACTACTACTGGGATGCCAGGTGTCGCCATAAAAGTAAGTCACTCAATCAACGGCGTCACCCAAGCGAGCGCTACCACTAACTCTGATGGCCGGGTACCTGATCTCCTTGAAGGCAAGTCCTTACAGGCTGGTAACCACACACTTACTTTTGAAGTTGCTTCTTACTTTGCAAAAGACGCGCGCGAATCTTTCTATTCAAACATCAACATTGATTTTGTTGTCACAGATATAACTCGGCACTATCACGTACCACTTCTGCTGAGCCCATTTAGTTTTTCTACGTATCGAGGGAGTTAATAATGAATATCGTTTTAGGCGATAACCGTTATGGCAAGGCGGAAAATAGAGTTGTTCGCATCACTCGCGAGCAAGGGACTCATCACATTCTTGATCTCAACGTCTCTGTACAACTGAGCGGAGATCTCGAAGATACCCACCTCACCGGTTCAAATGCGAAAGTTCTTCCTACTGATACGCAGAAGAATACGGTCTATGCGTTTGCCCAGAAATTTCCTGCAATGGAGCCAGAGACTTTTGGTCTCACGCTTTGCGAACATTTCTTAGATACCCAAAGACACGTTTCTCGTGCTGAGGTGCGCTTAGAACAATTTATGTGGGAGCGCATCAGCGTTAATGGAAAGCCACATCCGCGTGCCTTTCAAAAGAATAGTTCAATGAAGCGCACCGCTCGCGTAGTTGTAGAACGCGGAGCAAACGGAGAAAAAGTGGCTTACGTCAGCAGCGGTCTTGAAGATCTCGTAGTTCTCAAGACGAGCGATAGCGAGTTCACCGGATTTATTAGAGATGAATACACCACGCTGCCAGATGCCACGGATCGCATCATGGCCACTCAGGTAAGTGCCAAGTGGCGCCATAATAGCCACGACTTTTCGGCTATCAAGAAGAAGGACTTCGGTAAGAGTTTTACGCAAGCGAGTGACACTATGGTGGCTGTCTTTGCTGACCACTATTCATTGTCGCTTCAACAGACCCTCTTCGAGATGGGCAAAGAAGCAATTACTCAACAACCCGAGATTTCAGCCGTGCGCCTCAGCCTTCCTAATAAGCATCACTTCCTTGTTGACCTCTCACCTTTTGGCCTCGAGAACGACAATGAGGTCTACTTCGCCGCTGATCGCCCGTATGGTTTGATCGAAGCGGTAGTCACGCAAGACGATGCATCTGACGCCGGCTTTACCTGGCCGGCTTGGTAGGGGAGATATCGCATGGAGTTCTTTAGACCGGCAACACTGATTGACGCACTCGCGCTGAAATCAACTCACCCCACTGCCTTATGTATCAACGGCGGTACCGATGTCATGGTCGAATTGAATTTTGATCGTAAGCGTCCAGAAACACTCCTCGATCTCAGCGCCATTTCAGAATTGAGTGAGTGGAGCGATCAAGGAGATTCCATTCTCCTTGGCGCGGGAGTTCCCTATACGCGGATATATCAAGAATTAGCCAAGGAACTTCCCGGCTTAGCAATGGCTTCACGCACCGTCGGCTCGTTACAGATTCGTAACAAGGGCGGCGTAGGTGGCAACTTGGGGTCAGCATCGCCTGCGGGAGATGCACATCCACCACTCCTAGCAAGCGGTGCAGCTGTCAATGTTGCGAGCGTCAACGGAACTCGTGCAATCGATATCAATGAGTTCTTTTTAGGTCCAAAGAAAAATGCGATGAACCCCGACGAAATTATTACCAGCGTTCTTATTCCTAAGGCACGCGGCGGACAGCAATATTCAAAGATCGGTACCCGCAATGCCATGGTCATTGCAGTCTGTTCGTTTGGTATCGCGATAGATGCGAAAAACAAGAGCGTTGGTACCGGCATCGGCTCTGCGGGGCCAACGCCTTTGCGTGCGCATGAAGCAGAAAGCTACGCAGCTACTCATCTAGATTGGGTGAACGGCAGCGCTGTGACCCCAGAAATGATGAAGGAATTTGGTGCTCTTGTCGCTGCCGCATCAAGGCCCATCGACGATGTGCGTGGTACGGCGGCATATCGCCGACACTCACTTGCTGTTATTTCGGGACGTTGTTTGAAATGGGCTTGGACCTCCACA
>NSHZ01000044.1 GCA_002737595.1 Actinomycetota bacterium | reverse complement strand
GCCTTTCTATATATGCGCTCGCGATCGCTCTCCGCTTGCCATGGCTGGGCTTTATGAATGGTGGACGCCGAGCGATGGTGGTCTCGCCGTCTTGACGGCCACTGTGCTCACGCGAGATGCCACTCCTCAGATTGCCGAGATTCATGACCGTATGCCATTGATGCTTCCACGCGAGGCATGGGATGGTTGGCTTAAAGGTGAATTTTCAAAGGTAGATGAACTCTTAGCGATCTCAGAAACCCTTCAGGAATTTGATGCCTATCCGGTATTGTCGGCGGTAAATTCTTCCTGCGAAAACAGGTCGTCACTCATTGACCCTGTTCCGTTGGAGATAGAGCGGGTGCTCTGGTGATTACTGAAGTCGTACTCCCCACATCTGTGGGTAGAGCACGGCTTCTTGTAGGAAATGTAAAGGGTGCTCGCGGGCTTCTCATTCTTGGACATGGGGCCGGAACCGGTGCCCGAACGCCTGATTTGGAGTTGATCGCAGATGGCATCGAAGGTGTGGCCATCATTCGGATGGAGCAACCTTGGGTGGTTTCTGGGCGTCAAATTGCACCGGCTTCCCACCTCTTAGATGAAGCGTGGCTTGAGGTTCTTCATAAACGAAATACCTGGCTACCCGCGGCGGCTGCTGCACTCCCGCTCATATTGGGTGGGAGAAGTACGGGGGCTCGGGTAGCGTGCCGGACCGCGCTGCCGCTAGGGGCAATCGGAGTGCTGGCGCTTTCTTTTCCCTTGCATGCACCGAAGAAAACCCATCGGCGTCGCGATAGTGAGCTCGAGATCATTCTTGGGGCGGGGCTACCACTGCATGTGATTCAGGGAGATAAGGATGGTTTCGGTGCACCAGCGGAATTCAATGGAGTCGATGTCACTGTGGTGCCGGGGCGAGGCCATGAACTCCTCCGTAGTAGAGATGATGAGCACGCGGCCATAGTGAAGGCTGCCGCCAGGGACTTTGCCACTCGAGTGCTCTCCCTCTAG
Source organism: Actinomycetota bacterium (assembly GCA_002737595.1). The sequence continues at coordinate 11,152 of NSHZ01000044.1, read as the reverse complement.
GGAATAACTAAGCGCCAGAGTGGGTTTTCCCTTGATGTGTTGGCTACTGACGAAATTCGGGATCGATCACCGGTAGATTCTTTAGAGACCCAGAGAAATGGAGCGCGAGTCATGGTCGAGAGCGCGAAGGGGCAGGCTGACCGCTTCGAGCGTGATGCTCTGCCGCTGCTCGACCAGATGTATGGGGCGGCAATGCGCCTGACAAAGAATCCGAATGATGCACAAGATTTAGTGCAAGATACTTTTGCAAAAGCATTCTCTTCCTTCCATCAATACGAAGATGGTACGAATATCCGCGCCTGGCTTTATCGCATTCTTAATACAACTTTTATTAATAATTACCGAAAGGGTCAGCGGCAGCCGTTGATTTCAGATGGTGAAATAACAGACTGGCAGATCGCAGATGCCGCTTCACACACCAGCAACCTTGGGCGATCGGCCGAGATGGAAGCTCTCGATCGACTTCCCGATTCAGAAATAAAAGAAGCGTTACAGAACTTGCCGGAAGAGTTTCGTCTTGCTGTTTACTTAGCTGACGTCGAGGGTTTTCCATACAAAGAAATTGCCGAAATCATGGATACACCACCCGGGACTGTGATGTCCCGCTTGCATCGTGGTCGCAAACTCTTGCGTGAGGCATTGGCTGGATATGCGGCCGAAAGAGGGCTTGCTGGAACGGGAGGTGGCCGGTCATGAGTTGCGGAAACCATCACGAGACACCCTGCCGAGACGTCCTTACGGCGCTCTTTATCTATCTCGACAATGAGGTGGGGGATGAGTCTCGTTCTCAAGCGATCGCCATCCACTTAGAAGAGTGTGGCCCCTGCCAGGAGGAGTTCACGCACGAAGAACGCGTCCGTGTAGCTATTTCAAGTGCATGTAAAGAAGAAGCTCCACCGGAACTGCGAGCACGAGTGATGCAAACGTTTACGGAATTTCGACTCACGCTGACGGAAATTGATCTCCCAAACAACTAAGTTGTGAACATGGCGCATTTCGACGTACGAGCAGAGATGGTGGCGAACGTACTCACTATCACTGTGAAGGTCGGAGATATGGTCGCCGCAGGTGACCAACTCCTCCTCTTGGAGTCGATGAAGATGGAGATTCCAGTTCTCAGCGAAATCAGTGGAAAAGTGATCGAGGTCGCAGTCGTTGACGGTGAAGTGATTCAGGGCGGCGATCTATTAGTGAAAATCGAGTACACATGAGCGATCGCTTTCTAGGCGCGATCGGGCTTTCATCGATGACGGTCAAGCACGCCGATACGGCAATCGCACTCGGCTCAGGTGATGTGGCCGTTCTGGGAACCCCACGGATGGTGGGTTTGGCAGAGGCTGCCACCCTGGCTGCCATTGCAGACCGGCTCGATCAGCAAGAAACGACCGTCGGTGTTGATGTACATATCGAACATTTAGGAGCTTCGCCCGTGGGCTCACTTGTGCAAGCAAGCGCTGTAGTGAGCAATGTAGATGGATCACGTCTCACTTTTGAGATCGAAGCCCATGACGGCAAACGTCTTGTTGCTCGTGGCGTTGTTATTCGCATGTTGGTCGATCGCTTGCAATTTACTGCGCGCGTGGCCGCACTAGGTGCAACTGCGCGCTCTTAAATTCCTGTTGTTGTCCGTGGATACGCAATTGCTGGATCTGTGATGACATTTACAAGATAGGGAACGCCACTTTCGAATGCGCGGTCCAGGGCTAGTCCAATCTGGCTAGATTCAGTAACTATTTCGCCAGCCCCACCAAGAGCCCGGACTACTTCGTCGTATCGCGTTTGTGGCGCCAGGTCAGCTGCAACGTCATACCCGAAGATAGATTGCATCGGGTGTTTCTCTAAGCCCCATGCGCTGTTATTTCCGACAACCATCACTGCTGGTAAGTGATGGCGAACGAGAGAGTCGATATCTCCAAGTGAGAAACCAAGTGCTCCATCTCCAAAGAGTGCCACAACTTGCGCTGATGGCCTGGCTAACCGGGCGGCAATAATTCCGCCCATGCCACCGCCCAAACAGCCGAAGGGTCCTGGGTCGAGCCAGCATCCTGGACGCACCGGTTCTACAAATTTTCCGGCGAAAGAAACAAAGTCTCCGCCATCACCGATGATGACAGCGTCATCAGCAAGTTTGGGAAGCAGTTCGCCATAGATCCGGGCAGGATGGATGGGGGAGAGGTCTGCTTCGAGCAGCTCTCGCTCTTTGGAGGCGCTCTTCTGCGCGGCCTGTGTGATCGATTCTCGCCACTCGTTCGACACTTGATGCGAGAGTGAATTTGTAAGCGCAGTGAAGATAGCGGGCAAGTCACCTGAGGTACTTGCAGCAAGTGTGGCGTGGGTGGCAATTCCTGATGGGGAATCGGACACATGAATTACTTTGGCGCTACCAAAATCGCCGTAACCTAATCGAAAATCGAGTGGCGTACCCACCACCAAAATGAGATCTGCAGACCTGAACGCGAAGGATCTCGCTTTTGTTGCCAGTAGTGGATTTCCACGAGGAATAATTCCGCGAGCAGTGCCGTTCGTGATGACTGGAATCTGAATAGATTCGGCAAATTCGAGTGCTTCTTTTTCGGCGCTGCCAGCCCATACATCGGAACCAAGAATGAGAAGGGGGGAGGAAGACTTTTTTATAAGGTCGGCAATTCTTGCCACCTCATCTGCATTCACTTGACGTGTTTGTGGGGTCCAGGCTGCGACCGGATGAGTGGTCGCTGGTCCAAAGAAAATATCCATCGGGATATCAAGGAATGTGGGTCCACGATGTGGAGTGCGCGCGAGTGCAAGTGCATCGAACATTTCATTACCAATTTCCTCAGTCTTGTTTACTGTGGCAGCGAGTTTGGTAACGGGGGCCAGGAGTGGCGGATGATCAATTTCCTGAAGCGCACCTTGACCCCATCTTCCAGCCGGTGCTCGCCCGCCGAGCATCAAGAGCGGAGCACCGTTGTAAAAAGCGTTCGCCACCGCGCTAACGCCGTTGGTGACGCCGGGACCTGCAGTGACTACCGCGAGCCCGGGAGTACGGGTTAATCGCGCTGTCGCCTCTGCCGCAAATACCGCTGTCTGTTCGTGGCGCACATCGATGATCGGCAAATCGCGATGCACGGCTCCGTCATAAATGGGAAAGACGTGTGCGCCCGAAAGGGTGAAGAGGTGGTTGATGCCATGTGCTTGGGCTGCCAATACGGCTAAATCCCCACCATGTGTTTCACGCTCTTCGCTCACTCCACCATTCTAAACGTGAACACGCAACGAGTGCCAGAGTTACTAGCAGCACAGGAATAAACCACACGTGGCTGATCAAGATGTACGGGGTTCCCACGTGGGCGAATGCACTCTGTGTGGTGAGAAGTAGCACTGCGGAAGTAGCCAGCAGAAGTAGATAACTCTTTCGCATAGAGCATTTCCACCAGCCCAACGATAACTATAATCGGAGTTGGTTGACTCACACGCAAATCACAGAGAGTTCTTGCAAACTCACCCTTAGAAGCGCAACTTCTAGTGTAATTTTCTCACCATGAAAAGACTCGTCACAGATCGATCCCGCGCCGCCGCCGGCATCATTGCACTAGTTCTTGGCGCCGCTCTCATTCAGTTTTCGCTGGGAGCTGCACCTTCTTCTGCTGCAACTACTGCCACCAAAGAGCTCTGCGGCACCCGCACCCTTCCCTTTGAGAAGTTCGCTCCCGATGTCGCAGTGATCTGTGATGAGACCTACATGTATGTGTCATCAAACGGTGTGGCCTCTCATTCGATGATGGTAGGAATTACTGGTTGGAACCAACAGGTCCCGCTGCCTATGTTGGTCAGTACTTCACTCGCGCAGATGTGGCGCTTTCCACTTAAGCCGGTAGCCGCTGCTTCTGAGATCGCCACGACAGGCGTCGGTGGAACCGGGATCATGCTTAACGGGATCTCCAATTTCAATGCCACCAAGCCGGCTCCCAATTCAACGGGTTCTGTGTATTTGGCGAGCGCTGATCCCAAGTTGCAGGGTGAATTAGATACCTGCGCCGGCCACGCTGGTCGCGGGGATGACTATCACTACCACGCAGAACCGAGTTGTTTGATATCCGTCCTTGGTTCAGAGAGCGCACTTGCGGGTTACCAGCTCGATGGATATCCCATATATGGAAGTAAGGAGGCGAATGGTGCCAGCGCTACTGCTCTTGATAAGTGTCAAGGACATGACTCTGGTGACGGGCGCGGGTACCACTATCACTTCACTACTGCGGCGCCTTATTCTCCGATGTGCTTCCATGGTCAAGTTCCAGCAGATGTTTCAACAACTGGCCAACCTAGTGCTGGCCCGGCTCGGGGTGCGGGTGAGCCCGTACAAGTAGTTATCACCGGAATGACTTTTAATCTGACGGGCACCTCAAAATTGGAGTACACCTATCAAGGGAAGGCGGGCTCGGTCTCTTACACACCCACGACGACAGGGTGCTGGAGTTTTGTTTATGTCAATCCGCCACCCGGGTCTCCAGGGAGTGGCACGAGTGGCGCCTGTCGGCGCACCGAAACCATGCCGGTTCCCTCGGCATCTATGGCTCCATCTATCACTCCTGGAAGTTCCACTGGAAGTACTACTGGAAGTACTACTGGGCAGAGGACCGCTGCCTCAGCAGCGAACACTACGGTGCCTGTCAAAGCTGCCGTGGTCTACAAGAACGTATTAATCACTCAAGTGAAGTGCAGTAAAGGAAAAGTAACTAAGACTCTCACTGCAACGAAGTGTCCAAGTGGCTACAAGTTACTTTCAAAGAAAACCACCGTTACTAAGGTGCTGGTTCCACCCATGCTTCCGCCAGCACAGTCAACGGTTCCCACCAGTGGTACTCAGGGTGGTATGCAAGGTGGTACCCAGGGTGGTATGCAAGGTGGTACTCAGGGTGGTATGCAAGGTGTCACGGAAAAGTTTGAAAGCGTGGTGAAGTCATCCAACGGAACCTTTGTACTGAAGAGCACCTCTTCAGTCGATGAGGGCACCTTGCCAGCGACTTACACCTGCGACGGCAAGAGCCTCTCTCCTCAATTCTCATGGAGTGGGACCCCTAGCGGAACCAAGAGTTATGCCCTCATCATGCATACGATTCCCGGACCTGCGCGCCCAGGAGAGATCGCTGCAGCAGTGAGTTACTCCTGGGTGCTCTACAACATCGCTGGAAGCACCACTTCGATAGCTGAGGGAGCAACAGATGTGGGTACCGCCGGTGTGCAATCACATGGACCCGGTACATACGGCGCCCCGTGCTCGCAAGGATCGGGGGCAAAGCAATACACCTTTACGGTTTATGCGCTTTCATCCACGATCTCACTTGATGCAAAGAATGCAACCGGTGATGCCGTCCGAAGTGCGATCAAATCAATAACTCTGGCTTTGGCTGCAATGAATGTAAAAGCCTCCCGCGGTTAATTCCGGCAACCGTAGCGGAAATGAAGAAGCCCCGCACAAGGTGTGGGGCTTCTTCATGAACTAAAACTTACTTCTTGGTGGCCCAGAAGATTTCAGCGATTTCATCAATCTTGGCAAGCAACTTATCTGCGACTGCGACATCCATCGTGCCCTTCGTGCCTGCAGCGCCAGCCAATTTAGTGGCTTCGTTGAAGAGCACGTGCAAGTTGGGATGAGCCTCGAAGTGATTAGGCTTGAAATAATCGGTCCAGAGCACCCAGAGGTGTTTTTTCACTAGATTCGAGCGATCTTCTTTGATGGCAACGGCGCGTTGCTTAAAGACCGCATCGTCAGAGGCGTGGAATTTCTCAATGCAAGCCTTCACTGATTGTGCTTCGATTTTTGCCTGGGCTGGGTCATAGACCCCACAAGGCAAATCGCAATGCGCGTAGACGGTGATAGCTGGAGCGGTGAGTTGACGGAACAAGGCACTCTCCCTAAGTAGTTGAACGTGTATGAAAATAGTACTTGTAGGTGTGAGACTACCTTCCATGAGCAGAGCCGTCTCGTCCAACGAGCACCCCTTGACCCCGCGGAAAGGTCTCGGGAGGGTGATGGTCTCCGGGGCATCCATGGAGCCCACCCTCAGCGAGGGAGACCGACTGCTGGTGCTCTGGGGAAGAGCCCCGAGGCCTGGTCACATCGTGGTGGTCGAGTGGCTTGGGCGTCCGGGAATTCTCTTGGTGAAGCGGGTTATTCGCCGAGAAGGTGCGGGCTGGTGGATCGAAGGCGACGGCGAGAGCTACGGTAACGATTCCCGATCCTTTGGCGCTATCTCGCCAGATGAGATTCTTGGGACGGTGCTCTTTCGATATCAACGGGGGAAGCGCCCGAGAACATAGGATCACCACATGTACTTCACTGATCGAGGGATCGAAGAGCTCGTTAAACGCCGCGGAGAAGAAGAAGTTTCTCTTGAGTGGGTGGCTTTGCGCCTTCAAGAATTTACCGATGAACATCCAGAGCATGAAAGCGCGGTTGATCGCTTTGCTACCTGGCTAGCCCGACTCGATGATGAGGATGACGAATGAAAGCTATTTATGCTGCCCGCGCTTCAATGGAAGATCCAATATCAGCACTTGAGGTGGGCGAATTAGCTACACCCGTCATTCCTGAAGGTTGGGTCCGGGTACGCATTAAAAGTGCGAGTCTAAATCATCATGATCTCTGGTCACTGAAAGGCGTTGGTTTACCCAGCGATCGCCTGCCGATGATTCTTGGTTGCGATGGAGCCGGGGTGACAGATGACGGAAGAGAAGTGCTTCTGCACTCTGTTATCAATGATCCAAGCTGGACTGGTGCCGAAACTCTTGATCCAAAACGTTCTTTACTTTCAGAGAAGTTTCCAGGAACGCTTTCCGAGTTTGTGTATGTGCCGGCGCAAAATCTCTTGCCAAAACCTGCCTTCCTTTCTTGGGACGAAGCCGGATCACTCTCCACCGCTTGGCTTACTGCATTCAGTATGTTGAAAAAAGCCGCTCTTACCGCGGGGGAGAAAGTACTCATTCAAGGCTCCGGCGGTGGATTATCTACTGCGCTCATTCTTCTTGCGAAAGCTCAAGGTCTGGTGGTTTGGGTGACTTCTCGTAGCGCAGATAAGCGAGCGCGCGCAACTTCTTTGGGCGCCGATGGAGTCTTTGAAAGTGGCGAGCGTTTGCCCGACCGAGTTGATGCAGTGATGGAAAGCGTGGGCGCTGCTACGTGGCAACATAGCGTGCGCGCTCTTAGGCCAGGCGGAACAATTGTGATTTCCGGAGCAACGAGTGGTGATGCCTCGCCAGCCGAACTGACACGCATCTTCTTCTTGCAATTGCGTGTCTTAGGTTCGACCATGGGCTCTATCTCCGAGTTTCGAGAGATGCTTGATCTGATGGAATCAAAGAAGATCACACCTGTTATTGACTCCACTTACGACTTTGCTGACGCACCCAAAGCATTTGCGCGCATGAATGACGGAGAACTTTTCGGCAAAGTTGTGATCCAGTTTTCTTCCTGATTTGTAAATTTCCAAACGATTAATCAGCGAAAGCAGCTTGGACCAATGCAACTTGTTCATCGTCGTGATGGTGATGACTGCCGGTAGCCGGGCTGGCTGAAGCAGCTCGCGAAATAGGCGTGATCAACTTGCCAATGCGCAAAGGCAAGTTGAGTCCATAGAAGGGCCACGCGCCTTGATTTGCTGGCTCGTCCTGTACCCATCGAACTTCAGCATTGGGGTGTGCCTCGAGTACTGCTTGGATTTCCGCCTCGGGCATCGGATAAAGCTGCTCAAGACGAATGATTGCAGTTGAGGAGTCGGTTCGCTTTGTGCGTTCTGCGATCAGGTCGTAGTAGACCTTGCCGCTACAAAGGATCACACGCGTGGCATTAGAAACATTCGAGTCAGCAATCACTGGTTGGAAATGTCCGTTAGTGAATTCCGAAAGTGCTGAGGATGCAGCTTTCAGACGGAGCATTGATTTAGGAGTAAAGACCACCATTGGACGTTTGGCTGGGTTCATGGCGTGCCAGCGGAGTAGGTGAAAATACGACGAAGGTGAAGATGGTTGGGCCACGGTCATATTCTCTTCTGCGCAGAGCGCCAAGAATCGCTCAATGCGCGCGGAAGAGTGATCTGGTCCCTGGCCTTCGTAACCATGCGGCAAGAGCATGACGAGTGAAGAACGCTGTCCCCATTTTTGGAAAGAGGAGGAGATGAATTCGTCGATGATGGTTTGGGCGCCATCAGCGAAGTCGCCAAATTGCGCTTCCCACAATACGAGAGCTTCACTCTGCTCGACGCTGTAGCCATATTCAAAACCTAGGGCGGCATATTCGCTCAGGAGTGAGTCGATGGCGAAGAACTTGCTGTTCTTTTCCATGCCAGCCAGTGGCGTCCACTCACCGCCGTCTTCTTTGTCGATCACGACGCAATGGCGTTGTCCGAAAGTGCCTCGCCTTGAATCTTGCCCGGCTAGACGAATGTTCTGCCCAGCGCTTAATAGGGAACCAAAGGCTAGCGCTTCACCTACGGCCCAATCGATAGTGGCATTGTCAAGTGCGGTAAGTCGACGTTGAATCTGTGGAAGCAACTTAGGATGCACGTTGAAACCTTCAGGCACTGCGACCAGTGCCTTACCGATTTCGCGGGCAAGTTCCTCAGAAATAGAAGTGTGGACCTGTGTTGGGTGTGGCACTACTGGCTCGGGCGGCAATACTTTCTCCGGAGCATGATCTTCGTGTGTATCGGCGAAGACGGTCTCAAGAAGTTGTTGGTAATCACGCAAGGCACTCTCTGCTTCTTCGAGAGTGATATCTCCACGACCAACGAGCGCTTCGGCGTAAAGCTTTCGAGTGCTCCGCTTTGCATCGATGATTGCGTACATGAGTGGTTGTGTGAAGCTTGGCTCGTCTGCTTCGTTGTGACCGCGTCGTCGGTAGCACACCATGTCAATGACAACATCTTTACGGAACCTTTGGCGATACTCGAAAGCCAAGTGAGCTATGCGTACACAGGCTTCTGGATCATCACCATTCACATGGAAGATCGGAGCTTGCACCATGCGTGCTACATCGGTGCAGTAAACCGATGAACGCGACGCAGCGGGCCCAGTAGTAAAGCCTACTTGATTGTTGATGATGACGTGGATGGTGCCGCCTGTGCGGTAACCACGTAATTGCGAGAGGTTGAGAGTCTCGGCAACGACGCCCTGCCCGGCGAATGCCGCATCACCGTGGACGAGAATTGGAAGGACGGTAAAGCCATCTTGTCCTTTATTGAGACGGTCCTGCTTGGCGCGTACTACGCCTTCCACGACTGGGTTAACGGCTTCAAGGTGTGATGGGTTTGCTGCGAGATATACCTCGGTGGTCTCACCGGCATCGGAAGTAAAGGTGCCGCGGGTACCTAAGTGGTACTTCACATCTCCGGATCCCTGCACAGAGACTGGGTCGTAATTACCTTCAAACTCGCGGAAAATTTGTCCATACGACTTGCCGGCGATGTTTGCGAGCACATTGAGGCGACCACGGTGTGGCATACCAATGCAAACTTCTTCAATATCGGCTTTCGCCGCGCTGGAGAGGATGGCGTCTAGCAGCGGGATAACGCTCTCTCCGCCTTCTAGCGAAAAGCGCTTTTGCCCGACGTACTTAGTTTGCAAGAAAGTTTCAAAAACTTCTGCTGCATTAAGTTTGCGAAGGATACGCAATTGCTCCTCGCGTGGGGTCTTGGTTAAGCCAACTTCAATGCGGTTCTGGATCCACTTGCGTTCGGCTGGGTCTTGAATGTGCATGTACTCAATTCCGACTGTGCGACAGTAAGAGTCGCGAAGTAACCCAAGAATGTGGCGCAACTTCATATACGGCAAACTGCCAAATCCGCCGGTAGCTACTTCTCTATCAAGATCCCAAAGGGTGAGTCCATGTGAGACTATGTCGAGATCCGGGTGTGAGCGTTGCTTGAATTCGAGTGGATCCGTATCGGCCATGAGATGTCCGCAAACACGGTAGGAGTGGATGAGCTCTTGAACTCGAGCCGTCTTGTCGATGACGTCGCCCTTGACGCTGCGCTTATCGATCATCCAACGAACAGGCTCGTACGGGATCCGAAGTGATTGGAATATTTCATCAAAGAGTTCATCGCTCAGCATCGCGTCATGTATGCGACGCAGGAAGTCTCCTGACTGTGCGCCCTGAATGATGCGATGGTCATAAGTGCTTGTGAGTGTGAAAGTCTTGCTGATGCCTACCTCTGCAAGAATGTCTTCACTTGCGCCCTGAAACTCTGCTGGGTATTCAAGGGCGCCCACGCCGATGATGGCTCCTTGTCCAGCCATCAGGCGAGGCACAGAGTGCACTGTTCCGATAGTTCCAGGATTCGTGAGTGAAATTGTGGTGTCAGCGTAATCTTCGACAGTAAGTTTTCCTTGACGAGCTTTGCGTACCACGTCTTCGTATGCGCTCCAGAATTGCGCGAAGTCGAGTGCTTCGCAACCCTTGATGTTTGGCACGAGAAGTTGGCGGGTGCCATCTGACTTGGCAAGGTCAATAGCAATGCCCATGTTGACGTGATCGGGGTGTCCTAGGGCCGGCTTTCCGTCAACGAGTGCGTAGAACGAATTCATCTCGGGCATCTGCTTGAGCGCGCGCAGCATTGCGAAAGCAATAATGTGTGTGAAGGAAACCTTTCCACCACGACTACGAGCTAAGTGGTTATTGATAACTACTCTGTTATCGATCAGAAGTTTGGCGGGGATGGCGCGTACGCTGGTGGCTACCGGAACAGTGAGTGAACCTTCCATGTTGGTGACAACGTGCGCAGCAACACCACGAAGAGTTTCAATATTCGCTCCACTTGGAATCGCTGGAGTAGCAATCGCCGGCGCAGGAATAATTGGCGCAGCAGTAGGAACAGGTGAGGTGGCGCTGATGGGAGCCGCAGCAACTGGCGCTGGTGGGCTCACTCGACCTGACACAGGATTGCTGCTGGGAAATTGCGGCGTCACAGGAGCGCCAGCGGTCTTGGGAATAGTAGGTAGCGCGCGGGTTGAAGTACTTCCGGGGGTGAAGTCTGCAAAAAAGTCCCACCAAGCTTTATCTACCGAGTTGGGGTCCTGGCGGAAACGCTCGTACATCTCTTCTACTAGCCACTCATTCGGGCCAAATTGCGCGAGCGGGTGCTGTGGTTCTGTAGTCACGATCTCTCCCCTGGGC
>NSHZ01000043.1 GCA_002737595.1 Actinomycetota bacterium | reverse complement strand
TCACCGAGGCGGTCATCACCGATACTGAGGTGCGCGCAGTCTGCTCGCTTCCAGACCGACCCGAACAACGCAACCATGTGGGGGGCCCGCACGCTGGAGCCATGTTTACCGCCGCAGAGAGCGCCAGCGGTGGGGTAGTGCAGGCAGCTTTTGCAGATCTCTTCTCCCAGGCCGTTCCCTTGATTATGAATGGCGGTATGCGTTTCCAAGCGCTGGCCTTAGGCGACATGGTGGCGACAGCGAGGATGCCGATTGCCGAGGTAGCCAGAGTGCGCGATGAACTAGCCGAGGGCAAACGCCCCGAGTTCTTCATTGAGGTGGAGGTCGCCAGCGCAGAAGCGGTGACGGGGCTTTTGTCGACTCATTGGACCTTAAAGCCGATCAAACGTTAACTTTCTTACTTTACATAATGTAGATTATCGGCGTAGGACACGTGGAGTGGTAGAGCGGCTAATCGCGCTTGCGCCGCTTCCGGTTTACGCTTGCAAGGGCTCCGGTAAGCACGAATAGCAAGGTCAACGTATTTGCACTGCCCCCAGGGATGCGATTCGACGGGCTGATCTTGACTCCTGCAAAGACTTCATTGGTGATTACTGCCGGCTTGAATATTGCGGTCTCTTGCGAAACTTCACCCGAAGAATCGATAAAGGCGCTCACCCCAGATGTGGAGATGGAAACGATGGGACGCGCGTGTTCAATACTGCGCACTCGGGAGATAGCTAATTGCTGAGCGCTCTGTGGGGTGGATCCAAAGGTGGCGCTATTGGTCTGAACCACCAGGATTCCTGCACGTACGCTTTTTTCGGTCAACAACTGGTCGTCAAGGACCTCAAAGCAGATGACTGATGTAATAGAGGCTCCCTTGAGTGAGTACACCTCCTCTGAGCTCCCAGGGGTCATATCCTCGACTCGCCGAGCAGAAGAAGTTATGAGTTCGGCGATCGTGCGAAGGGGGAGATACTCCCCGAACGGTGCAAGGTGACGCTTCGTATATATGGAGCCCTCATCGATCCCCTCTCTGGGATCAACCCAGAGGGAAATATTGCGCAACCCAGAACCCGCGGTACGCGAAACTCCCCCTAGCAAAATGGGCTTTCCGATTTTCCGCGAGGTCCTTTCGATCACGCCTCTAGCTGGCGGGGTGAGTGGATCTACATCAGAAGCGTTCTCGGGCCAGACCACCAGGTCACTAGTAGGAATATTTGGATCATTTAATGTGAGCTCTACGTGATTTCGCAAGACTGCTTCTCGTTGAGCATTGAAATCCAATCCCAATCGCGGCACATTACCTTGAACGCCGGAGATGGTGATGCTCTCCCCTGGAGCAGGGTGTGTCACAGGAACGAGAGTGCAGAGAACTGTTGATGCAATAATCGCAAACATAGTAGAGGATGCCTTCAAACGCTCCCCCAGAGAGAGTGCATGAAGGAATTGATAGAGCAGAAAAGCCAAGAGAACGTTTGCGATCACGATCAAAGTGGGACCACCCCAATACGCGAAATTCAGCGTGGGACCACTTCCGATAAAACCCATGCGAGTCCAACCAAATCCTCCGTACGGGACGCGAGAGATGAGCCACTCCCCTGCCAACCACGCCGCCAAATATCCCCATCTCGATCCGCTTCGCCAGAAGAGGAAGGGCAGGGTGAAGAAGAGAGCCTCGCCGAGGGCAAGGATGAGCCAAGGGGTGGCGCCCACATAAACGCTTGTCCAGTGCAGATGGATGACTTCAAGAGTTAACGTAGCGACGAAGACGTATTGATATGCCCGACGACTATCGCTGCGTGAGATAGCAAAAATGAGTGCTAAGCCGATGGGAGCAAGCCACCATAAATACCATGGCGCAAAGGCGAAAGAGAGAGAGGCTCCAGCGAGCACAGAAAGTAAGGATCTTCCCAATCGATGGGACATTTTAACGCGCCAAGGCTGCGAGTAGTCGATCTACGCTGGCACCCAGTCCGAACTCTTTCTGGAGCTTTTTCATATGCGTAGTGTCCCATTCTTCAGGTCGTTTGAGATCAAGGTGTGGCAATGGAACATCGAGAGCACAAGCCACCACTTTCGGGGCGCGCTCTAAATAATCTAATCCAGCGAGAATCTTCTTCTGTATCGAGGGCGGAAGGTGATCGTGACCAAGGTGGGCTGCGGCCACGATGTCATCTACTGAATCGAATGCGTTTGCTAAGAGTGCCGCGCTCTTCTCGCCGATGCCTTTTACGCCAGATAGTCCGTCTGAAGGGTCGCCGCGCAATAACGCAAAGAGACCGTAGCGCTTTCCTGGGATTCCATACTTATTCTCGATCCATTTCTCGTCAACGACATCATGAGCAGAGACACCCTTTGCTAAGTAGGCAACCTTAATGCTGCGCTCGTCATCGATCAGTTGAAAGAGGTCTCGATCCCCAGTTACCACCATCACGGGTTGAGTGCTGACATGTGCGATAGTGGCAATTACGTCATCTGCCTCATAGTTGGAGACTCCAATAAGTGGAAACCCGGCCGCAGCAAAGAGTTCCAGCAAGATGGGAATCTGCGCACTCATCGATTCTTCGACTGCCTCATCGTCTGCATCTACTCGATGTGCTTTGTACTCAGGTATGAGCGCAACTCTCCAAGAGGGACGCCAGTCGCTATCTAGGCAGACTGCGATCTCAGTGGGATCGTATTTTGTGATGAGACGCGCCACCATGTCAGTAACGCCACGAATCAGGTGCACGGGCATGCCTTCTGGGGAAACCAAGGTGTCTGGCATACCGAAATAGGCGCGATACCAAAGTGAGGCAGTATCAAGAAGTAATTTCATAGGAGAGCCAGGTTTGCTACAACGCCTCGGCGTAGACGACCGATGGCCTCTTTCGCATTTTGGGAAACCGGCAGGTCTAGAGATGAAATTTGGCCAAGAAAGTCAATCAGTTGATTGGTGTTTCGTACAAAGTCCCCAGCAGAAATATCACACTCTCTCAGCACGCCCTCGAGAGAATTACCGAGAGCCCATCGATAGATTGGGTGTGCAAATCCGGCGTCAATCTCCCGAGCGTGTGGAAGTGAATGGCGTGCTTCCACATCGCCAAGATTTGCCCACTCTCGTACGACAGAAACGACCACATCACGTACGCGACCGGAGGGCATTTTTGGCGAGAGGCGGTCTTCCCCGCGTCCTTCGTAGGTAAAGAGAGAGGCGACAGCGGCCAACTCGGCAGGATCGAGACCGTCCCATAATCCCTTTTCAAGACAGAGGACGGTGAGGAGATCAAAATCGGAGTAAATCTTTCGTAAGGCAAGTCCCTTGTCGGTGACCACGCCATCGCTCAGATATTCAAGCTCCTCGAGGACACGACAGATCCGGTCGAATTTTCGGGCAATCACATGGGTACGAGTCGAGACCTGGTCGCGCAAGAGAGCAATCTCCTTCATTGCCTTACTTCGCCTCTCCCCCCATCTTGCGTGATCTTCTCGATCGGAACAGTTGTGGCAAGCGTGTTTGCGCATTTCATGGCGGAGATGGAGTAGCTCTGCGTCATCTTCGGCAGAGGGGCGTTCCTTATTGCGCTTCTCCAATTGCAACCCGTGTAACTCCTTCGCCAAGTCCTTGCGACCCCTGGAACTTCTGGCATCAAAGTGGCCTGGAATCTTGACGCGCGCGACAACTTCGACGGGGTCACGAAAATCTTGCAATGAGAGACGTGCTACGTGTCTATCTATCGTAAGAATGGAAGGACGTAGACCATCAAAGCCCACGCCCACCCCTGGGTCGAGCACGATCCCAAAGCCTGCGCGCCGACCAGCGGAAATAATGATGACATCTCCACGTTTGAGCAGTTCTAGCGAGCGAGCAACTTCGGCGCGTCTGGCTTGTGAACCGCGTTTGGTAAGTTCTTGCTCGCGCTGCTTTATCGAGCTGCGCAAATTGGCGTACTCAGAAAAGTCCCCGAGGTGACACTCCATGGATCGTTCGAAACCGCGTATGCCTTCGTCGTGTCGCTGAATATTTCGCGCGATACCCACCACTGATTTATCTGCTTGGAATTGTGCAAAGGAGGTTTCTAGTGAATTGCGGGCGCGATCGCGACCTAATCGTTCAATTAAATTTATAGACATATTGTAGGTAGGTTGAAAGGCAGATCTCAGAGGGTAAGTACGAGTGGAAGCCAGACCAGCGATGCTTTTGCCGTCTTGACCATCCGCCCAGAGAACAACAGCGTGGCCCTCTATGTCGATACCTCGGCGACCTGCGCGTCCTGTGAGTTGGGTGAATTCGCCAGGAGAGATATCGACGTGGCCTTCACCATTCCATTTCACTAACCTCTCTAGTACGACAGACTTGGCCGGCATATTGATTCCAAGAGCCAGAGTCTCGGTCGCGAAAACCACCTTAATCAGACCTTGTTGGAAGAGCTCTTCTACTGTCTCTTTAAAGACCGGGATGAGGCCCGCGTGGTGGGCGGCAACTCCCCTCTCGAGCGCGTCTTGCCATTCCAGAAAGCCGAGAATACCCAAATCCTCCGGAGGGAGACCCGAACACTTATCCTGGATAACGGACCTTATTCGTGAACGTTCTTCCTGAGTGGTTAACTTGATCCCAGAATTAAGAATTTGTCGTACCGCGGCTTCACACCCAGCACGAGAGAAGATAAAGGTAATTCCGGGTAGGAGGCCTTCGGCTTCTAGAAGCGCAACCACTTCACTTCTTGACGGCGTATACGCTCGCCTGAACCCCTTGGCACTTCCACGTTCAGCATTGCGACCTGCTCTTACTAGCTCACGATTAACTTCTCCGTCTTCCTCGAAGAGGTTATAGAGCGTGCTTCCGACCATGACATGCTGCCATAATGGAACAGGTCTTGTCTCACTCACAATAGTCTCTGTTCGGCCACGCACAGATTCGATCCATTCGCCAAACTCTTCAGCATTAGAGACAGTTGCCGACAATGAGACGACAGTGACTTGCTCTGGCAGGTGAATAATCACCTCTTCCCAAACGGGGCCGCGGAACTTATCGCCCAAGTAGTGCACCTCATCAAGCACCACATATTCGAGATCGTCAAGTGTGCTGGATCCCGCGTAGATCATATTTCGCAGTACTTCAGTTGTCATCACAACAATTGAAGCCTCACCGTTTATTGATAGATCGCCAGTGAGAAGCCCGACATTCGCGTTACCATACGTTTCAACGAACTCTGCATATTTTTGATTCGAAAGGGCCTTAATGGGGGTGGTGTAAAAACATTTCATGTCGTGTTCCCTGGCGAGAAATGCGGCGAACTCCCCCACGATAGTTTTACCAGCCCCTGTCGGCGCAGCGACTAAAACTGCCCTACCTTGCTCCAAAGAAATACATGAGTCCGCTTGGAAGTCATCCAATTCAAAGTCGTAACTTTTGCGGAATCTTCCAAAGAGTGTGCTCTCTACTTGTGATCTTTTCTTTGCGGCCGCATATCTCTCCGCGGGCGAGGTCATCCTGCTCGCAAAATGGTGAGAGCTGCAGGGGCAACTCGGGCTTCAATAGGTAGCGCGCCCATTCTTTCGCCATCGGCATACCCAATGGCGTTTGCCTCTATGCGAACGTGCGCCGCTCGATGAATCTCTACGGCAGGATGATTAACATGACGACCCTTGTAGACACTGGGAAAAATCTTGAGAAATTCTGGCTTACTCACTGCGTTGAGAATCATGACATCAAAGAATCCATCTTTCATTGAGGCATCTGGGCAGACCAACATGCCACCGCCATACGAAGGGGCATTTGCGACAGCAACAAGCATTGCCTCTCTCTTCAACTCGAGGCCGTCAAGATGGAGAGTAAATGGGATGGGATAAAACTTTGGTAACTCTTGCAGCATCGCGACGTTATAGCGCATGAGACCTTTAGGCCATCTGACTGTGTTGGCACGCTCATTGACTACAGCATCAAAACCCGAGGAGAGAATAGCTCCGAAGTAGCGATCCGCAAGTTTCCCTAAGTCTATTCGCTCTTCCACACGAGTGTTATGCAATTGTGCGAGTGGATCTTTCACTTCAATCCCGAGCCCTCGAGCAAAATCGTTGCCTGTACCGGCAGGGATCGGGAGCAGAGTGAGATCATGTTTGACGCATCCTTGTATCACTGCATGCATCATCCCATCGCCACCGCACGCCGCGATTACCCGGCATCCAGCGGCGGCCGCATTATCAACGGCTACGAGGGTGTCTTCATACGAGTTCGATCTGTGAGAGATAAGTGGTCTTAATATCTCAGTGGCGGCTAAACCTCGTGAGAGACCTCTACCCCCGCCAGAGGTGGGATTGAGGATGAGTGCAAGTGTCATATCTGGGCGCGTTTTCCACGTCGGCGTTCAATAATCCAGGAAACAAAAACAGCCAAAAAGTAGAGAACAATGAGCGGAGCTGCCAGGAGAACCATAGTCAGCGGGTCTCCGGTGGGGGTGAATATCGCGACGAAGAGAAAAATACAAAAGACTGCTCCTCGCCACCAGGCCAACATGCGTTGCACCGTGAGCAAATTAGCAAGCGAGAGCGCAATCATGACGAGAGGAAGTTCGAAAGAGATGCCAAAAACTAGGATCATTCGCAAGACAAAATCGAGGTAATCGTCAAACTTGATCAAGTTATTTAATGTGCCAGGAGTGAATCCCATAAGGATCTTAATTGCCTGAGGAAGTATCACGTATGAAAGGTAAGCGCCAGCAGCAAAAAGCGGTGTAGCTGTAGCCGTAAAGATGATTGCCCATTTCTTCTCACGGCGATGTAAGCCCGGGGCAAGGTAGGCCCAGAGTTGATAGAGCCAAATAGGGGCAGCGAGGATAACTCCCCCGGTGAGAGCGACTTTCAGTTGTAAATTGAGTGGACCGAGAACGCCATTGATGTAGAGCGACCCGCAAGACGTCTTTGCCTCGTTAAGGTCGCACATGGGGGATGCCAAAAAGGCAATGAGTTGGTCGTAGTAGACCCATCCCACGGAGGTGAGAAGGAGAATCGCTAAGGCTGAGCGACCGATCCTTCGACGTAATTCTCGAAGATGCTCCGCCAAGGGCATCCGACCCTCACGCGAGCCAGCTTTCACTGCTCAGAGCTGTCGCTTTCCTTCTTGGGATCTGGGTCCTTGATTTCGTTTCGAAAAATCTTGAGGGAACGTCCTAGCGCCTTAGCGCTATCGGGGAGACGCTTTGCCCCGAAGAGCACCACGACGACCACAATAAGAACGACCCAAGTACCTGGTCTCTCTAATCCCATAGCCAAACCCTCTCTCGGAAAACAACTGATGGACAGCCTACTGCCTCTTCACTTGGCGGCGAATGGTGGAAATCTCCGCACGGAGGCGCTTTCCACTGCGCCATACGCGGCGAATCAAGAGGAGATTGACCACAGTTCCCACCACCAAAATAGCGAGGAAAATGGCTGCCCAACCCCAAAAGTTCATAGACGCAATCTACTCCGGTCAGGCATATACGTCCTGTATCTGTAGCCGAAGCCCGGTGAGGTGGGTTTTGACTTCTTCCACCTCTAGACCCGCTCCCAGGAGGCGCACTTCTGACCCAAAAGCGAGCAGTACCCGTGCTGCAAACGCAGCTTCGAAATACTTAAATTCGAGCACCACCTGCTTCTCGGAGGTGCCCACCTGCACGGCATTGACCCGATCAGCCAAGAAGGCTCGGTCCCTTGGAACTGCAATCCTGAGGGTATGCGATGAGGGCTCTGTGAGAGTGAGCAAGGGCGTCTCGAGTGCAGACTTCTCCCCCAAGTGCGCCTCGGAAAAGCGATCTAGTCGGAAGGCCTTCCGAAGATGATCACCGTGATCAACTGCCGCGACATAGGCATGTCCATCTCTGGTGACCACTTGCAATGGGGTGAGTCTGCGCTCAGTTAGGTCACCACCGCGTACTCCTTGATAAGTGCCAATCAGGTCCCTTCCTTCTGAGATGGCCTGCAGAACTAAAACCCGGAACTCGCCAACTCGGGTGGAAGGAGTCTCTCGCGCTACGCGGATGGCGCCATCGATCACGGGGCTTGCGTGCAACGAATCTGAAAGTTTATTGCGAACAGAATCTACGATTATTAGTGTGGATGGATCTACCTCTGCAGAAAGCAACTCTAGCCCTAAGAGAATCTCAGTCACTTCAAGTGGAGTCAGGTTAAGTGGGCGTACCAAATTTTGCGGTTCAATAATCTCGATAAATCCGGATTCGAAATTCATGTCGATCAATTCCAGATGGGAATGCCCTGGCAGACCGCACACCCAGAGTAGATTCAGATCATCCAATAATTGCTTCTCGCTGATTTCTAAATCTCGCGCCACCTCTGAAATTTCTAGAGAAGGATTTGAGTACAACATTGGAATGAGGTTGATGAGGCGACCGTAGCGGGCTAGAGCTGTCTCACGAGCCATGGGAATCGCCCAACATTTGCAAAACCGCAATTCTGGCATCTTTGGGAGTCAAAATCTCCACCATTGGGGCGAGGGTCAGAAGTTCGAAAAGAAACTCGATTTCGTCCTCTACGTGTAACGTCAACGTGGCAGATCCGTCCTGGTGAATTGTTGATTCAATAGCTCTATTTCGTAGTGAAGCTAAGGCTCCCCCACTCGCAACAACTGTGAACACTTGCGCTACTCCGAAGTCTCTAGAGAGATGCTTCGAAGAATCGAAATCAGAGGGAATGACGAAAGACCCCTCATTTCCCTGAGGCGTGAGGCCACCAAGGAATCGAGAAAGAACAAAGGTGCGAATCTCATTCCGATCCCTGTCAAAGCCCACCACATACCAGCGCTGCGCCCGGAAGTGCATGGCGTAAGGTTCCAATAGGCGCACATCGACGTGGCCATCGCGCCGGCGATAATCAAATGAAATGGCTTGGCGAGCGATGATCGCCTCAGCGACGAGGCGCCACGATGGCGTATAGGCGATGTCAACTCTATTGTCGATGACATCAAGTACGGGAACACCTGCTCCGCGCAATTTGAGAATTGTGTTTACTGAGATTCCGGAAAAGCCGGATCGTTTCCATGCATCTGCAGCGACCGCGAGCAGTGCAGATTCTTCGTGGGTGAGGTGGAGTGCGGGTAGCGCATACTCATCGGGGAAAATGCGGTATCCAGAATCCATTCCGGCCTCAAGATCAACGACTGAGATAGGAACGCCCAACTGGCGAAGGTCGTCCTTATCCCGTTCAAACATTCGGTCGCATGACTCAGCGCTTCCGTCATACCCCTGGACCAGCGTGAATATTTCAGCCTTGCGAAGCGGGCGCTTCGTGGCCAAGAGGGCCATCGTCAGATTGACGAGACGTTCGCTCTTTTCTACGGACACAAAATCAACTTACCCCAGGAGCGGGGCGTTCAATAGCGCGACATTTGGTGGGTATTATCTTTGTATGCGTAGATCTCATCCTTTATCGATTGCCCTCACCGCTCTCACTGCCCTCACGCTCCTGACCGCCTGCACTTCGCAGCCGGAGAGTCTGGCTACTTCCTCACCATCACAGAGCGATCCCGCGGCGTTTCCGGCCGTTTCTGGAGGTGCCGGCGCTGAACCTGTCATCGCAACACCGACTGGCACCCCCCCCACTGAACTCATGACGCGAGACCTCATCATTGGCTCCGGCCCGGCAGCCACCCCCGACTCCACGGTGACCGTTCACTACGTCGGGGTCTCGTGGTCAGATGGCGCGATATTTGATAGTTCATGGAAGCGCGGCACCCCGGCGGAGTTTTCTCTCACACAGGTAATCACTGGCTGGGCCCAAGGGCTTACGGGGGCGCAAGTGGGTACTCGCCGCGAAATCATCATCCCGCCTACTCTTGGCTACGGCGAAACGGGTCAAGGCTCGATAAAGCCAAATGAAACTCTGGTATTCGTCGTCGACATCTTGGGAGTGAAGTAATGCTAGATAAACCAGAAATCGAATTTCCTGATTTTCCTGCCCCCACTGAATTGGTGATCGAAGACCTCGTGATCGGCGAAGGCGACGAGGCCATAGCGGGAGGGCGCGTTCGCGTTCACTACATGGGAGTGGCATATTCAACAGGCGAAGAGTTTGATTCGTCCTGGTCCCGCAATGAACCGATTACTTTTGGACTCCATCAAGTGATTGCTGGTTGGCAGACGGGTATCCCCGGCATGAAAGTAGGGGGTCGGCGAAAGTTGATCATTCCACCTCATCTTGGTTATGGCGATAGAGGCGCAGGTGCAGCAATTAAGCCTGGCGAGACACTTATCTTTGTTGTTGACCTGCTCGGGTAATTACATACTTGAAATAAGTCGCTCTACGCGTTCATCAACAGCAAGGAATGGATCCTTACAGAGAACGGTTCTCTGGGCTTGATCGTTAAGTTTCAGATGTACCCAATCAACCGTGAAGTCGCGCTTCTTCACCTGGGCAGCTGCGATGAAATCCCCACGCAACTTCGCTCTTGTGGTTTGCGGTGGTGTCGTTCTGGCAACCTCGATCTCCCCATCGTGAAGTATGCGCCGAGCGAGACCCTTCTTTTCTAGGAGATAGAAGAGGCCACGATTGCGGTTGATGTCGTGGTAGGCCAAATCGAGTTGAGCAAGCTTTGGTGAGTTCCAATCTAGGGAATCTCGCTCCATATACCTTTCCATGAGACGCCTTTTGATGACCCAGTCAATCTCGGTGTCAATCTCCTCAAGACGATTGGATCGAATCGCATCAATAGCTCGACCCCAAAGGTCCATGACCAAAGAAGAATTGGGATCTGATACCTCATGTCGTTCGACAAAAGTTTGAGCCTTAGAGAAATACTCCTCTTGCATGTCGAGTGCTGAAATTTCACGGCCATTCGCCAACTTCACGACATTAATTCCACTTGTGTCCGCACTCATTTCACGAATGGCCCGAATAGGATTATCTAACGTCATGTCCCGAAAAACCACCCCCGATTCAATCATTTGTAACACGAGATCGGCGCTGCCTACCTTGAGTATGTTAGTCGTCTCTGACATATTCGAATCACCAACAATTACGTGCAAACGTCGATACAAATCAGCATCTGCGTGCGGTTCATCCCGAGTGTTAATGATGGGCCGCGATCGCGTGGTTGCTGAGGAGAGTCCTTCCCAAATATGCTCCGCGCGCTGGCTCACGCAGTAGGAACTGCCACGAGGGCTCGATAACACTTTTCCGGCTCCAGAGATGATCTGCCGGCTAATAAGAAAAGGGATAAAAACATCCGCTAGCGCACCGAACTCACCGGATCTCCCGATCAAATAGTTCTCGTGGCATCCGTAACTATTTCCTTCAGAGTCAGTGTTGTTCTTAAATAGGTACACTTGACCGTCGATGCCTTCATCTTGAATGCGCTGCTGTGCCTCCACGGCAAGATCTTCAAGAATCCGTTCACCAGCGCGATCATGGATGACCAAATCGCGGATGTCGTCACACTCGGGTGTTGCATACTCCGGGTGGCTACCGACATCTAGATATAGGCGCGCCCCGTTGGTAAGAAATACATTCGAGGATCTCCCCCACGAGACGACTTTTCTAAACAGGTGTCGAGCCACCTCGTCGGGGCTAAGTTTTTGCTCCCCAACGATTCGGCAGGTGACACCATATTCGTTCTCCAGCCCAAAAATGCGACGCTTCATGTTTACTTGGCAAGAAGAGAGTCAAGTGTCGAATTGAAGAGACGATAAAACTTACGACGAGAAACTCGTGCTCGGTCCAACACGGCAACTTCCAACATCTCCCCGGTAATGATGCGATCCCCACCCTCGAGAGATTTAACTGCGAGTGCAAGGCCTTCTTTGAGTGTGAGTCCTGCCCTCCAACCGTCAACCAATCGCGCTGAAATAGCGTCTGCCGAGCCACCCATGGCAGCAAAGCCCTGCTCGTCGGCGACCGACCCGTCGTACGTCAGGCGGTAAATTTGATCCAAAGAACTCTCATCGCCCACTTCCGCGACAATTATCTCTACCTCATACGGTTTTTGTTCGGTGGTGAATACGCTGCCCAATGTCTGTGCATACGCGTTTGCAAGTGCCCGTCCGGCAACGTCACGTCGGTCATATGCATAGCCACGAAGGTCGGCAAGTCGAATTCCGGCCACCCTAAGCAATTCAAACTCGTTGTACTTTCCGACCGCTGCAAATCCAATTCGATCATAGATTTCGCTCACCTTGTGAAGGGCACGGGAGGGATTCTCGGCAACAAAGAGAATGCCACAATCCACTTGCATCACGATTACTGATCGCCCACGGGCAATTCCTTTGCGCGCATAATCAGCGCGATCCTTCATTACTTGTTCAGGCCCTACGTAATATGGAGTCGTCATACCAAATCAGCCTTGGGCCCATCGGGGCGAAGCGTTCGGGACTCCACAAGCTGTCGGGAGAGGCGCTCTACCTCTTCATCGCTTACTTTTGCAGCGCCTTCTTGGTTCACCGTGATGATGAGCGGATAGATATTTCGTGCCAGGTCAGGTCCCCCGGTTGCACTGTCGTCATCCGCTGCATCATAGAGAGCCGCAAGTGAAGCAAGTATTGACTCTTCTCTAGTGAAAGTCTCCTGATAAATCTTCTTCAACGCACCACGTGCAAATATTGAACCGGATCCAACAGCATGGAAAGAAGATTCTTCGTACCGACCCCCGGTGACGTCATAAGAAAATATGCGTCCGATATTCGAATCTGGATCGAAACCAACAAGAAGAGGCACAACCGCTAGCCC
>NSHZ01000042.1 GCA_002737595.1 Actinomycetota bacterium | reverse complement strand
CGCCCTTTTGCATACGGTCTCCCAACCAATTTTTGCAGTTGTGGATGAGAGGTTTGCGCGCGACAAAGCACCACCTGAAATGTGGGAAGAGGTTGCCCGCTTTCACGAAGAAATATTCGAGGCGGTGCGTGATCAGGATTCGAAGGCAGCTGGTAATTTGATGCGCGAACATCTTGCGCAGTTAACAACGGCCTACTTGGCGATGACTCGCACGAGCATTCGCGAGGAAGCTTCCATGCACAATTCGTCGAACTGATTTAGCACTCGCCACTTCATTCGCAAGAGTTCGCGTCCCGCGCTCTTCCATGGCAAGAATTCGATCTCTTCCCATTCGAGTCGAATGGAATCTCCGGCAACTACTGCATTAAGGAAGTTCACGTCATCGACACCGAGGAGTGCGATGGCATGGTCAAATTTTCCGGTGCGTTCCATGGCGCCGCCGACCAGAAGTAAGACTGCTTGTCCGGGGAGCGGGCGACCGCGCATTCCAATTTCGCGCCAGCCGTCTTGGAAGAGTGGGTGTGGGTATCCGCCTGTAGTCACCAATGTGGAAATCATGTCGTCAGTGACTTCGATAATTTCACTGACACCGTTTCGAAGCTCTATGGCCATGATGGCTTCCTCTTCTCGACCCATGAACGGTATCCCTCTGATGATAGTGGATCATTCGTGACGAAATCTGCGAAGAGCGCGAGTTCGGCGGCGCATCCTGCTCGCGTCGGTTCTGCTTGTATCAGTGCCAATTTAGTAGCAGCGATCGCGGTGCGCGATGTAGGGAGCATCTTCTTGATGAACTCAGTAATCTCGTCATGCAGCTGTGCGCGTGGTACTGCTCGCAACGCAATACCACTCTCGACCGCCTCCGCGGAGGTGAGCCAGGATGCGGTGAAGAGTAGTTCTTTAGCGCGTTGTGTTCCCATCGTGCGTTGCGTACGAATTGCGGCACCAGCCCCTGGAGGTAAGCCACTTGCTAGATGATGGTCGCCAATCTTGGCTTCCGCGGCGATAAAGACGAAGTCGCATGCGAGAAGTAACTCGAAGCCGCCAGCGCGAGCTAAACCGTTGACGGCGGCAATGATTGGCACGGGAAGTTCTTCCATTCGGTGGAGTAGCGCGTGGTAGCGAGTGACGAAAGGGATGAAGACTCCTGGGGGATCAGCGAAGCACTTGCCTAGGAAATCAATATTCATGCCCACCGAGAAGATGGAGTCGAACTTCTCCTGGCGGCCGGTAATCACTAGGGCACGGAGCGATAAATCGGCACTGACCTGGTCTAACGCAGCCTCGAGGTGGTCTAGTAGGCCGGGCGTGAGGCTGACATCCGGTAATTCCCACCAGAGTGCTCTATCTCGAATCTCGCCCATCAGGATCTCTCTTTCATTACTCTGGAAGCCTGCCACTACCTATGGCAGAATAGCGATAGATCAATTGTCAGACCTTTGACTGAACTCCCCGACGAGAGGCAAGCCGATGACCGTGCATGAACCCAGTTTGGGAAATTACTTTGAGGCCTTCACGGTCGGCGATGTTTACCAACACCCGCTCGGTCGTACCATCAACGAGACTGATAACACCTGGTTTACCTTGCTGACGATGAATACGAACCAGTACCACTTCAACACTCACTTTTCGCAAAACCACCCCATCACCAAGGGCCGTATCATCGTCAACTCAGGCTTCACGATCGCTCTCGTCCTCGGGATGACGGTGAGTGATATCAGCCATCATGCGGTCGTAAATCTGGAATTGACCGACATTAAGTTGACTCATCCGGTATTCGTCGGTGACACCGTTTATGCCGAGTCAATTGTCCTTGGAAAGAGGGAGAGCGCATCGCGTCCCTATGCGGGCATCGTGACCGTAAAGACTCGCGGACTCAATCAAGATGGCGACGTGGTAGTCGGATGGACTCGATCCGTCATGGTCTACAAGGAATCAGCCCGCGAAACTAACAAGTACTTCCCTCAAGCAAAGACCGGACCGCTGGAAATCTGATGACTATCTCGATCACATACGGTCCATGGGGCGAAACTCTCGAAGAGTTAGTGGATGCTGGTCGCCGCGCTGAAGCCGCTGGTGCCGATGTGATTTGGGTCCCGGAACTTCACCGAAGTGCCACAGTGGGCGCGGCCGCGCTTGCTGCAGGCACTTCAACAGTGGGAGTGGGCACTGCCATTGCGCTGGCGTTTACTCGCAGTCCTATGGTGACCGCATTAGAGGCACTCGATGTTGATGAGATGAGCGGTGGACGATTTATTCTCGGCATTGGTTCGGGCGTGCAGAGGCTGAATGAAGATTGGCATAACGCTCAATGGGGCAAGCCGGTGGCACATATGCGCGAAACTATCGCCATCATTCGTCACTTCATTGCCAATTCACATCTTGGTGAGCGGATGACGGTCGAGGGCGAGTATGAGCACATTGATATTCGCGGATACCAACGTCCTTTCGCGCCGGTGCGAACTGAGATTCCGATCTATGTCGCAGGTATGGGGCCGGTGATGACCAAGCTCGCTGGTGAAATTGGTGACGGCTGGATTTCTCATGAACTCTGCTCTCCGCAATACATGCGCGAACAACTCTTGCCATGGCTAGAAGAAGGTTTAGCGAAGTCGGGTCGTCCACGTAAGAAGTTGGATGTTGTTGTCTCAGCCGCGTGTGCCATTGATGATGACCCTAAAGTGGCAAAGCGTTGGAACGCCGGACTTATCGGTTTCTATGCCACCGTGAAGACCTATGCCGAATTCTTTGAATTCCACGGCCTTGCGGCAGAACAACAAGCAATTATCGAGAAGTTTAAGTCAGGGGTCTCCAGTGATCACCTCGGTGACATAGTTCCTGACCACATGGTTGACGCACTTACTCTGGCGGGAACGGCGGAAGAAGTCCGTGATCGCATCAGCGCCTATGAAGGGATCGCGGATTCAGTGAAGCTGACCCCGCCTACGCATGGCCTTACGGCAGATATAACCCGGAAGGCTCAGAATCAAATCCTCGAAATGATTCCAGTACTGACAGGAAAGAAGTAGTGAGACCGCTAGCAGATATTCGCATACTCTCTCTTGAGCAATACGGAGCTGGACCGTTCGGCACCTTGCACCTTGCTGACCTCGGTGCTGAAGTTATTAAGGTGGAGGACCCACGAGTAGGCGGCGATGTGGGTCGTTACGTGCCTCCTTATGCCAACGAAGAAGATTCGCTCTTCTTTGAAGCTTTCAATCGCAATAAGAAGTCGATTTCGATCGACCTTTTAACACCCGAAGGTAGAGCAGTTTTTGAAGATCTGGTGAAGGTCTGTGATGTCGTTTATAGCAATCTGCGCGGTGATGTTCCTGCAAAGATGAAGATTACCTACGACGATTTGAAGCATCTCAATCCCAAGATTGTCTGTTGCTCACTTACAGGTTTTGGTATGACAGGTCCTCGGTCGAGTGAGCCCGGGTATGACTACATCCTCCAAGGCCTTGCAGGGTGGATGGATCTCACGGGGGAGCCTGATGGCCCACCCACAAAATCAGGTCTCTCCATGGTCGATTATTCGGGTGGTTTTGTAGCGGCTATTTCTCTGCTTGCGGGCGTACATGCTGCGCGTCGCGATGGAGTAGGAATGGATTGCGATCTCTCACTCTATGACGCGGCCATCGGGATGCTCACTTATCCAGGTGTCTGGCATATGAATGCAGGTTTTACTCCTGTTCGCACACATCATTCGGCTCATCCATCGCTCGTGCCTTTCCAGGCATTTGAGGCATCCGATGGTTGGATAATTATTGGTTGTGCGAAAGAGAAGTTCTGGCAACGTCTCACTGAAGTTGTTGGCAAACCGGAGTGGGCGTCAGATCCAAGGTTTATCACTTTTTCCGATCGCCAAAAGAATGCGGCCACACTTCTTCCGATGCTTGAAGAGATTATTCGTCAACGCACAGTTGATCAGTGGCTCTCGGTGCTTTATCCAGCTTCGATTCCTTGTGGACCGATCAATGGTGTTGCGCAAGCGATGCTTGAACCTCATACGATTGCTCGGAATCTCATTTTTGAAACCGAACATCCGAGGTATGGAACAATCAAGAATCTCGCCTCTCCAGTGAAGGTGGGTAACGATGCCGTTGCTCATCGACGTGCGCCGCAAAGAAACGAGAACTTCGACGAAGTGATGTCAGGCTTGCTCAAGTACTCTCCAGAGAAGATCGCGTCTCTTGGTGACGCTGGGGCTTTTGGTAAATGAGCGTTGCTGGCACGTTGACTGATTGGGCGCTCTCTCTTGAGAGTCTCCCTGATGACGTGCGAACGGTCGCAATTTCGCACCTCTACGATGGCTTTGGAGATGCATTGGGCGGTCTCTACTCGCGCACGCAGGTGCCGGCAACTGCAGTAGCAGAAATCTATGCATCCAAGAGCGGCGAGAGTCCCTTACTCGGCCGGGCTAGCGGGGTAAGCGCGCCCTTCGCTGCACTCTCCTTGGGTGCACTTATTCATCACCTTGATTTTGACGACACACACGCGGGCGGGCTGGTGCATGCCACGTCGGTTTCGCTTCCAGCCGCTATCGCTGTTGGCGCATCTGTCGATGCGTCGTGGGATGACATAGTGACGGCCGCGACGATTGGGCTTGAAACAGTTACTCGCATTGCTATGGGCTCCTCTCATGGTTTCCACGCGAGAGGTATTCATGCCACTCACGCGTGCGGAACTATTGCCGCAGCGCTTGTGGCGGCCAAACTTCTCGGGCTTTCTCGTGCAGAAACCATCAACGCCATCGGAATCGCCGGAAGTGCCTCTGGTGGATTACTTGAATTCCTCAACACAGGATCGAGTACCAAACAGTTACACCCCGGAACCGCCTCGATGAATGGTGTGATCGCAGCTCTTCTAGCGCGGGCTGGTGGAACTGGCCCGGAGAGTGCTATTGAA
Source organism: Actinomycetota bacterium (assembly GCA_002737595.1). The sequence continues at coordinate 7,904 of NSHZ01000042.1, read as the reverse complement.
GGTCGATACGGGATTTATGCCACGCTCTCTGCTCGCGAGGTTGAATTAGATTTGGTGACAAATGACTTAGGGAGTCGTTGGGAAGCAACTCAGATCACCATCAAACCGTATCCGGCCTGTCAGCTCTCTCATGTGTCACTCGATGCGGTGGCGAGCATCATGGTGGGTTATGGCGCAATGGTCACGAGTGATATTGAAAAGATTGAAGTCTGGGTACATCCCGATTCATCTGCAATTGTGTGTGAACCTATTGAAGAAAAATTGGCCCCTCGCACACCTTACGATGCAAAATTCTCACTCCCATGGAGCATCGCGGCGTTGATTATCGATGGGGCAATCACCGTAGATACCTACTCCATTGAGTCGATCCACCGCCCTGAAGTGGCTCTCCTTGCGCAGAAGGTCGTGATCAATCTGACTCCAGCAGAAGGAGCGGCTGCAGATGCTTCAGGTAAAACCCGCATTTCGTTGAAGAGTGGCGCCTCGCTTAACGGCGGAGTCAATTCGAGTGCAGGTGGCCCCAGGAATCGACTCACCCGCCAAGCCCTCATCAATAAATTTGCCGGAAACGCGCAGTGCACTCCCAAAAAGGCAGCAGAGTTCTACGACGTATTGGAGTCCCCTGAGGCGACCCTTGTCCAAGTCGTGAAGGCTTTTGAACTGCTCGCGAAAGGCGCATGATATGCACGCAATCACGCCTACCGATTTTCCTTGGTTCAAATATTCGGATTACACCTTCTCTCTGGGTTTGATGCATGGAAATGATGCCTTTCTGTCGGGGCATTCAGCCAGTGAGCATGATCCGGAGACCGGTCGTATGGTCGTTAAAGGTGACATGACTGCACAAACACGTACGGCATACGCCAAGATTGAAAGAATTCTCGGCGCTGAAGGACTTACATTTGCTGATGTCACGCATGTAGTGGAAAACGTCACCGTACAAGGCATCCTTGATTACGATGCGGTAAAGTCTGTCCGTCAAAGCACCTTTGGATCCCATCGCCTATCGCTCACGACAGTCGTGGTCGAGCGCTTGCTTCGCCCGGCCGCTCTCATTGAAATAGAGGTACACGCGTCGCGAGGCGGTGGCAAGTCATTGATTGATGAGCCCGACGCGGGTTGGTCACGTTCTGCTATTCGAGAGGGACACGATGGCTCGGTATTCCTTCCTACGATGCTCCCTGTTGATGCTAAGGGCGATGTGGTGCACCAAGGAGATTTTGTGGCGCAATACCGTTACTGCCTCGAAAAGGCAGGTGCGCTCCTCAATCGCATTGGTATGAATCTTGGACAAGCCGTCACAACATATGATTTCTCTACTCCGGCAACTCGCGATGTGTATCCCAAGAGTGGTCGAGCTCGAAAAGAATTGCTTGGGGGTGCTGGGGTATTTCCAGGAGCAGGTGGAATTCTGATGAGCCGTTTGCATCATCCAGAAATCTTGGTTGCGGTCGATATCACTGCAAGTCGCCATGAATTAAGGGGCATCAATCCGGGGTGGAAGCGCTACGACACCCTGACTTACACCCCGGGCGTACTCGCCGGCGAAACGTTGTATATGTCTGGGTTTGCTTCACTTGACATGGAATCTCAAGAAGCGCTTCACTCGGGTGATGTGGTCGCACAAGCTGAAGTAACCTACGGCGCTGTGATGGAAGTACTCCAAGCTGCGGGCGCTACGGCCGCGGATTTGGTCTCCACCATTGAATTTGTCACCCCAGAAGGATTGCCGGAGTACCGCGGAGTGGCTGGCGTGCGTCAATCATTGTTGCGCGCACCTTGGCCAGCATCTACCGGTGCGCTCTGTGCAGCGCTGCTCCGTCCTGAATTTATGTTGGAAGTCTTCCCGATGGCGGTATTAAATGCTCACTCCTGAGATCTCCGCTCTGGTCGGAAGGAGTATCGCCTATACGGCTCCTGAGCCGGTAGGTAAAGCGAGCATTCGTTACTTTGCCATGGCAATTGGAGATGAGAATCCGCTTTACACCGATGATAACTTTGCGAGAGAGCATGGATATTCAGGAGTTATTGCACCCCCCACCTGGGTCTGTGAAACAAATCAATACGCGGGGCTTCCGATGGATTCCGACGGGTATGCCGGTCATCTGTGGAAAATCGAAGTGCCCAATACGCGGCTTGTTCGCGGTGGAAATGATTACCACTTTCATCAAGCCATCGTCGAGAGCGATGTCATTAGCGCAACTTGGGTGATCGACTCTGTTACGGAGCGCACGAACTCCAAGGGGTTGAAGATGATGACAATGTTCTCGACTGCTACCTATACAAATCAGAAGAATGAATTATTGGCAACAAATACTGAGTCGCTTATATGGTCGGAGATTCCACGATGAATCACCAATTATCCGTTGGGTCGCAGATGCCGACCCTTACGCGCACCATAGATATCACTAACATGATCGCTTACGCGGGCGCGACATGGGATTGGCATCGGCTCCACTACGACAACGAATTCTTAGCTTCGAAGAAGATTAAGTCGCCTATTGTTGACGGTCAGGCATTAGGTGCCATTTTGGCTGAGGCTTTGCAAGATTGGTTAGGACCAGATTCGTTCATTACGCGTCTACATTTTCGCTTTACGACAATGGTTTTTGCTGGTGAAACAGTTACGTGCCACGGTGCTGTAACACATGTGGAGGGAAACGAAGTAACGCTAGAGCTCTCGATGACTGCTGGCGAGGATAATCACCCAGTGCTCTCGCCAGCTGGAGCGCAGGTGCGTATCTAATGCAAGATGTTTTTATCGTGGGTGCTGCCGAATGTGATTTGGGAGTGACTACTAAGTCGATTCTCGAGTTACAGAGTCAAGCAGTGACTCGCGCTCTTGCTGATGCGGGATTAACGACCCAGGACGTCGATGGCATTGCCACTAATGGTATTTCTCGTTTTTCTGCAACGCAATTGGCAGATTACCTCGGCATCGTTCCCAGCTTTACGGATTCCTCATTTGCTGGTGGTAGTTCCTTTGAAATCTACGTGGCGCGTGCGGTAGAGGCTTTACGCAGTGGCCAGTGCTCCACGGTGGTGATTTCCTTCGCATCTAATCAACGGTCCGCTAAGTCACGATCGCTCGGCGGGGTCGTTGAACATCACACTCCAGAGGCGCAATTCGAAACCCCTTATGGACCGCTCTTTCCGCTCTCTTATTATGCAATGGCGGCCCAGCGTTACCTCCACGAGGTTCCCACTGGCCGAGCCGCGCTTTCGGAAGTTGCCATCAGCGCCCGCGAATGGGCGCTGCTTAATCCAGTCGCCTTTCGATACGGGACCAAGTCGCTCACTCCGGCAGACATTGAGGATGCAGATCTGATTTCATCGCCATTAACCACGGCGGATTGTTGTTTGGTGACTGATGGCGGCGGCGCAATTGTGCTCACTACCAAGCTCGTGGACAAGAAGCGTGGCGTGAAAATTATTGGTTATGGCGAGGCGACCACGAATACGTCGATGACGAGTGTGGATGACTTGATGGTGACTGGCGCGGTAGAGAGTGGGAAGCGCGCCTTTGCTATGGCGGGTATTACTCCGCAGGATATAGATGTGGTGGAAGTGTACGATTCCTTCACCATCACGGTCTTGCTCACATTAGAAGCGTTGGGTTTTGCTCCACGCGGGGGAGCGGCTGATTTACTACTCAGCGGGAAGACTCGTCCCGGTGGATCTTTCCCACTTAATACTTCTGGCGGTGGGCTCTCCTACTGCCATCCAGGTCAGTACGGAATTCTCTTACTTGTTGAGGCGGTGCGACAGCTCCGGGGTGAATGTGGCGAGCGGCAAGTCCCCCATGCACGCCGCGCGTTGGCACACGGTACGGGCGGCATTATTTCTACGCACGCCACCGTGATTCTGGAGAAAGTGTCATGAGTTTTCCCTACTTGCCCATTGAGGATGCTGTTTCCGCTCCCTTCTGGGAAGGCACGCGCATTCAGGAGTTACTTCTTCAATCCTGCAACGTTTGCTCGAAGTACCAGCACTATCCACGTGCCCTCTGCTCGCATTGCGGTGGGACGGATCTTGAATGGCAGAAAGTTTCGGGCCAAGGAATAATTGACTCGTGGACCGAAGTGATGCGCGCTCCTCAGGAGGGCTTCGAGGCTCCTTATATTATTGCGCGAGTGCGTTTAGCAGAGGGCCCCATCATGCTGACACGTATAGATGGTAGTAGTACCAAGATCTCATGCGATCAACCGGTCGTATTGAAATGGCAACCCTTGAGTGACGGCAGAGCGCTACCACTCTTCGTACCAGTAGGAGGATAGAGATGGATTTCACACTCAACGAGGAACAAACGGCATTCAAAGCTGTGTTGCGAGACTTTGTAGAAAAGGAAATCAAGCCCGTAGCTAACGAGTGGGAGCGAAGCGGGCGCTATCCGACCGAAATCGTGGCGGGACTTGCAGATATGGGTCTCTTCGGAATGACCATTCCAGAAGAGTACGGCGGGCTTGATATCGACATGGTCTCATTCGCCCTGGTCTTTGAAGAACTTGCCCGCGGTTGGATGGGTGTTGCCGGCATCTTGGGTAGTCACTCGCTCTCCTGCTGGATGATCGCCAAGCACGGCACTGAAGAACAGAAGCAGAAGTATCTTCCTGAGTTAGCCACAGGTAAGCGCCGTACTGGGATTGGCTTAACAGAACCAGGCGCTGGTACCGATCTTCAAGGCATCCGGACTACTGCCAAGCGTGAAGGTGATGAGTACGTTATTAATGGCACCAAAATGTGGATCACAAATGCGCGCTATGCAAATCCTCTTCCCGTCTTAGTGAAGACCGATCCAGATGCTTCCCCTGCCCACAAGGGCATGAGCGTGATTCTCATAGAGGCTGGCACTCCTGGTTTCACGGTAAGTCGTGATATCGGCAAGCTGGGCTACAAGGGACCTGAATCGTGTGAAGTGGTGCTCGACAACGTACGCGTACCAGTGGAGAACTTGCTGGGTGGAGTTGAAGGCCGTGGCATGCAGCAAGTCCTTTCAGGTCTGGAATCTGGGCGCATCAATATCGCGGCCCGAAGCGTGGGTATTGCTCAAGCTGCTTACGAAGCCGCCCTTGAATATTCAAAGAACCGTCATGCATTCGGTCAACCTATTAGCGAGTTTCAGGCAATTCAATTGAAGATTGCTACGATCGCAACGCAAACACAAGCGGCTCGTCTGATCACTTATTGGGCGGCTTCAAAAGCAGACGCTGGCGAACGAGTTGATATGGAGTCGGGAATGGCAAAGTACTTTGCAAGTGAAGTTGCCATCGAAGCTTCGCTAGAAGCCATGCGGATCCATGGTGGATACGGTTACTCGACTGAGTACGTAGTTGAGCGCCTCTATCGTGATGCGCCACTGATGAGCATCGGTGAAGGTACAAACGACATTATGAGGACAATTATTTCCAAGTCGCTGGTATCTGGAAAAACGCAGATCGGATGAGAAGTTACCTCTACGTCCCTGGTGATCAACCGGATCGATTGGCCAAGTGTCTTGAACGAGGCGCTGACTATGTAATTCTTGATCTCGAGGACGCGGTACCGACTAATCGTAAGCAAGAAGGGCGCGACATCTCCGGGGCGTGGATATCGGCAAACTCGGCAAGCGCTCATAAGATTTGGGTGCGGGTGAATAACTCAGACGATCTGGTAGCTGATCTCAATGCAGTGATCACCGCGCCGATTGCAGGTCTGATCTTTCCAAAGTGTGAAAATGTAGAGCAACTCGCTGCTCTAGATCTGATCATTTCCAATATTGAGCGGAAATTAGGAATTCCAGAACGCAGTATCACTGTTTCGGCGTTGGTGGAAACGGCGGAAGGTATTCTCAATGCTCGCGAAATCGCGCGAGCTCCTCGTGTGAGTCGGATGCAAATCGGTGAGTACGACCTTAAAGCCGATATGTCCGTGGAATTAGGACCCGATGAGAAAGAGTTCCTCTACGCACGTTCCTATGTAGTCCTTTGCAGTGCCGCGGCTGGGATTAATCCTCCGATTGCGCCGGTGGGTACAGATTTTAAGGATCTCGAAGCTTTCCGTCAGAGCACCATCGAGCACGCTCGTATGGGTTACTTCGGACGTACTTGCATCCATCCAGCCCAGGTCGCCATTGTGAACGAAGTGTTTACTCCTTCTGTCGAGGCATTAGCGGAAGCGCAGGACATGATCGATCGCTACGACGCTCAAGGCGGGGGAGTACTCACCGACGCCAAGGGACGACTGCTCGATGAAGCAGTAATCCGCTCTGCTCGAAGGGTGGTCAATCTTGGTAAATCTCTTTGATACCACGGAATGGATGAACGTTCCCATCCCCGGATCAAGCATGAACGTAGACATGCATCGTCTCGACTCTCTGGAGAGTGGCGCCGCTTCTTTACTTGTACGTTTTCCGGCGGGCTGGCGCCGCGATGAGGTAGGACACTATCAGTGTGACGAGGAATTTATTATCGTTAAAGGCCAGCTCAATCTTTCAGGTCATGTGTATATGCCAGGTGAATACGGCTTTGTCCCTGCCCTGGGGCAACGTTTTGCATCTTCGGTTGAAGGGGAAACCTGGGCGGTGGCCTGGTTTAATTCTCGCCCGAAATGGGTTCTCGATGAATCTACGGATGCGAATGCACACGCGAAAATATTAAAGCACTCAGCAAAGATGCCATGTGTACTGCGTGAAGCTACTTCTGAGATGCCGCTTTTGGTCGTGGGCGTGGACTCACGATTCTCAGATGAAGTTGAGGTGGTCAACGTTGAAGGCGCGACCTGGAATCTAGATAGGCCGTCAGCAACGATGGTTAATCGTGAACGGTGGCAGTAAGCGCTTTCTTTAAAAGGAAGTAGCAGCTCAACGTCACTACGCCGGCGAGCGCGATAGCCAGGCTCTTTCCGTTATCAACTGACGTGGCGCGTCCGAAGAGTTCAGATGCAGAACCTATGAGAGCAATTCCAAAGACCGCACCAATTTGACGTACCAAACTTAAGGTGGCTAATCCGGAGGAGGCTTTTGCGGGCTCCAGAATATTAAGAATGGCAATGGTGTCGCCGCTGAAGAGTAACCCGGCACAGAATCCAGCAGTTGAGAGGGTGACCAGCATCAGCAAGAAGGGTCCTTGGGAGAGCGCAGCAATTATTACGTAGCCGACGGAGAGTGCGATTGATCCACGCAACATAATCTTTCGGAGATCTGGCACGTTTTTGATCTTGCCGCTAATGCGCGATCCCACGGGCATCAGAATGCAAGACATCCAGACCACGATGCCACCCTGGAGAGGTGTCAGATTCCGGCTATCTTGACTCAGTACAGAAATCAAGAAGGTCGAAGCGGCAATGGTGCCGTTGTAAATAGCGCACGCTAAGAGAACCCCGCGCGTACGAATGTCTGTCAGCCAACTCGGGTCTACCAGAGGATGCGCGACGCGATGTTCGATGCGGTAGAAGAGGTAGCCCAGGAGCAAGCCGATCACAATGAGTGCAGTTGCTAGTGGATAGTTTGCATTGCTTCTTCCGAATTGAATTAGTCCAGCGCACAGGGCAAGTGCGGTAAAACTTGCAGTAAAAATGCCAGGAAAATCAAGTGAATTCTCTCGTCGCGGCCCATCATCGAGTTTTCCAATACGCCACGCGCCGAAGAGGGCGATGACTATGTGTCCGTAGAGCGCGGCGCGCCAACCGAAGTGCGAAATGAGTAGTCCGCCGCCGAGCGGACCGATAATCAAACCAGTTGCGCTAATACTTATCCAGAGGCCCACTGTGTGATTGCGATTTTCGGGAGTGATATTGGCGTTGAGTAGCGCTGTGCTATTCGGCAACAAGAGTGCGCCACCAATACCTTGGAGGACGCGAAAACCGATGAGCATGCCGATTGAAGTAGAGAAGGAACCTGCGAGGGCGGCTGCGGCAAAGAGCAAAAT
>NSHZ01000041.1 GCA_002737595.1 Actinomycetota bacterium | reverse complement strand
GAACATAAGGGTTTGCAGAGTCGGTACAGAGCTTCTTATCTAGCAGTGCAGAGGCTCGCGTGACCTCACGCCACTGCATGCCATCTTTCATGGCGATCACCGCACTTGAGCCGTTAGCCACACATTCAAAGAGGTAATTAGGAACTCCACGAATCCAACTCTGTGGCGCGGTATTGATAGAACTCCAGATAACTTTAGGGCTCGGTGAGGCGGTGTCGAATGCGAAAGCACCGGTCGGCACGGCGAGCGAAATGGACATTGCCATTGCCAATAGCACGCTCGCTCTTGCGCGTTTTATCATCATGAGGTGACCCCCGGAATCAAAATCTCTAATCTCAATCCACCCAGTGGGGAGGTGCCAAGTTTCAATTCGCCCTTATGTAACGAGACCACCTGAGCCACGATGCTCAAGCCCAAGCCAAAGCCTCCACCTTGTCGAGAACGCGACTCCTCTAAACGTCCAAATCGAGCTAAGGCTATCTCGCGCTGCTCTGGAGAAATTCCGGGCCCTGCGTCATCGACCACTAAATGAGCCATTGAGGAGCGATTCTCGCCCTCTAATGAAAGGCGAATTCGAACCGGTGAATCTGCAGGAGTATGGCAGCGGATATTTCCCATGATATTTGCCAGGACTTGGCGGAGCAAGGATTCATCGCCACGGACGATGACATCTTCTTCGATTTGAAGTACCACGTTTCTGCTCACTTCTTGGTCTTGCAAGTCTTGCGCGAAATCGGAAGTGACCGAAGAGAGATCTACCAATTCAGCAGAGATGACAGGATGCTGATCGAGCCTTGAGAGGCGGAGCAAATCTGAAATCAAAGTATCCATCCTGGCGCTCTCGGCATTGAGTCGATCGATAGCGCGTGAACGTTGAACGGGATCAAGGTTTTCAGCATCTTTAAGTATCTCGCCATACCCTTTAATGACAGTAAGAGGCGTGCGTAATTCATGCGATGCATCACCCAGGAATCGACGCATTCCTTGCTCGGATTCATCTTTAGCGCGAAGGGAGGACCTCAAGGAAGTGATCATGACATTAAGCGCCGACGCGAGGCGACCAAGTTCAGTTCCTGGCTGCGCTTCAGGCACTTTCCGATCGAGATCGCCATCGGCAATAGCCGATGCGCTATCGATCATGGCATCGACCGTACGTAGAGCTCGACGGGTACTAAGCCAGACGAGCAAAGCCGAGAGAAAAATAACGAAAAGGGCGCCCACCGTTGTCTTAATAACTAGTTGACGAAGATCACTGTTGAGAGATACCAATGGTGCTGCCGCCATGAGGGCAACACCGTCTCCAAGGGATCGTGATCTAATTCGATAGGGCACTTCGCCATCAACGTTGATGAATTTGCTACCGGCATTACGAATTTCGTTCTTGCTCAAGTTGGGGAATTCGTATGGGTTAGTAATGTCTCCTGCCCGGCGAACCACCGTGATCGATTGATCAGGCAAGACCAAACCGAGCGCGATCGCTACATTGAGGTCATCTGCTCGCGCTACAACCGATCCCTGAGCCCTGCGAGCGCCACCATCGCTAGCATTGAGAACTTGCGTCAGAGTGTTATCGATTTGAGTGAGTGAACTCTGTCTTGTTGCGGTCACGCTAAATACGCCAATACAAATCGATGCTAGGGCGATAAAGATCGATGAGATGAGAGTTAATCGAGTTCGTAATTTCACTGGTGGTCACTGTGCGCCTTTTTCAGCGGCAGCTTCTACCTCTCGCAACTGGAAGCCAACTCCGCGAACAGTTCGGATGAGTCCCAAACCTTGCGGATCTAGCTTCTTACGGAGATACGAGATGTAAGTGTCAACGACGCTAGTTTCAGCTTCAAAATCGATATCCCAGACAGCTCTCAAGAGCTGGGCTTTAGTGAGCACGCGCTTCTGATTGAGCATCAAATACTCAAGGAGGCGAAATTCGGTCGGCGAGAGCGTAACGATCTCGCCCGCTTGGCGTACTTCGTGGCTCTCTGCGTGGAGCTCCAGGTTGCCACTTCGCAATACCTCTGGTTCTGGCTCCTCTTTACGTGTGCGTCGCAAGATAGCCTTCACTCGCAAGAGCAATTCTTCGAGACCGAATGGCTTGGTGATGTAATCATCAGCACCGAGCACAAATCCACGAGTGGTGTCTTCGCGCTCGTGGCGAGCAGTGAGGAAGAGCACTGGGGTGTCATCTCCCTTGGCACGAATGCGTTCCAAGACTTCAAATCCATTGAGCCCGGGCATGTTGACATCTAGCAAGATGACATCGGGAGCAATTTCGCGTAGGAGGCGGAGCGCCTCTTGTCCATCGCGAGCGCGACGTGCGCGGTAGCCGCCGAGAGTCAGGGCATCGACAAGCAGATCTGCCACCCCGTCTTCATCATCGACCACGAGTATGAGCGGTGCGGTCGCACTCACTGCAGCCATGTCATCCTCCTCCTGCTCCCACGAAATTTTCTCGGGTACTTAGTCTCGGGTACTTAGTCTCGGGTACTTAGTCTCGGGTACTTAGTCTCGGGTACTTAGTACTGAGTACACCGTAGGGCTCCAGAGGTGGGGGGTGGGGCTTTCGCCAGGGATCTCACCCCAGGCTCTGCGAAAACTCACAAGTTGAGCTCTGGGCTTACGCTTGAATAACTGGCTCCCGCGCTTGGACTCGAACCAAGAACCTGCCGGTTAACAGCCGGCTGCTCTGCCAATTGAGCTACACGGGAAGATCTGTGGAAGCCTACCCCAGCGTGGGGGTTGCACTGAAACTCGCCGGAGAGGCAGACCATCGAAGCGGCGCATCGATCACGCCCGCGCTTTCAGCCAATCGAAGAGCGAGCGCCTCAGCACCGCGTCGACCAGCCTCGGAGATCTCTCCTGCCACTGATATTCGGGTAAAAACCTCACCCCTAGCATCTCGCCTGAGGGCGACCAGGGTTCCCTCGGGGCCAGCGACCGAAATAAGTATGGAGGCCATCACTCGCTCGCGAAGCGCTTGGGCAACTCTTCTTCGGTCACGCACCGTCGCCGTGCCGAAGGAGTATCGGCAACGTTCACCAGTTGAAAGCAGCGCGGCAATTCCTTCCTCATCAACATTGAGATCATCAATCTCACTCCAAGGAATTTCACGCTCTTCAAGTAGCAGGGAATCGATTCTGACTTTCATTCCGATAACTTCGGCAAGTAACCGACTTCGCTCTACTTCCTTAGCCACGGTTAACCTCACCTAATGCAATGTCGCGAAGTTGCCGACGTACCGCTTCCATCTGGACAAGATCAGTAAAGAGTTGTTGATAGCGATCTGCTTCTTCTAACGGATTTACTCGTTGCAGTTCTGACTTCTGCTCTTCGATTCGACGAGAGACGCCAACCTCTCTAAGTCGATAACTTAAACTCTCGCCGTATCGCGTACCCGAGGTATCTGAAGTGCGCATCGGTTCTACAGCTAACTCGGTCGCCAGCGAAGCGATCTCAATAGAATCGTCATCGCCTACCCCTCTAATTGCTTCGACCGTTGCAGTGAGATCTTCCGCGCCTTCAACCTGGTGCAAACGCATAAAGAGTGCCCGATAAATTTCGTGAGAGAAGTCATTGGCTTCAAGATCGCGCCAGCTCGGAGAGTTCTGCGGGGTTTGCAAGATCGTCTTTACAACTTCGCGCTCGAGGGATGCCACCGGATCTCCTGGATCTGGGCGTTGTAGGCGTTTTGGTGCTGGATTCTCCAGAGAAGAATCAATCGAGGCCGGATCGCTGGCATACTTTCGACCCACTTTAGGAACGCTGGTGGCAACTGCGGCACGCACGATCTCGATTTCCATACCAAGCCACCCAGCAAGTGAACGCGTGTACTCAGGGCGGAGCGAGCGATCTCGAATCTGCGCTACTAGTGGCGCAGCAACTTTTAGCGCCTCCACTCGACCCTCAGGAGCAGTGAGGTTGTAGTTAGAGAGTGTTGATCGAATAGCGAATTCAAAGAGCGGAATCCGATTCGCGATAAGTTCGCGCACTGCGGCATCTCCACGCTTCTGACGCAATTCGCAAGGGTCTAACCCTTCCTTTTCGATAGCCACAAAAGTTTGCGTCACGAATTTCTGATCTTCGGTAAAGGCCCGCAGGGCCGCCTTTTGACCTGCAGCGTCACCGTCAAAGGTGAAGATCACTTCACCACGGAAGGCATCGTCGTCCATTAAGAGGCGCCGAAGGGTGCGAATATGTTCTTCACCAAAAGCAGTGCCACAAGTAGCCACCGCAGTGGTGACTCCAGCGGCATGGGCCGCCATCACGTCGGTATATCCCTCTACGACGACCGCCTGGCGAGTTTTGGCAATCTCTTTCTTCGCCATATCAAGACCATAGAGAACTTGATTCTTTTTATAAATAGGAGTCTCGGGACTATTGAGATATTTAGGCCCCGTATCACTTTCATCAGCAGAAAGTTTTCGAGCGCCAAATCCCACGATGTCACCGGAGATATCTTTAATGGGCCACATCAGGCGATTGCGAAAACGATCGATGAGCCCGCGTTGCCCTTCCTTCGCTAATCCACCATTGATGAGTTCATCATTAGTAAACCCTTTACCTTTGAGGAACTTAGTGAGTGCATCCCATTCATCGGGAGAATAACCCACCATGAAAGTTAATGACGTCTGTTGATCGAACCCGCGCTCCGATAAGAAAGCTCGCCCGACTTGAGCAGGGCCTGCCGCGTTGAGCGCTTCTTGGTAAAACGCGGCCGCATGTCTATGCGCCTCAATTAGCCGAGTACGCTGCCCGCCGGTTGTTCCACTAGGGCGTTCTCCTTCTTCATAACGCAATTCAAATCCAATGCGCTGCGCTAACCTCTCAACCGTTTCAGAGAATGCGAGGTGTTCAATCTTCATGACGAACGAGATAACGTCGCCACCAGTCTGACATCCGAAGCAGTGAAAGAAACCACGAGATGGAGTTACATGAAATGACGGTGACTTTTCATCATGAAAAGGGCAAAGCCCTTTCTTCTGCCCACCACCGGCGTTCTTGAGCTGCACATAATCGCCCACAATTTCATCAATGGGGGCATGCTCGCGCACGTAAGCGACATCTTCATCACGGATACGTCCGGCCATCTCTACTCACCCCTGCTGGTGAGTCTGCCATGAAGGAGACGCGCTCCGACATCGGTGAGCGAAGCAACTTGATCGATGACCACGCGGCGGCGCTCTGCATCGCTCGTCGCAGCATCCCAGCTCACATGAAAGGTGGGCTCTAGCGCGCTTGGGCCACCCCGCCATAGCGCCTCAACGAGTTCGTGAATCAGAATTCGCTGCTCGGAATAGCGAGCCTGAGCCACATCGCTTCGCATCACGTAGTGCGCCGCAATGGCTTTAAGGACAGCGACTTCAATTCGCTCTTCGCGTGGCACTTCTAGCGATGCACCGAAGCGAATAAGTGATCCACTCCCCCACTTAGCGCGCGTCTCACGTTCAGCAGCTAACGCAAACCGTCCAATGAGTTGACTAGTGAGATCTTTGAGCGCAGCGTGATCGCGGTGTGAACCCGAGAAAGTTGATAGCCAATAAGGCAACGAAACTAGGCGGCCAAAAGCTGCTTCTAACTCATTTTCGTTTGAATCAATGGCGTAGGACTCGAGTGCGACCTTCGCAACGGCTTGCTGCTCACTCTTATCGGAAAGTGCAGCTAGTGGAAATCGTTCGGCCACGAGAGCATCTTCCAAATCGTGTACAGAATATGCAACATCATCTGACCAATCCATGATTTGTGCTTCTATCGAACTTTCAGCGCCACTTCTTCCAGAACGCATCCAGTCGAAAATTGGGCGATCATCATCATAGACGCCAAACTTCTTAGAGTTAGTCTCACGCGTCCATGGGTACTTCGATGCACCATCAAGTGTGGCCCTTGAAAGATTAAGGCCAATGGAGGCTCCACTTCTATCTACGCTCTTAGCTTCAAGACGCGTAAGAATTCTAAAACTCTGTGCGTTGCCCTCAAATCCACCACAATCAAGCGCAGCTTCTTCAAGAGCGACTTCACCGTTATGACCAAAGGGTGGGTGTCCAAGGTCGTGCGCCAGGCAGGCGCTCTCCACAAGATCTGGGTCTGCACCGAGTGCGGCACCTAATTCACGGCCTACCTGTCCGCATTCGAGTGAATGTGAGAGTCGCGTGCGCGCGAAGTCACTCTCCCAAGGAACTTCTACTTGCGTCTTCGCTGCTAATCGGCGAAGCGCAGCTGAGTGCAAAATGCGCGCGCGGTCACGGGCAAATTCACTACGGCCTGGTCGTTTTGCTGGTTCTGCTAGATAACGTTCGGTATCAGTGCTGAGGTATTCACCAAAATAATTAGTGCTAGCCACCGGAGATCGCCTCATCTGCCGAGATAAGCGGCATGGCATCGCGATCGAGTAACCAATTCTCCGGAAGGCTCACTGCACGCGTGGTGGTGGTACGCCCACGTGGACCCATCGCTATTGCAGTGGGGAAATCTTGATCACCTTCCAACTCATCGATCATGGTGGCCATTTCCGCCAAGGTCGAGACTTCTGCCAGACCCACGCGCAAATGATTCTTCACCGAGAAACCTTTGAGGTACCACGCCACATGCTTGCGAAAATCACGGCATCCACGTAATTCATCTTCAAAGTACGAAGCCAGGAGGTGGGCATGGCGCAACATCACCCCACCAACCTCTGCTAATTTCGGCGCTTCCGGAATGGGGCGCCCGGCAAATGCAGCCGCGAGTTCGGCGAAGAGCCATGGCCTACCTAAGCATCCACGACCGACAACAACTCCGGCGCATCCGGTCTCCTCCATCATGCGCAGCGCATCCGGAGCGCTCCAAATATCACCGTTACCCAGCACGGGCGTCCCGTACGGCTGCAATTCAGCCACGAGCGCTGCGATGGCGTTCCAATCCGCTTTACCGCCATACATTTGCGCCGCGGTACGACCGTGTAGCGATACCCAATGCACGCCAACATCGGCCGCGATACGTCCAGCTTCCAAGAATGTGAGGTGATCGTCGTCAATACCTTTACGCATTTTGACGGTAACGGGAATATCAAATGGTTTAGCTGCATCAACAGCTGCGCTCACGATTGCACTAAAGAGACGACGCTTATAAGGAAGAGCAGACCCACCACCTTTGCGAGTGACCTTAGGCACTGGGCAACCGAAATTTAGATCGATATGGTCAACTAACCCTTCACTGCAGAGCATGAGAACGGCATCGCGCACCGTGTTGGGTGCAACCGCATATAGCTGCACGCTACGTGGGCTCTCCCCCGGTGCTGGCTTAATCATGCGCAGCGTCTCTGGATGACGCTCTACAAGCGCGCGAGCCGTCACCATTTCTGAAACAAAAAGGCCAGCACCTTGTTCACGACAGAGCGTGCGAAATCCAGCGTTGGTGATGCCCGCCATCGGCGCCAAAACTACTGGCGGCGAAATCTCGGTCTGCCCGATTAGCAACCGAGAAGTTTGGGGGTTAACCATTGCTCCACCTGATCGAGAGAGATTCGCTCCTGCACCATGGTGTCGCGTTCGCGAATAGTGACCGCTTGATCATCCAAAGTCTCAAAGTCGATAGTGATACAGAAAGGCGTACCAATCTCGTCTTGTCGACGGTAGCGGCGACCGATGGCACCAGCATCATCAAATTCCACATTCCAATTCTTGCGAAGCGCCGCAGCAAGATCGCGTGCCTTGGGCGAAAGATCTGCGTTACGACTCAGTGGAAGAACGGCGATCTTGACTGGAGCAAGTCGATGATCAAGGCGCAAGACAACGCGCTTATCGACGCCACCCTTCGAGTTTGGCGCCTCATCTTCAGCATAAGCATCGAGCAAGAATGTAAGTGAGCAACGATCCACACCTGCTGCAGGTTCGATGACATAAGGCACCCAGCGCTCACCGGATTCTTGATCAAACCAAGATAGATCCTGGCCGGATGCTTCAGAGTGTGCCTTCAGATCGAAATCCGTACGGTTAGCGATACCTTCGAGCTCACCCCAATCGGTGCCGGTAAATTCAAACTTGTATTCAATATCTGCAGTGCGCTTTGAGTAATGGGAAAGTTTCTCTTTTGGATGATCGAAGATGCGCAGGCGATCTGGATTGACGCCGAGGTCCTTGTACCAAGCAAGACGAGTATCGATCCAATATTGATGCCACTCTTCGTCAGTGCCAGGCACCACAAAGAATTCCATCTCCATTTGTTCAAATTCACGGGTGCGGAAGATGAAGTTTCCAGGTGTGATTTCGTTGCGGAAAGATTTTCCGATCTGGCCGATACCAAACGGTGGCTTCTTGCGCGAAGTGGTCGATACGTTTCCGAAGTTAATAAAGATTCCTTGCGCAGTTTCTGGGCGAAGGTATGCGAGACCACTCTCATCTTCTACCGGCCCCAAATACGTTTTTAAGAGCCCAGAGAATTGGCGCGGATCAGTAAACTGACCCTTAGTGCCACAGTTGGGGCAATTGATTTCGGCAAGCGATGCAGCTGGCTTCTTATGTTTAGCTTCGTATGCCTCTTCCAAGTGATCGGCGCGGTAACGTTTGTGGCACGAAATGCACTCGGTGAGTGGATCAGAGAAAGTAGCGACGTGACCGGAAGCTTCCCAGACTTCTTTCGCGAGGATGACACAGGAATCTAATCCCACGACATCTTCGCGTTGAGTGATCATGGACTTCCACCACTGACGCTTCACGTTGTTCTTTAATTCGATACCCAAGGGGCCGTAATCCCAAGAGGCGCGCAGACCTCCGTAGATCTCTGACGAGGGGTAAACAAAGCCCCGTCGCTTTGAGAGGCTGACGATAGTTTCTAAACGATCTGCCATGAGCGTGATCTCCATCCGGCTGGTTGTCGGCGGCGCACGAGATTTCGCAAGGCGCTTTTGGAAGATTTTACTCGGAATCAGCAGTGAGAGCGATTTCCTCGAAGCCTCCGGGCTCATCTAGCGCCCGAGAGAGGAGCGGAACGACCTCCATTTTGATCTCAAATCCTGAAAGGGCCCGTCGATATGAGCCCACGTTCTCCCACTCCGTCACCAGCGCATAGATCGAAAGCGGCTCTGACCCGCTGGCCCGATCAAAATCTTGGTCAGTGGCCACCCCAAAACGGCCGCCGAGGTATCCCGGGCGGGTGGCTAGTAATTCAAGGGCCGATCGGGCGTGGGTGAAGAGCTCGGCCTCACTCCACGGCGCAATAGAGGCCGATGAGAATCGAGCGATGGCGAACATCAGGGACCCCCTACAAGCGGCTATTGACAATGGTACCCATTTCAATAGCCTCGACGATATGGCCATCTTGATAACGCTGATCACAGTACTCGCAACGGCTCTCGGTGGCTTCCTCGCGCTCCGTTCCCGAGATCGCATGCACTTACTCCTCGGACTCTCCGCAGGGTTGCTCTTGGGGCTCGTCGCATTCGACCTGATCCCCGAAGTTCTCCAGCTCAATGAGAATCACCTGGCCGGCATTCCAACCCCGATGGTCGCCTTCGTGGTCGGATTTCTCGCACTCCACTTGATGGAGCGTTTCTTTGGAAGTCATGAACCAGCCGACTCTGATTACGGCGACGGTCACTCACATACTCGCCTCAGTACCGGACTCGTGGGAGCCGGCGCCATGGTAATCCACGTCTTCCTTGATGGTGTCGGCGTCGGTCTCGCTTTCCAAGTGAGTAACTCTGTTGGCTTTGCAGTGGCCATCGCGGTGATCTCGCATGCGTTCACCGATGGACTCAACACTGTCATGTTATTGATCCGGAGCGGACGGTGGCGTACGAAAGCCATCACACTCTTAGCACTTGACGGCGTCGCTCGTTTGCTTGGTGCCACGATCGGCACGTATCTCACTTTGAGCGAACCGCTCCTCGGTATCTATCTCGCCCTCTTTGCCGGATTTTTGGTCTACCTCAGTACCTCACACGTACTTCCAGAAGCGCATAGCAACCACCCATCGCGCTGGACGTTATTGGCAACGCTCCTTGGCGTCGTAGTGATGTTCGGTATTGTTTCGGTGGGCGAATCGGCTTAACGATGAGTACACCAACTAAGCGCAACACCCGACAACGCAGAGCAATTATTGATTTTCTGAAACAAAGAAAAGAATTCATCAGCGCGAAAGAGCTCTACGCGGAAATGGAAAGCTCCAAAGTTGGGCTTTCGACGATTTACCGCGCGCTCAGTGATTTAGTAAACGATGGTGATCTTGATGTATTCATTGACAACGATGGCGAATCACGCTTTCGGCTCTGCGGACCATACCATCATCACCACTTGCTCTGTCGCAAGTGTGGCAAGAGTGTGGAATTCCAAGCACCGGAAGCCGAGGCGCTCGCCGAACGACTGGGCGCAAGCGAAGGCTTTAGTGAAATGGAACATCGATTGGAAATTTTCGGAACATGCCGGGAGTGCGTTTAGGCCTACTGCTCCACCGCCACGCTCACTTCGAGAGAGATTGGAATCCCCACGGCCGTACGGCCTTTGATAATCACCACGACCGTCTGCAATCCGACTGAAACTCCGTTTTCAAAACTAATGTTGATTGGTTCCATCACACCCACTTGTTGCAATTTGGAATGCGCGGCACGTTTGCTCTCTTCATAGTGAGTTGAGAGGGAAACTTCGCGCGCCAACGTCATGGCCACCCCCAGAGCGCTGATGCGAATTTGAAGAAAGAGAAGCAACGTCAGTACGCCAAGAAAGAGCAAGGTGAGCGGCACAAGTACTAAGAAGGACTCGACATTTCCTCGTTCTTCAACGAGCATGTGCCGAATTCTGCGCGGTACCGACTTATGCGGCGCCGACTTATTGAGAGGAGACCGCATCAAGTGACCTAGAGAGCATTGCCGAGAGTCGTGGTCCAGCCACTGCCCAGAGCACAGTCACTAATCCAGCGGTCATCAAAACCACGAGTACCCAACCGGGCACATCACCTCGAGAATTCTTCATCGGCTCCACCACTCTCCGGCGGATCCAAAACATGCATCCAAAGACATTCCGATAGATCGTTTCCATGGCTATCTCCTATATTTGTAGGGGGTGGTTCATCCGAAGGCCATCAAGTTGAGTTGCGCCAAACTTGGATAGAGCGCAAAGAGCACTGTCACCGGCAAGATCAAGAAGACCACCGGAATCGCCATCGCAATTTCACTCTTCCCACAGGCTTCCAGCAGAGCGCGCCGACTCTCCTCTCGAACCTCATGTGCGTGATTAAGCAAGAGCGGCGCTAGCGGTGAACCATGTACCTGCGAGATCAAGAGCGCGTCCACCAGGCGATCGCCACCAGGAATCCGATACCAATGCGCCCAGTGAGTAAGTACCTCCATCAGCGCCTCCCCACGCTCTACCTTGTACACCACATCCGAGAGAGAACGCGAGAGGGTTGAAGAATCTAGCGCCACTCGACGAAGGGCAAAGAAAATGCTCTCACCAGCCACCGCCGAGAGCGCAATCTGTTCGACTACATCTGGAAAGTCCTGTCGAAGCTCCATCTGGAAACGTTTTTCTCGTCGCCGCAATCGCCATTTGTCTGCGATAAGTGCGAATCCTGCAGCCATGAGGGTTGAGAAGATGATCGTCAGAAGTGCGCTATTGGCTGCTAACGAAATTAACGCGCCTATAACCGCACCAATTCCTACTGTCTGCCTTCGAGTCTTGAAATGTGTGCGCTGCTCTTCAAGAGTGATGATCCCAGCAGATCGTAAATGTGCCTGATCAACTGGTGTGGAATCTAATAGGAAAGGATCCACTTCACGGATAAAAGGGGCGAGCGACTGCATCATCCACTTCTCTGTATCGTGGCGATTAGTTGCGTTCATCGTAAGGCCCGTCGCCAGTAGGACTACGGCCAGGAGAAGAGACATCAGTTGATCCCAGGAATCTGCGAGGCACGCTTCATCCACCACGCCGCAACAACGCATGCCCCTGCCCCAGAAGCGATCACCGCCCCACCAGCGGTGGTAAACATCGCCACTCGAGTGCTTGATCGAGTCATGAGCAAGAGCAAGATCGCCCACGGCGCAACCAACCCCAGCCGAGCACCATTTCGTACCCAGCCTTGTCGAACCTTCACTTCCTCCTTGACCTCAATATCGCGACGAATAAAGCGCGCCGAAATGAGGAGAAGTTCGGGAAGATGATCCACCCCCACTTCGCGGCCGAGAAGCAAGATATGCCGAAGCCGATCACCATGGTGACTCTTCTTCAGTAAGTAGGTTGCCGCCTCGAGGGGCATACCTAATGCAAGATCGCGCCGCACGTTTCGGAAGATGGCCTTCATTTCATTGCTCCCGCGTTCAGCCAGCGCCGAGAGCGCTTGTGGAATGGGCATGCCACTTCGTAGGTTGGACGCGAGGTACTCAAAAGTTGCCGGCCATTCACGTTCTGGAATTACTTTCGTACTCTCGTGAATCATGGAACTCTTCATCATGACACCTGCGACCTACGGCGGCGATGCGAATACTGCATTGAACCGTCACACCAGTCGATGCTCATAATTTCTGATACAAATCGATCGCCACTCTCCGCATCAATCGCCAAATGAACAACTGCATCAATCACTCTCCCAATAAGTGAGTTGATAAAATTAAGTGGAAGGTTCTCACCGGCGAGCAACGGGAGTAATCTCAATTTCTCGATTGCTTCTTCGGCTGAGTTCGCATGAATACTTGCCGCCCCCGGTATTCCGGCGTTCAATGCGATTAAGAGATCGAGTGCTTCAGCGCCTCGAACTTCGCCCACCACAATTCGAGAGGGACGCATGCGCAGCGCTTCTTTGACTAATCGACGGAGGTCAATAGCGTCTTCTCCTCCATGTGTCGCCTCTCGCGTTTGGAGTGCGACCAAGTCACGCACATGTGGATCTAATTCGAATACCTCTTCAATAGTGATCACGCGATTG
>NSHZ01000040.1 GCA_002737595.1 Actinomycetota bacterium | reverse complement strand
TGATTGAAATTGCCGACGAGGGCAAGATTGCTCGGGCCACTCTTTATAACCATTTCCGGTCCAAGCAAGAACTCTTACGCGCTTTGATTTCGCAGGAAGTCTCACGAGGAATCGCATCGGCTGAGAAAGCCGAAGATCTCCGTGGCGCGATGAGCGTGCTCCTCACCTTTATCGCCACTCATGACGCCCTTCGATTCATTGCGACATCAGAGCCCGCGGTATTTGGACGCATGATCTCTGCTACCTCTGACCCTTTATGGATCACTACGCGTGAAGAGTGCGACCGGCTCTTTGAAAAGTATGGCGTGAACAGCGCCATGCAACGCGACGTCCTCATGAGAATCTTGGTTTCGAGTGTGATCATCCCCGTGGCAGATGTTGATGCGTTAGTGGCTAGCGCGCTCGCGAAGAGTTCGCGCGGCGGAGCTACCCTCTTTTGATGAACCACGCTCACATGAAGAAGAATTCTGATGCGACTCACTGAATTTTGGCGACGGATGGATGAGTATTTAGGGGCGCAATGGTCACGCTCTTTTGCCGCCGATGTCGTGCTCTCAGAATTGCAAGGTCGCACTATCGATCAGGCGTTAGCCCAAGGTGAGGATGCTAAAGAGGTCTGGCGAGCGCTCTGTCGCCATGATCCGAGGGTCCCTGCCCACCTCCGCTAGGGAAGAGATTTACCGCCTCTTCGGGCGTGTCGGGTCGCGTTCGAACAAATGTTCGGATAATCTCATCCACAGATAGGTGAGCAGGCAAAGCCCTCCACAACCCGCTTGCAAGAGCGGATGGTGTCAGTGCCTCCCGCTACCGTCGCCGAGATAGCCCACTCCCCACTGGAGCGGGTCCAGAGCTTGAGAGGTAGAGAGATGGCACCCAGTACTCCAGATCGCAGCAAGGCCCTTGAGAGCGCACTTGCCCAAATTGAACGCCAATTCGGTAAGGGCTCCATCATGAAGATGGGCGAAGAGGGGCGCGCACCAGTTGAGGTCATCCCTTCTGGTTCTATCGCACTTGACCTTGCCCTCGGCATCGGTGGTTTTCCCCGTGGCCGCGTTGTTGAGATTTATGGTCCAGAGTCCTCCGGTAAGACCACAGTTGCCTTGCACGCCATTGCTAATGCGCAGAAGGCCGGCGGTATTGCGGCTTTCATAGATGCTGAGCATGCACTCGATCCTGAGTATGCAAAGAAACTGGGCGTCGATATCGATGCGCTCCTCGTTTCGCAACCAGATACCGGTGAGCAAGCCCTTGAGATCATGGATATGTTGATCCGCTCGGGCGCCCTCGATGTTGTAGTTATCGACTCAGTTGCCGCGCTCGTGCCACGAGCAGAAATCGAAGGCGAGATGGGTGATAGCCATATCGGTCTGCAAGCTCGTTTGATGAGCCAAGCGCTACGTAAGATCACTGGCGCACTTGCTCAATCAAAGACCACTGCCATCTTCATTAACCAACTCCGCGAGAAGATCGGTGTCTTCTTCGGCTCTCCGGAAACCACTACGGGTGGCAAAGCGCTTAAGTTCTACGCATCCATCCGTCTTGATGTCCGTCGCATTGAAACTTTGAAAGATGGCCAAGATGCAGTCGGTAACCGTACTCGGGTCAAGGTGGTCAAGAACAAGATGGCACCACCATTTAAGCAAGCCGAGTTCGACATCCTCTACGGTCACGGCATCTCACGCGAAGGTTCACTGATCGATCTCGGTGTTGATGAAGGCTTCGTCAAGAAGTCCGGATCGTGGTACACCTACGAAGGTGACCAACTCGGTCAAGGTAAAGAGAACGCTCGTACCTTCCTTATCGACAATCCTGATCTCGCAAACGAGATCGAGAAGAAGATCAAGGAGCAGATGGGTATTGGAGTGCGCCGCGAGGCAGCTGCCAACATCACGCCGCCGGAAGAGGCTCCGGTAGAGATTCAGGTAGAAGTTCCGGTAGTAGATTTCTAAGCTAGAGATATCTCTCAACCGAAATAATGAAAGAGTTACTGGAGGGGCCCGACACTTTTCTGGGCTCCTCCCTCTTTTCTGAGGGGGAAGATTTTCGCGCACTCGCTCAGAGAATGGCGCTCGATAGGTTAGCTCGCAGGGCGCATAGTCGTGGAGAGTTGCGCGCTGCTTTTGCAAAGCGTGCAATACCAACCGAGATAGGTGATGAACTCATTGTGGCTCTCACTCGAAGTAATCTGCTCGATGATGGCGATTTTGCACGTGCATGGAGAGATTCGCGGATGCGATCGCGGGGTCTAGCGCCCCGAGTCATAGCGCGTGAGCTCCGTGAAAAAGGTATCGATCCAGATCTCATCCTGGAGGTGATTTCAGAGGTCTCTTTGGAGAGCGAAGAATCGGCGCTACAGGAGTTGCTTGCAAAGAAAGTGAGATCGTTGCGCCCAGGGGATAGGAAGAAGCAGGAGCGTGCCCTCCTTGGGTTCCTCATGCGAAAGGGCCATCGAGGCGATCGAGCGGGTCTGGCAGTTCGTGCCGCTCTCCAAAAGTTTTACGAAGTGAATTAACGAGAAGACGTTGATTACCCTTCATGCAAAGATCTTCACACGGCAGCATGATTTAGCTGATTCTCTCCGAGGTGAGTGGAGCATAAATTTCTTTTTTGATCTGGGGCTCATAGACTCACGCTATGGCCACCGACTCACGGACGTATGTAGTTCGAACTTTCGGCTGCCAAATGAATGCGCACGACTCGGAGCGCCTGGCCGGTCTGCTGGAAGAGGCTGGTTATCAGGCCCAAAAGAGCGATCGCGCGCTAGCCGATGTGATGGTGTTCAACACGTGTGCGGTGCGCGAGAACGCTGATCAGAAACTCTATGGAACCCTCGGAATGCTCGCTGCGGAAAAGTTGCAACATCCAACTATGCAGATTGCCGTAGGTGGATGTTTGGCCCAGAAAGATCGCGGAGAAATATTGCGTCGGGCACCTTGGGTAGATGTGGTTTTTGGTACTCACAATGTGGGCTCGCTTCCGCTGCTTTTAGAAAGAGCGCGTATCGGGCGCGAGTCACAATTGGAAATCGTAGAGTCTCTTGAGATATTTCCATCCACACTTCCCTCAAAGCGCGATTCTTTGCACTCCGCATGGGTGTCAATATCTGTGGGTTGTAATAACACGTGTACGTTCTGCATCGTCCCCGCACTGCGTGGAGTGGAGAAGGACCGAGACAAGAAGGAGATTCTTGCAGAGGTGCGCGCCTTGGTTGCTGATGGCGTTAACGAGATCACCCTCCTGGGGCAAAACGTAAATGCGTATGGCGTTGAACTTGGCGTGCGCGGCGCCTTTGCTGACCTTCTGCGCGCTTGTGGTGAAGTGGAAGGGTTAGAGAGAGTTCGTTTTACCAGCCCTCATCCGCGCGATTTCACAGACGATGTCATAGCCGCAATGGCAGAGACACATAATGTGATGCCACATCTGCATATGCCGCTTCAATCTGGATCTGATGCCATCCTCAAATCAATGCGCCGCTCGTATCGAGCCGATCGCTACCTGGGGATAGTCGAGAGGGTGCGTCAAGCAATTCCACTCGCCAGTATTACAACCGACATCATTGTCGGATTCCCCGGGGAGAGTGAAGTTGACTTTCAGCACACTCTTGATCTCATTTCAACGGCTAAGTTCGATATGGCCTTCACCTTCAAATATTCAAAGCGTCCTGGTACGGCGGCAGCTGAAATGGAGAATCAAATACCTGAGGATGTGGTGGCGGAGAGATATGTGCGCCTCCACGCATTTACTGAGGAGATTGCCTGGCAACAGAAGAAGGCACAACTCGGCCGTGAGGTTGAAGTCTTGGTCTCAGATATGCCAGGACGAAAAGACGACGCGACGTTGCGACAGAGCGGTCGTGCCAGAGATTTCAACCTCGTGCACTTTGTCTCCGAGGAACGTCTCCGTCCGGGAGATATTGCAACGGTGACAGTAACTCAAGCCGCGCCTCACCACTTAGTAGCTGAGAATCCTCCGAACACGGTGAGGCGCACTCGATCAGGTGATGTCTGGGAGAGCGCCCAGGCCTCGACTGAAACTCGTACTTTTCTTTCACTCACTCCACGGCCCTAAACATGTTGCTCTTTCTCGTAGGTCCCACGGCGGTCGGAAAGAGTGACGCCGCACTCGACCTCGCTGAGGAAATTGGGGCAGAAATAATCAACGCCGATGCCCTTCAGCTATATCGTGGAATGGACATTGGTACTGCGAAGCTCCCGCCCTCGCAGCGTCGTGGGATTCCACATCACATGATCGACGTGCTCGATGTGGTGGAAGAAGCGAGCGTTGCGGTCTATCAACGAAAAGTGCATGAATTTATCGCCAGTAAAGATGGCGCGCCATTGATAGTCGTGGGTGGCTCGGGACTCTACATCTCTTCACTCTTACAAGAGTTACGCTTTCCAGAAAATGATCCAGAAGTGCGGGCCGAGATTGAAGCCCGTGCCGAGCGAATTGGTGGGGCTGCACTTCATCAAGAGCTGAGCGAGAAAGACCCCATGGCGGCTCTGGCAATCTTGCCGGGCAACGTGCGCAGAGTGGTGCGCGCCCTTGAAGTCATAGAGATAACTGGCGAGCCCTTCACTGCAAATCTGCCACGCGATGGGGCCACTCCATATCCGCAAGCAATTCGAGTGGGCTTGCTCTCTCCCCGTGAACTTCTTGATGCGCGTATCGCCATAAGAGTCGAGGAGATGTGGGAGAACGGGTTTGAAGACGAGGTCCTAGATTTGGAATCACGTGGTTTACGCGAGGGCAAGACGGCGCGCGCAGCACTGGGTTATGCACAGATTCTCGATGCCAAAGATCGAGGTGAGAGTAGCGATTATGCGAAAGCGTCGACCATTATCTCCACTCGTAAGTTTGCTCGCCGCCAAGAGAGCTGGTTCAGGCGCGATGAAAAGATCGAATGGATTCCAGCCGGAACTCACATGCAATGGTGGAGTTCGCGGAGCTAGGAACGCGTCAGCCTGCTGTGTCGACGAGTGCCGGTTTGATCATCACATTTTTGAAGACTTAAGCGATGCTCTTGCGCATGCCAGGGCGCATGTCCGTGGAACGTTGCATGGCGAGTAGCAACAAGCCAAGTGCCACAATTGCCACGCCCACCCATGTAATGAGAGAAGATCTCTCATTTAGGATAAGAACGCCAAAAAGTGTTGCGGTAACTGGTTCCGCCAACGTAAGTGTGGCCGCCTCGTTTGGTTGCACGCTTTTTAGACCATATGCGTACGCAAGGTAGGCAATCGCAGTGGGAACCGCACCCAACCAGAGCGCCATGGCCGCACCTTTCGGAGTGGTAATCCATTCCATGGGGAAGATGAAAAGTAGCGGAGCCAGCATGATGGCGCCGATTCCAAAGACTCGGGCCATGGCGAATTGAAAGGAAGCACCACTCGCCAAGATTTCCTTGCTGCACACAGCAAAGATCGCATAAGAGGCCCCAGCACCGAGGGCAAGGAGAATTCCCCAGAGAGAAGCTGCTTGAGTCGCACTACCCTTAGAGGCGGTCAAGATGATGACGCCGACCACGGCGCACACAGTTGCTATCCACCATCGGCCACGCGGTTTTGTTCCAGACCAGAGCCAGTCGATAGCTCCGGTGAGCGCGGGAGCCGAGCCAAGAGCCACCACTGTGCCTACTGTGACGCCGCTGAGATGTACCGCAGCGAAGAAGGTGAGTTGGTAGCAGGCCATGCCGGCTCCGGCCCAGAGCCAGGCACGCAGACGCACTAGTGATACTCCCGCGCTCTTGCCGATAGCAAACATTTGCAGCAGGAGGGCCCCAAGGACGATTCGGCTGGTGCCCACCGCAAGTGAATTGGCCTCGGAAGGACCGAGAGCGGCTGCAGTACCCGTGGTGCCAAAGCAGATCGCTGAGAAGAGGATCGTTAGGCGCGCGCGCATCTGCCAACGGTAGCGCCTACGATCGTCGGTATGAATCCGAGCACGCCGCTACGCGCCACCAAAGGCCACGGCACCGAGAATGAATTCATTCTCATTCCGGAGGGCAACCTCAGTCCAAGTGACATTGCTTCGCTCTGCAATCGCAACTCCGGGGTGGGAGCTGATGGTCTCATTCAGATCAAGCAACGTGATGGACATTGGTTTATGGATTATCGAAATAGCGATGGAAGCCTTGCGGAGATGTGTGGCAACGGCATCCGGGTCATGGCTAAGTATTTGTATGATCGAGGATTAGAGACTCGTACTTCTTTCGATATAGATACGCGTGCCGGTATTAAACGTATCGAGATAAAAGCAGATGGGCGTATCTCAGCCGGGATGGGGGCAGTCGTCATAGAGCCGGGTACGCCAACAGTGACTTATGGAGGAAATAGTTGGCTCGGATTTAAAGTCTCTGTAGGAAATCCGCATGCGGTGGTTTTTCTTGAGTCGCTCGCACTCCTTCCTGAAGTGCTCGAAAAACCCTCAGTGACCCCAGCAAGTCTTTTTCCAGACGGAGTTAATGTTGAGTTTGTAGAAATTCTTGGCGAACGACATCTCTCGATGCGAGTCTTCGAACGAGGCGTGGGGGAGACTCGCTCTTGCGGGACCGGTACCTGTGCTGTGGCAGTTGCCGCGGCTGCGCATACCGGAGTTGTCGGGGCTAGTACCTGGCGCGTTGATGTACTCGGTGGCTCATTAGAGATCGATATTGATGCGCTGGGGGAAGTGACAATGACTGGGCCAGCGGTGCTCGTGAATGACTTTGAAGTCAACATTGATGAATAACGACGCCGATGTGGAAGAAACATCGTCGGGGGAATTTGATTTAGCGGAACGCCATGCGCTGAGGCGTGTGGTCGGTCTTTCCACCGAATTGCAAGATGTTACTGAAGTTGAATATCGCCAACTTCGATTAGAGCGCGTGGTACTGGTGGGTGTCTGGACTCAAGGCACCGCTGTCGATGCCGAAAATTCACTTGCAGAGTTGGCAGCGTTGGCAGAAACGGCTGGCTCTGACGTTCTTGATGGGCTCATTCAACGACGTGATGCACCGGATTCATCTACTTACATTGGAAGTGGCAAGGTAAAAGAGCTGCGCGATGTGGTCATTGCAACGGGAGCCGACACGGTGATCTGTGATGGCGAACTTTCGCCTAGTCAATTGCGACAGTTAGAGGCACAGGTAAAAGTTAAAGTTGTTGATCGCACTGCGCTTATCCTCGATATCTTCGCCCAACATGCCAAGAGTCGAGAAGGCAAAGCGCAAGTCGAGCTGGCTCAGATGACGTACATGCTTCCTAGATTGCGTGGTTGGGGCGAATCCCTTTCGCGTCAGGCGGGTGGCCGCGCAGCCGGCGGAGCCGGCATTGGTGGTCGCGGGCCGGGCGAAACCAAAATAGAAACGGATCGTCGCCGTATTCGTGATCGAATGGCCAAGTTGCGCAAGGAAATTATTGAGATGAAGAAGTCTCGCGACACGATGCGCCAGGAACGTGTGAAGTACCAAGTTCCGTCGGTTGCGATAGCGGGGTATACCAACGCAGGTAAGTCATCTCTCCTTAATCGATTCACCGGTGCTGGAGTGCTGGTGGAGAACGCACTCTTCGCCACCCTCGACCCCACGGTTCGCAAAACGGAAAGTAGGGATGGAGAGACTTACACGTTCGTTGACACGGTGGGATTTGTGCGCCATCTTCCACATCAACTTATCGAGGCATTTAAATCCACACTCGAAGAGGTGAGTGGCTCCGATCTCATCTTGCATATTGTTGATGGCTCACATGTAGATCCATTAGGCCAGATCGATGCAGTACGCGAAGTCCTTAATGAGATTGGCGCTCGCGCAATTTCGGAAATAATCGTTATAAATAAGGCGGATGTTGCCGATCCTGAAACGATTGATTTAATCCGTCGACGAGAGTCGCGTTCCATGGTGGTCTCAGCGTTTACGGGCGAAGGCGTGGCTGAATTACTTGCTCGAGTTGAAGCAGAGTTGCCCAAACGTCGAGTCAGTCTTGATCTCTTGATCCCTTACTCGCGCGGAGATTTACTCCACCTCGTGCACGAATTCGGAGAGGTGCATCAAGAAGTGCATGGCGAAGAAGGAACCACGGTTTTGGCGCAGGTCGACCGAAATGTGGCCGAACGGATCAAAGAAGCGTTGGCACTTCTTTAACGCACTTTTTAACGAATCGAACGCAGGACTGCGGTCACTTTTCCAAGTATCTCCGCGTGGTCTCCAAGGATGGGCGCATAGGCAGGATTGGCTGGCATTAACCAGATATGACCATCGCTTCGCTTGAAAGTCTTGACAGTGGCTTCGCCGTCGATCATGGCTGCCACGATCTCGCCTGGTTCACAATGCTTCTGAGAACGAATCACCACCAGATCACCGTCGCAGATGGCGGCATCAACCATGGAATCTCCTACAACGGTGAGGAGGAAGAGCTCACCACTGCCTACGAGATCGGAGGGGAGCGAGTAGCTCTCTTCGATATGGGCTTCCGCCAAGATGGGTGCGCCGGCGGCGATGCGCCCGACAAGAGGCACTTCGCGCATGCTGCCGCTCTTTCGTGCTTGAGTGTGGGCAGGTGAGCCATATGCACTTCCAGGAATGATCTGCTCTCCGCTCTCGGGGGAGATGACATCCATTTGGCGCCCGCCTGAGCGTTTGATCAGACCCTTCTCCACCAAGTTGGAGAGCTGGTAGGCAACTGAAGCAGAGCTCGCCAGGCCGACTGCTGCGCCGATTTCACGCATGGTAGGTGGAAAGCCGCGCTCAGAGACCGAAGCTGAAATGACTTCGAGAATCTTCCGCTGGCGGGCAGTGAGGCCATGGTCATCGGCGGGGCCGTCGGGCAGCTCAGCAAAGGTAGGAGCAAGTACTGAAGCGCTCTCTGGAGCGCTCTCTGGAGCGTCATTGGAAGGTGTCATACCCCCAAGATAGCCTTCGGAGGAGAGAAATTCAAACACCTGTTCGAAATAATCTTGCATTATTGGTCATTTAGGTGTTTGATTAGAACAAATGTTCGAAAAGTAGAGAAATGAGGACGAGATGAGTAGCTACGTGGTTTCTTACCAGATGGCTCCCCGGGTTAATCATCGGGAGAGCTTTCGAAGGATCCAGCCCATGGGGAGCGCCGTTCCGCTCCGCCTCACGGCGCGCGGTCGCCTCGTAGTACGCCTTCTCGTACTCGCCTCTCTCCTCACCCTCACCCTCTCGGTGGCTACTTTCTCACGTGCACTCCTTGCCGGAGCGATCGCCGAAGATGGCACCAGCGCCGGTGTGAGCGCGGGTAACTCGGTCACGTATCAAGAGATCATGGTGGTTCCGGGGGAGACGCTCTGGTCGATCGCCCGACACGTGAGTACCGGCCACGACGTCCGCTCGGTCGTGGATAGCATTGCTGAACTCAATCATTTGGAATCTGCTGGGTTGGTTGCCGGACAGCGCCTGATCGTGCCAATTACCCAGTAGAAATCGCAGCAAGATACGCCCTCGAAGGGGCCCTTGCCCTTCGACACGCTCAACACGCCGACTTCATCGCCAACATTGCAAACCCTCGACTCGCGGTCTACTCTTACCCCTATATGTAGTGCTAACAACCGGGTACTTCCTCCACAGGTTGTGGTCACTAGATAGTAGTTCTCCCCAAGCCACACACAGGTTTATCCACAGACGACTCTGTTTGCCGGCCCCGAAGAGTGTGAAGTTGAGCGTAGGAAGGAGGCGGAGGATGTACTGCCCTTACTGTCGTAACGAAGATTCCCGAGTCGTCGATTCGCGTCCTGTGGATGAAGGAATCTCTATCCGCCGCCGCCGTGAGTGCACCACCTGTGGCCGGCGCTTTACCACCCAAGAGACGGCTGCCCTCTACATCATCAAGCGCAGTGGCGCATCTGAGCCTTTTAGTCGCGCGAAAGTAGTCGCTGGTGTCCGCAAGGCGTGCCAAGGGCGCCCCGTCAACGATGATGATCTGGCGTTACTGGCTCAACGGGTCGAAGAGACCTTGCGTGAGAGTGGTCGCGCCGAAATTGAAGCACAGGAAGTGGGGCTCGCCATTTTAGCTCCGCTACGCGAGCTCGATGAAGTCGCCTATTTACGTTATGCCTCGGTTTACCGCGCATTTGAATCATTAGAAGATTTCGAGGCAGAGATTTCACTGCTTCGAGCAATACCTGCAACAAATAGCAATTCCAATTTCAGTTCAGGTAGCAATATCAGTTCACCATCCAATGCATTGCAGAGTGGGTACGCAAATAGCGTGGCTCTCTCTTCGATCGATTAATACCACACCACAGGAGAAGATGAAATGCCCGAGACCGTCAGCACACGCCCTTCCGCTACCGCATCAAAGTCGAAGAAAGGTCTGCGCATGGAGCGTATTTTTACGACTCCAGGCGTGCACCCCTACGACGAAGTGACGTGGGAGCGTCGTGATGTGGTGCAGACAAATTGGAAGAGCGGCGAGGTCATCTTCGAACAACGTGGCGCTGAGTTTCCTGACTTCTGGTCAGTGAATGCTTCCACCATCGTGACTACCAAGTACTTCCGGGGTGTGGTGGGCACGGATAACCGCGAGTGGAGTCTCAAACAACTTATTGATCGTGTGGTGTTGACCTACACGAAGGCCGGCAAGGACTTTGGATACTTTGCTGCCGACAGCGATGCAGAAATCTTTGAGCATGAGTTGACGTGGGCTCTCATGCATCAAGTCTTCTCGTTCAATTCACCTGTCTGGTTCAACGTCGGAACGGCTGCGCCACAACAAGTGAGCGCTTGCTTCATCCTGAGCGTTGATGACACGATGGATTCCATCCTCAATTGGTACCGCGAAGAGGGCATGATCTTCAAGGGCGGCTCAGGAGCCGGTCTTAATCTCTCCCGCATTCGCTCCAGCAAGGAACTTCTCAAGTCTGGTGGCACTGCTTCGGGTCCAGTCTCTTTCATGCGCGGCGCCGATGCCTCTGCCGGAACCATTAAGTCAGGCGGTGCCACCCGTCGTGCGGCGAAAATGGTTGTGCTCGACATTGATCATCCAGATATCGAAGAATTTATCGAAACAAAGGCAAACGAAGAGGATAAGATTCGCGCTCTCCGTGACGCTGGTTTCGATATGGATCTTGGTGGCAAAGACATCGTTTCAGTCCAATACCAAAATGCTAATAACTCGGTTCGTGTGAGTGATGATTTTATGCGCGCAGTCGAAGAGGGCAAGTCATTTGGTCTCCGTGCTCGCGCTACCGGAGAAGTTATCGAAACGGTGGATGCCCGCGAACTCTTCCGTAAAGTCTCTGTCGCCGCATGGGGTTGCGCAGATCCTGGCATTCAATACGACGACACCATCAACGATTGGCACACCAATCCAGAGACGGGTCGGATTAACGCTTCCAATCCCTGCTCTGAGTACATGTCACTCGACAACTCTTCTTGCAACCTAGCCAGCATCAACTTGCTCAAGTTCCTCAAGGAGGATGGCTCTTTCGATGCAAAGAATTTCGCCAAATTGGTGGAAATGGTCATTACTTCCATGGACATCTCTATTTGCTTTGCAGATTTCCCCACTGAAGCAATTGGTGACACCACTCGCAAGTACCGTCAACTTGGTATTGGCTATGCCAACCTCGGAGCGCTCCTGATGGCAAGTGGTCTTCCTTACGACAGCGAGGGCGGTCGTGCACTCGCTGGCGCTATCACCTCCCTCATGACAGGTACTGCGTACAAGCGTTCGGCTGAATTGGCAGGTGTTGTTGGTCAATACGAAGGCTATGCCCGTAACGCAGATGCCCATACACGCGTCATGCGCAAGCACGCGGCAGCAAATGATGCATCTCGCGCAGTCACTACTCTCGATAAAGATGTACATCGTGAGGCCACCAAAGCTTGGGCTGATTGCCTCAAGATTGGTGAGAAGAACGGGTGGCGTAACGCGCAAACATCCGTCCTTGCACCCACCGGAACTATCGGGCTCATGATGGATTGCGACACCACGGGTATCGAACCAGACCTCGCTCTCGTCAAGTTCAAGAAGTTGGTCGGTGGCGGTTCTATGCAGATCGTTAACCAAGTGATTCCACGTTCACTTCGCAAACTTGGCTACACCGAAGAGACAGTCGAAGCCATTGTGGAACACATTGGTACCACCGGAAACGTTATTGATGCCCCGGGTCTCAAGCCTGAGCATTACAGCGTCTTTGATTGCGCGATGGGCGCTCGTCCTATCGCAGCCATGGGCCATGTGCACATGATGGCGGCATGCCAACCATTCCTTTCGGGAGCCATCTCTAAGACAGTGAACCTTCCATCAGAAGCCACTGTTGAAGAGGTCGAAGAGGTTTACTTCCAAGGTTGGAAGTACGGCCTCAAGGCACTCGCCATCTATCGTGATAACTGCAAGGTGGGTCAACCACTTTCAGATGCCCGCGGCGCAAAAGAAGCAGAGCCGGCTGAACTTTCAGCGGCAGCTACTCGTCGTCGCTTGCCAAAGTCACGCCCATCACTCACCACTTCCTTCACGGTCGGTGGTGCTGAGGGTTACATGACTGCTGGCTCGTATGAAGACGGTTCACTTGGTGAGGTATTCCTTAAGCTCGGCAAGCAAGGTTCCACTCTTGCCGGTGTGATGGATGCCTTCTCGATCGCGGTTTCTATTGGTCTTCAGTACGGCGTGCCTCTTGAGACCTATGTACAAAAGTTTGCCAACCTGCGCTTTGAGCCAGCTGGTATGACAGATGATGCTGACGTACGGATGGCGCAATCCATCATGGATTACATCTTCCGTCGTCTCTCACTTGATTACTTGGATTACGAGACGCGTTCGGCGCTCGGTATCTACACCGCCGAAGAGCGTGCCCGTCAACTCGAAACAGGTTCATACGCTGCTGCTGAAGAAATCAGTGCGTTAGAGAGCGAAGATTTGGTTACCAAGTCGATAGCCGTAGCTCCTGCTGCTCCTGCTAGGCAGGTGGGCTCTTCTACCGAGCTCCTCGAAGCCATGATGGGCCGCAATCAAGATGCGCCGATGTGTATCACTTGCGGGACAAAGATGCGCCCAGCTGGCTCTTGCTACGTCTGCGAAGGTTGCGGATCGACCAGCGGTTGCAGCTAATCATCAACGAGTAAAGCGGGGGTTCTCGAGAGAGAGCCCCCGCTTTCTTTTCTAGATCCCTAAACTTTGTAACAGTTTATCTAGCGCCGGCCACGACTTGGCAAACGAGGGATGCAGGTTCTCTGCTTCGACACCGCTGGTGGCAATCCAGGCCACCGCAAGTGATTCGTGATTTGCCACCGAGGCAACAGCATCATCTGATGCAAGTGCAATGACCGTCTCGTAACTCCATGTTGAATGGTCGTCCATGTGTGAGTGAAGTGGAGTGAGATGAGTGGCGTCGATCCCCACTTCCTCAAGAGCCTCTCGAAAGGCGCCTGCGATGGCATCCTCGTCTCGATTGAGCGCCCCTCCAGGGAGCCCCCAGGTGTCACCGTTATGACTC
>NSHZ01000004.1 GCA_002737595.1 Actinomycetota bacterium | reverse complement strand
GGTTCGACCTTAATATTGCGATAACGGGGCAAACCGGTACCAGCCGGGATCAACTTCCCGATAATGACGTTCTCCTTGAGGCCAAGGAGCGGATCGCTCTTGGCGCCGAGAGCGGCATCGGTCAGGACTCGCGTGGTCTCCTGGAAGGAGGCGGCAGAGAGCCATGATTCGGTGGCCAAGGAGGCCTTGGTGATACCCATGAGCTCGGGGCGACCCGATGCCGGGGTGCCGCCGGCAGCTACTACGCGACGGTTCTCGGTCTCGAAGTTGGCGCGATCGACGAGCTCTCCTGGAAGAAGATTCGCCTCCCCCGACTCGATGACTGTGACGCGCTTGAGCATCTGACGAACGATGACCTCAATGTGCTTATCGTGGATCGATACGCCCTGTGAGCGGTAGACCTCTTGCACCTCTTGAACAAGGTGCTTTTGGACTTCGCGTGGACCGAGGATGCGCAAGACTTGCTTGGGATCGATGGCACCAACGACCAACTTCTGGCCGACGATGACATGGTCGCCTTCGCCAACGATGAGACGTTGACGCTTAGAGACAGGGTAAGCAATCTCTTCGCTGCCATCATCTGGAACGACCACGATTTTGCGGAGCTTGTCCGTGTCTTCGATCTTGATGCGACCTGCAGCCTCAGAGATCGGAGCCACACCCTTGGGAGTGCGTGCTTCGAAGAGCTCGACGATACGTGGCAGACCGTGCGTGATATCTCCACCGGTATCAACACCACCGGTGTGGAAGGTACGCATGGTGAGCTGAGTTCCGGGCTCGCCAATGGATTGCGCAGCGATGATGCCGACAGCCTCGCCGACATCGACGCGCTTGCCCGCAGCAAGTGAGCGACCGTAACAAGCAGCGCAGCTACCGATTTTGGCATCGCACGTGAGTACCGAACGAACGCGTATTTCGTGCACGCCTCCGGCGATCAACGCATCGATTACTACGTCACCCAAGTCAGTATCCGCAGTTGCCACAGTGGTGCCGTTGACAACAACATCTTCTGCAAGTGTGCGTGAGTAAACCGCGGTTTCAACGTGCTCGAGTTTGGTCAACTTGCCATTGATCTCTTCAGCGATAGCGATAGGGAGCGAACGATCTGTCCCACAATCTTCTTCGCGAATAATGACATCTTGGGAGACGTCAACGAGACGGCGGGTGAGGTAACCAGAATCTGCCGTACGAAGTGCAGTATCTGCCAAGCCCTTACGAGCACCGTGTGTTGAGATGAAGTACTCAAGTACCGAGAGACCTTCACGGAAGTTGGACTTGATGGGGCGAGGAATAATTTCACCCTTAGGGTTTGCTACCAGACCGCGCATACCGGCGATCTGACGAACCTGCATCATATTTCCGCGAGCACCTGAATAAACCATCATCCAGACCGGGTTAGTACGAGGGAAGTTATCTTCCATCTCCTTCGCAACTTCGCTAGTAGCTTGAGTCCAGATCTCAATGAGTTCTTGACGGCGCTCATCGTCAGTGATGAGGCCCTTCTCGTATTGAGATTGCACCTTCTCAGCGCGAGTTTCGTAAGCCTCGAGAATTTCAAGCTTGCGAGGTGGCGTCACAACATCTTCGATGCTGATCGTCACACCGGCGCGAGTTGCCCAGTGGAAGCCGGCTGACTTAAGAGCATCCAAAGTTTGTGCAACGACAACCTTGGGGTAGCGCTCAGCAAGATCGTTCACGATGGTACCAAGTTGCTTCTTGGTGATGTCGTAATCGACGAAAGGATAGTCAGATGGCAGGGTCTCATTGAAGAGGACGCGACCAAGTGTGGTTTCGAGAGTAAATGCTTCGCCTGCTTCGTAACCTTCTGGAGCAACCCAACCCTTTGGTGGCACAGTGCCTGGGGCGGTGCGAATCTTGATCTGCGCCTGCAAGTGCAGTGAACCAAGATCGAAGGACATCAAAGCCTCTGAAGTCGAAGAGAATGCGCGACCCTCCCCATTAAGATCAGCATGCTTTGAAGTAAGGAAGTAGATGCCAAGCACCATGTCTTGCGTAGGCGAAGTGATCGGGCGACCAGATGCCGGCGAAAGAATGTTGTTGCTTGAAAGCATCAAGATGCGAGCTTCGGCTTGCGCTTCAGCTGAGAGCGGAAGGTGAACTGCCATCTGATCGCCGTCGAAGTCTGCGTTGAATGCAGTACATACGAGTGGGTGAATCTGAATGGCCTTACCTTCAACCAGTTGTGGCTCAAACGCTTGGATACCAAGGCGGTGAAGCGTGGGTGCGCGGTTGAGCATTACTGGGTGCTCTGCAATTACTTCTTCGAGAACATCCCAAACCACGGAGCGTGCGCGCTCGACCATACGCTTTGCAGACTTGATGTTCTGCGCATGGTTGAGATCGACAAGACGCTTCATGACGAATGGCTTGAAGAGTTCGAGAGCCATCTGCTTTGGCAAACCGCATTGGTGCAACTTGAGTTGCGGACCCACGACGATGACCGAACGACCTGAGTAATCGACGCGCTTTCCGAGCAAGTTCTGACGGAATCGGCCTTGCTTACCCTTGAGCATGTCGGAGAGCGACTTCAACGGACGGTTCCCTGGGCCAGTAACTGGGCGGCCCCGGCGACCGTTGTCGAAGAGTGCATCGACTGCTTCTTGAAGCATGCGCTTCTCGTTGTTCACAATGATCTCAGGAGCACCGAGATCAAGAAGGCGCTTCAAACGGTTGTTGCGGTTAATGACGCGGCGATAGAGATCGTTGAGATCTGAAGTCGCAAAGCGACCACCGTCGAGTTGCACCATCGGACGAAGATCCGGCGGAATAACTGGAACGCAATCAAGCACCATGCCATCAGGTGAATTTGTGGTGGTGAGGAATGAGGAGACGACCTTGAGACGCTTAAGTGAACGGGTCTTCTTCTGCCCCTTGCCATTGCGGATCGAATCACGAAGCTTGACGGATTCGGCTTCAAGATCAAAAGAGCGAAGGCGTGACTGAATCGCAGCCGCACCCATGCCGCCCTTGAAGTACATGCCGAAGCGATCGCGCATTTCGCGGTAGAGGTTCTCATCGCCTTCCAGATCTTGAACCTTAAGGTTCTTAAAGCGCGCCCATACTTCGTCGAGACGATCGAGCTCGCGTTGCGCACGATCACGGACAGCCTTGAGCTCGCGCTCGCCAGCTTCCTTTACCTTGCGGCGAACGTCAGCCTTAGCGCCATCGCCTTCCAACTCAGCAAGATCTTGCTCGAGTTTGGTTTGACGAGTGGTGAGATCTGCATCGCGACGATCTTCTAGGTTCTTGCGATCCTTTTGAACGCGCTTCTCAAGATCTGGAAGATCGTTGTGGCGACCTGCCTCGTCGACTTCGGTGATCATGTAAGCAGCGAAGTAGATGACCTTCTCAAGATCTTTTGGAGCGAGATCAAGAAGGTAACCCAAACGACTTGGCACACCCTTGAAGTACCAAATATGCGTCACTGGAGCAGCAAGTTCGATATGACCCATGCGCTCACGACGTACCTTTGCGCGCGTTACTTCAACGCCGCATCGCTCACAGACGATGCCTTTGAAGCGAACGCGCTTGTACTTACCGCAGTAGCACTCCCAATCGCGAGTTGGTCCGAAAATCTTCTCGCAGAAGAGACCGTCCTTCTCGGGCTTGAGAGTTCGGTAATTGATGGTCTCAGGCTTCTTTACCTCGCCATGGGACCACGCGCGAATGTTCTCTGCAGTAGCAAGACCAATGCGGAGCTCATCAAAGAAATTGACGTCTAACATCTAGTAATCCTCTCGTCAGACTTCTTCGACACTGCTCGGCTCACGCCGAGAGAGGTCGATACCGAGTTCTTCAGCGGCGCGGAAGACTTCATCATCTGTATCTCGCATTTCGATGGACGAACCATCAGATGAGAGAACTTCGACATTTAGGCAGAGCGATTGCATTTCCTTGATAAGCACCTTGAATGATTCAGGGATGCCTGGTTCTGGAATGTTTTCGCCCTTAACGATTGCTTCGTAAACCTTCACGCGACCCAAGACGTCATCAGACTTGATCGTGAGCAACTCTTGCAACGCATATGAAGCGCCGTAAGCCTCGAGGGCCCAGACCTCCATTTCGCCGAAGCGCTGTCCACCGAACTGAGCTTTACCACCGAGTGGTTGCTGAGTGATCATGGAGTACGGACCGGTGGAACGTGCGTGGATCTTGTCGTCGACCAAGTGGAGCAACTTCAAGATGTAGATGTAACCCACAGCGATGGGTTGCTTGTATGGCTCACCAGTGCGGCCGTCGAAGAGACGAGCTTTACCGTTGCTACCGACCATACGATCACCATCGCGGTTAGCAGTGGCCACCGAAAGCAATCCGGTGATCTCTGCTTCGCGAGCACCGTCGAATACCGGTGTTGCGACGTTGGTGTTTGGCCCACCTTTATCTGCACCAATGGCGCGAAGATTTTGCTTCCACTCTTCGTCACCGTCCTCAATCTCCCAACCTTGCTTAGCAACCCAACCAAGGTGTGTTTCGAGTACCTGACCTACGTTCATACGTCCAGGTACACCGAGTGGGTTAAGAACAATGTCTACTGGTGTGCCATCTTCGAGGAAGGGCATATCTTCGATCGGAAGGATCTTGGAGATAACGCCCTTGTTGCCGTGACGGCCAGCAAGTTTGTCGCCCTCGGTGATCTTGCGCTTTTGTGCAACGTATACGCGCACGAGTTGGTTAACCCCAGGTGGCAACTCGTAACCGTCGTCAGCATCGAAGACTTTGACGGCGATGACCTTGCCGGACTCACCATGTGGCACCTTGAGTGAGGTGTCGCGCACTTCGCGCGCCTTCTCACCAAAGATGGCACGGAGCAAGCGCTCTTCTGGAGTCAATTCGGTTTCGCCCTTTGGCGTCACTTTGCCGACCAAGATGTCACCAGTGACCACATCGGCGCCCACGCGAATGATGCCGCGATCATCAAGATCTGCGAGCACCTCTTCGCTGACGTTTGGAATGTCGCGGGTGATTTCCTCTGGCCCTAGCTTGGTATCGCGCGCATCAACTTCGTGCTCTTCAATGTGAATCGAAGAGAGCACGTCATCTTGCACAAGACGTTGGCTCAGGATGATCGCGTCTTCGTAGTTGTGGCCCTCCCATGGCATGAATGCCACGAGCAGGTTCTTACCAAGAGCCATTTCACCAGAATCGGTGCAAGGACCATCTGCAATGACCTGACTGATCTCCAGGCGCTGGCCTTCAGAGACGATGACCTTCTGGTTGATGCATGTTCCTTGATTGGAACGCACAAACTTACGAAGGCGGTAGGTCTGGTATGAACCATCATCGGCCATCACTGTGACGTGATCGGCAGCAACTTCGGTAACAACACCGGCCTTTTCAGAGAGCACTACATCGCCTGCATCGACTGCAGCGCGATACTCCATGCCAGTGCCCACAAGTGGGGCCTCGCTACGAAGCAATGGCACTGATTGACGTTGCATGTTTGAGCCCATGAGGGCGCGGTTAGCATCGTCGTGCTCAAGGAACGGAATCATTGCAGTTGCCACAGAAACCATTTGGCGCGGTGAGACGTCCATGTAATCGACATCGTCGCCAGGGATGTATTCAACTTCGCCACCCTTACGACGAACGAGAACACGAGCCTCAGCAAAAGTACTGTCTGGATTAAGCGGCGCATTTGCCTGAGCAATGACGTGCTCATCTTCATCATCGGCGGTGAGGTAATCGATTTGATCGGTGACCTTACCTTTGGTGACCTTGCGGTAAGGAGTCTCTACAAAACCAAACGCATTGATGCGTGCGAATGTTGCGAGTGATCCAATAAGGCCAATGTTTGGACCTTCTGGAGTTTCAATGGGACACATGCGGCCGTAGTGCGACGGGTGAACGTCACGAACTTCGAAGCCTGCGCGCTCACGAGAGAGACCGCCAGGTCCCAATGCAGAGAGGCGACGCTTATGCGTAAGTCCAGCGAGTGGGTTTGTTTGATCCATGAACTGGCTGAGTTGTGAAGTTCCAAAGAACTCCTTAATGCTCGCCACTACTGGACGAATGTTGATCAACGTTTGTGGCGTGATCGCTTCAACGTCCT
Source organism: Actinomycetota bacterium (assembly GCA_002737595.1). The sequence goes on along the minus strand of NSHZ01000004.1, from coordinate 44,036 downwards.
GTGTAGTCATACGTTCGCGAACCACACGCTCCATACGTGAAAGCCCAGTACGTACTTGGTTTTGAATCAATTCACCGACAGTGCGAAGGCGACGATTACCGAAGTGATCAATGTCGTCGATCTCTACACGCACTTGACCACGGACAGAATCCATAATCTGCACGCCAAGCGAGAGCTTGAGGATGTAGTGGATTGAGGCTACGAGATCATCGATTGTAAGAGTGTTCTTCTTGAGATCGTGATCAAGACCAAGTTTCTTGTTGATCTTGTAACGACCCACCTTGGCGAGATCGTAACGCTTAGGATTGAAGTAAAGATTCTCAAGGAGAGTTTGAGCGGCTTCACGTGTAGGAGGCTCACCCGGACGAAGCTTGCGGTAAATATCGAGAAGAGCTTCGTCTTGCGTTGAAGTGTGATCCTTCTCGAGAGTGAGGCGCATAGATTCGTACTCGCCGAACTGTTCAAGAATGCGCGCGTTATCCCAACCAAGTGCCTTCAAGAGCACAGTGATGGATTGCTTGCGCTTGCGGTCAATGCGAACACCAACCATGTCCTTCTTATCGATTTCGAGTTCGAGCCAAGCACCACGGCTTGGAATGATCTTGGTGGTCCAGATGTCTTTATCGGTCGCTTTATCAATCGTGCGCTCGAAGTAGACACCAGGGGAACGGACGAGCTGCGAAACTACAACGCGCTCGGTGCCGTTAATAACAAAGGTGCCACGTGGAGTCATCAATGGGAAGTCGCCCATGAAGACGGTCTGGCTCTTGATTTCCCCAGTGGTGTTGTTCATGAACTCTGCAGTAAGGAAGAGTGGTGCAGCGTAGGTGATGTCGCGCTCTTTGCATTCGTCGATCGAGTACTTCGGTGGTTCGAAGCGGTGATCGCGGAATGAGAGACTCATCGTGCCCTGGAAGTCTTCGATAGGACTGATCTCTTCAAAGATCTCTTCCAGACCAGATTGTGCAGGTACGGCGGTGCCGGCTGCAGCAGATTGTTTGACGCGTTCGCGCCAGAGCTCGTTACCGAGCAACCAATCCACACTTTCAACTTGGAGTGCAAGGAGATTGGGAACCTCAAGGGGCTCCCGAATCTTTGCAAACGATAGGCGGCGAGGGGCAGTGGCGTTCTTCGATCGCGTGGCGGCCAAGAGAGATCCTTCCGAAGGCCTGACAGGAGCAACGCACGCTCAAGCACTGCCTGCAAATCGAGATGCAGTCAGTTTCGGTTAAGAGTGCGCAAAGGGCGATCGTAGTCGTTTGGTCGCGCTCATACCAACTCGAGACCGTTTCGACCACTTTCGCCCGATATATGACTGTGTGGAGTATGGAGTTTTACTTCCTCGCATTAGGCGCGGTGGTCCGGTCTCCCGGACCACCCTCGCCCAATCACGACAAATACTTAGCGGTGGTGCTAGTGGTGCTGATGGAAGAAATTACTTGATTGAGGCCTTGGCGCCAGCTGCCTCAAGGGCGGCCTTTGCCTTCTCTGCGGTCTCTTTGTTGGTCTTCTCAAGGATGGTAGAAGGAGCTGCATCCACGAGATCCTTTGCTTCCTTCAGACCAAGGCTGGTGAAGGTACGAACTTCCTTGATAACTGCAATCTTTTGAGCGCCGGCATCTTCGAGGATGACGTCGAACTCATCTTGATCTTCCGCAGCAGCGGCAGCGCCGCCACCGGCTCCACCAGCGGCTGGGGCAGCAGCAGCTGCCACAGGTGCAGCTGCGGTGACGCCGAAGGTCTCTTCGAAGAGTGAAACGAACTCAGAGAGTTCGATGAGGGTCATTTCCTTGAAGCTCTCGAGGAGATCTCCAGTGCTGAGCTTTGCCATTTTGCTTCCTTTCGGTTCTGACCCGACTCCAGGTGAACCTGAATTCTGGCCGTGATGGGGTTCTTCGGCTTACGCCGAACGCGGGCGGGTCAGCCCTATGACTTGTGCGCCTTAAGCGCTTCGATGGTGCGGACGGTCTTAGAAAGTGGTGCTACGAAGAGCGCTGCGGCTTGTGACATTGAAGCCTTCATGGCGCCTGCGAGCTTGGCGAGGAGCACCTCACGTGATTCGAGATCAGCAAGCTTGGTGATCTCTTTCGGTGAGAGCGCCTTGCCATCGAGGATGCCGCCCTTGATAACCAAGAGTGGATTGGCTTTGGCGAAGTCGCGAAGGCTCTTTGCGGCTAAGACAGGATCGCCCTTAATGAAGGCGAGCGCTGAAGGACCGGCAAGAAGCTCATCAGGAACAGTGACGCCAGCCTCGCGGGCAGCTATCTTCGTCAAGGTGTTCTTAACGACGGCGTACTTAGTGGTGGCGCCAAGGGAGCGACGAAGCTCCTTGAGCGCGGCTACGGTTAAGCCGCGGTACTCGGTCAACACAGTGGCTTGAGCGGTACGGAAATCCTCCGCAAGCTCGGCTACTGCAGCTGCCTTGTCTGGGCGTGCCATATGGCTTCCTTTCGATGGTGCGAACTACACTGACCACGGCATTTCGAGCTAAAAATCAAAAATCCCGGTGCGCGAGGCGACCGGGACCACGAATGGACCTGCTCACCTACGCGGGCGGTCTTTCGACCTTTAGAACTTCTTACCTGCGGTCTTTGGTATGGGTAAAGAGTAAAAGGGTGGGCGCGTTATCGTCAAAACGGCGGCGCGCCCACCTTAGAAATCACTATCCGTTGCTAGCAACCGTCTCGCGGCCAAGGCTGGAATCCACTTGAATTCCAGGTCCCATCGTGGTGGAGAGGGTGGCCTTCTTGATGAAGCGTCCCTTTGCCGATGATGGCTTGGCGCGAAGTACTTCTTCGATGGCAGCAGCGTAATTTTCTACCAATTGGGTTTCGGTAAATGAAGTCTTACCGATGATGAAGTGGAGATTGGCATTCTTATCAACGCGGAATTCAATCTTTCCGCCCTTGATGTCTTCGACAGCCTTAGCCACATCGGTGGTGACGGTGCCAGTTTTAGGGTTTGGCATCAAGCCACGAGGTCCGAGGACCTTACCCAAGCGACCGACCTTACCCATGAGGTCTGGCGTAGATACCACTGCATCGAAGTCAAGACGCCCCTTGGCAACTTCATCGATCAATTCATCAGCACCGACGATGTCGGCGCCCGCGGCACGTGCTTCTTCAGCGCGCTCGCCACCAGCAAAGACCAGGACCCGTGCGGTCTTACCAGTGCCGTGCGGAAGGTTGACGGTGCTGCGCACCATTTGATCAGCCTTACGCGGATCAACACCGAGGCAGAGGGCAACTTCTACAGTCGCGTCATACTTCGTGGTTGATGTTTCGCGGGCGAGACGGCAAGCCTCGAGCGGGGTGTAAATTCGATCTACTTCGATCTTCGCGATCGCGGCTTTGTAAGCCTTACTGCGCTTCATTTCTGCTCCTTTATTTCTTTTTGTTGGAGTTGTGGTCAACGAACCAGCGAGGTTCTCCCACTAACTTCTTTAGTTGTTGTTTACGAGTTTTTACTCGGAAACCGTGATGCCCATTGAGCGAGCGGTACCGGCGATGATCAAGCTAGCTGCATCAAGATCGTTGGCATTGAGATCTGTCATTTTAGTTTGCGCAATTTCGCGAACTTGAGCTTGGGTGATGTTGGCAACCTTTTGCTTGTGCGGAATTGGCGAACCCTTTTCAACACCAGCAGCCTTTAGGATCAAGCGCGATGCTGGTGGGGTCTTCGTCACGAAGGTGAAAGAACGATCTTCATAGACCGAGATTTCAACCGGAATGATTTGACCCTTTTGGCTCTCCGTTGCAGCGTTGTACGCCTTAACGAATTCCATGATGTTCACGCCATGCTGACCAAGAGCAGGACCAACTGGTGGCGCTGGAGTAGCCGCACCGGCTTGGATCTGCAGCTTGATGATGGCTGCGAGTTTTTTCTTCGGAGGCATTCTGCGGGTCCTTACGTGTGACCGAGATCAGACTTTCTGAACTTGGCTAAATGAAAGTTCGACCGGGGTTTCCCGACCGAAAATAGAAACCAAGACCTTGAGCTTTTGCTGTTCGGGCATGATCTCGTTAATCGAGGCAGGCAGTGTGGCAAACGGACCATCCATGACGGTGACCGATTCGCCCACTTCAAAGTCGACAACTCGGATTTCCGGCTTGTCGGACTTCTTGACTGGGTGCGGTGCGAGAATCTTCTCGACCTCATCCAGTGTTAACGGACTTGGCCGGTGCGTATGACCGACGAAGCCAGTAACTCCAGGGGTGTTACGTACTGTGGACCAGGACTCATCAGTGAGATCCATGCGCACAAGAACATAACCAGGGAAGACATTGCGCTTTACTTGCTTGCGCTGTCCGTTCTTAATTTCAGTAACTTCTTCTTGCGGAACTTCGATCTGGAAAATGTAATCTTCCATGCCAAGAGATTGAATACGGTTTTCAAGGTTTGATCGCACGCGGTTTTCGTAACCGGCGTATGAGTGCACTACATACCAATCACCAGGAGCGAGGCGGAGTTTCGCGCGGAATTCCTCCATTGGATCATCGAGTTTCTCTTCTTCGCCTTCGAAGTCACTTCCCTCGCTGTCATCAATAACTGCCTCAGGGGCATCTGCTTCGTCGACGTAGCGTGGTGTAACAAGCCCACCTTGACCATCGAGTTCCTCTTCTGAACTGGCTTGCGCCAATGCACTTTCGAACGAGAAATCTTCACTCATGTTCTCTTACCCCTTAACCAAAGACCCAGAAGACGAGCTTGGTAAGACCAAGGTCGAAGAGCGATACAACGAAGATGATCGCCGTAACAAAGACAAGGACGACGCTGGTATAGGTCGTGAGTTGCTTGCGTGTGGGCCATACGACCTTGCGCAATTCAAAGAGCACCTGGCGATAGAAGAGACCCAGGCGCGGTCCGCGCTTGGTCGCCTCAGCGCCAGGCTTTGCTTCTTCACTCATCTGCTCACCTCTCGTTCGACTGCTAGATCGTGCAAACCCATTCGTGCCGACTCATCAGTGCAGGGCAGGAGGGACTTGAACCCCCAACCGCCGGTTTTGGAGACCGGAACTCTACCAATTGAGCTACTACCCTCTGAGCTTGCCCTCCATGCCTACGCTTCCAAAAGGGCGCGCGAAAGCATGGCGAATTCGCCAAGAAGAGTGAGTCTAAGGCGACACCTCTCCTCAGGTCTAACTCGGGGGTGTCCTCTAGGCTATGGGGAGCAGAATTCCCCCTTTCCACCACAACTTCTCGATCTGAAAGCGATCACTATGAGCAACGCACCATCCCCCATCAGCCCCGTCGTCAGCCCCCGGATTAGCCCCCGCATCGCGGCCATCGCGGAATCGGCCACCTTGGCAGTAGATGCCAAGGCCAAGGCTCTCAAGGCTGCTGGGCGCCCCGTGATCGGCTTCGGAGCGGGCGAGCCCGACTTCCCTACCCCTGACTACATCGTGGCTGCTGCCGCTGCTGCTACCGGAGTGGTGGCTAACCACCGTTATACCCCCGCCGCCGGCCTACCCGAGATGCGCGAAGCGGTAGTGGGCAAAACTCTGCGTGATTCCGGTTATGCGATCACTGCCGACCAAGTCTTGATCACCAACGGTGGCAAGCAAGCGGTCTACCAAGCATTTGCCACCATCGTGGGCGCGGGCGATGAGGTACTTCTCCCCTCCCCTTACTGGACTACCTACCCGGAGTGTGTGAAGTTGGCCGGCGGAATCGCTGTCGAAGTATTCGCCGGCGAAGAGAGCGGGTACTTGGTTTCCGTGGAGCAACTTGAAGCCGCGCGCACACCACAGACCAAAGCGTTGCTCTTCTGCTCACCATCGAATCCCACGGGATCGGTCTACTCACGCGAACAAATAGAAGCCATCGGCAAGTGGGCGGTGGAGCATGGCATCTGGGTCATCACCGACGAGATTTACGAACACTTGGTTTACGACGGCGCCACTGCACCGAGCATGCCAGTTGTGGTGCCAGAGCTTGCTGATACATGCGTCATTATCAATGGCGTTGCAAAAACATACGCGATGACTGGATGGCGCGTGGGTTGGATGATTGGTCCCAAGGATGTCATTAAAGCCGCAAGCAATTTGCAATCACACCTTTCCAGTAACGTGTCAAACATTTCACAACGCGCAGCCATTGCAGCGCTCCAAGGTGACCTCACTGCAGTTCATGAAATGCGCGTAGCCTTTGATCGTCGTCGCAAAATTATGGTTAAAATGCTCAACGAAATTCCTGGCGTGCAATGCCCCACTCCACTTGGTGCTTTTTATGTATATCCGTGTGTGAAGGATTTGCTAGGAAAAGAAATCCGTGGAAAGCGTCCACAAACTTCTGCTGAACTTGCAAATCTCATTCTTGAAGAGATCGAAGTTGCCGTTGTTCCTGGAGAAGCTTTTGGGCCAAGTGGTTACTTGCGACTTTCGTATGCGCTCGGCGATGACGACCTCATCGAAGGTGTGACGCGCATTCAAAAGTTGCTCGGCGAAGCAAAGTAACCGCTACAACTTAATTAGCGACGCTTCAATGCGCTGACAGCGTGGGTGGGTTCGCGATCAAGAAGGGCTTTAAGGGCAAGTGAACTTCCCTGCAAGCCATGCACGTTGTAATAGGCGAACATGGCGGCGATACATTTTTGAGCATATGAATCATCGGCTGGCGTAAACGCGCGCTCCTGTACTTCCCAACCGAGGAGGCTCGCCACTTCGGCGATTGACGTAGTAGGACCACAGGCTTCGAAAGTGCCATATGTAGTCGCGCTATCTGTAAGTAGGCGTAGCGCGGCCTGACCGACATCGGCTAAGTCCACCAACGAGAATGGTGCGTCTGTTCGATATCCGAGTGCGCCCACTACTTCCGGGGTGAAATTCTGCGCGTAAGCGCAGGGCTGCAAAATCGCCCATTCCAGACCAGAGTTGATGACGACCTCTTCGGCGCGCGACTTAGCCAGGTGATGGGGCATCGCACTTACTTGCGGTTGCAGAACTGAGTGGAAAACGATTCTCGTCACGCCCGCATCCCTTGCAGCTTTCACTACCCTCTCAGCAATACCCACCTCATCTTGATGAAAATTGGGTGCGAGTGCATAAAGGGCGTGACAACCACGGAGCGATTCAGTTAATCCGACGCCAGTGTTGAGATCTATTTCAGCACGTGTGAGCGACCTACTTTCTAGATGTCGCGCTGCTAGTGCAGAGAGCACCGCCTGGCCGCTCTTTCCTGCCCCACCAATAACTGCGGTAACGCTCACAACTGCGCCCCCACAATTCTCACTTCTGGTTGCAAGGTGATGGAAAAACGTTTCTCGACGCGTGCGCAAATTATGCGAGCCGCTTCCATTATCTCTTCACTTGTTGCACTTCCGGTATTTGTAAGCGCCAAGACATGTTTAGACGAGACTGCCGCATTGCCAAAGCGCTCACCTTTGGTCGTTCCAGAATTTTCAATCAACCAGGCAGCTGAAGTTTTTACAAGACCATCTTCTTGCTCCCATGCAGGTGCGCCGGTGGGAATTTTCGAAGCCGGCAGCGTGGGATTGATAAAGAATGAGCCGACAGACCACGTATCAGTATCAGTTTCGTCCAACACCATGCCTTTGCGACCGCGAATGGCTAAGACAGCTTTGCGCACAGCATTCACAGAAGCGCGCTCACCCACTTTGATTCCAAGCTCGGTGGCAAGTTCGGCATACGCAATTTCGTTACTCATCTCGCCAACGCGCAACTGCAGGGTCACCTCGAGAACGGCGTAACGGTCTACTTCTTTTTTAAACATTGAGGTGCGATAACCAAATCCGCAGTCAGCAGCAGCAAAAGTTCGGATCTCCCCCAGTTTGCGATCAAAAACACGCACACGTGCAATAAGTGAATTGAGTTCACTGCCATAAGCGCCAATATTTTGTATCGGAGCGCCGCCTACAGTGCCTGGAATTCCACTCAAGTTTTCAAGTCCTGCACAACCCGCCTCGACGGTGGCTAAGACGAAGTGATCCCAATTCTCCCCTGCACTTACCGTCCAGGTGGCGCCGCTACACGCATCTACTTCATGAGCGACGCCGCGCATGCTTGCCTTTATCACTGGGCGTGCACACTCGGCATCTGCAAAGAGCAGGTTAGAACCGCCGCCCATCACCAGGGCATCGGGATATTTTTGCAGGGCATCGATGAATTGAGATTCGCTCTTTGCATCAATAAAGGTAGAGATCTGACCACCTACTCGAAGGGTGGTGAGCGCAGATGCCCGATTACTCATAGTGCGAGCGTAGGCGTTCGCTAGCGACGAGGCGAGAGAATCTCGCTGCGTCCACGAAACTTCGTCAATATACGGTCGTAATTCTTCTTCGATTCCCGCTCGCGGATTGCCGGATCAGAATCGTGGTAGCCCCGATGTCGCCGTTGCTCAAGAGGTAGATCGAGCGCGATGAGCCGACCACCTTGCTCCCTCAATAAGAGGGAGAGCTCAAGATCGGCGTTGCGATAGAAGATCGCCTTCGGGTGGGGAGCATCGGTTGCCAGTAGAGATTCTCGACGTATGGCCATGAAGTAACCCAGGAGTACATCAACTTCTCCTGATCCCTTGTCATCGACGCTACGCCAGGCATCTTCTATGTTGACCAGAGCACCGCGCCAACCAGCGCTGACCACAGTCGAATCAGCAAACGCACTCTCTAGTTGGGGAATTGGATCAGAAGTGAGCAACGTTGATGGGTCCATGAGGACGACGAATTCCGCGACAAACTTTTCAGCTGCCGTCCGCATTACGAGACCCCAACCGGGATCGCTCCCGAGGTGAATTTCGTGTACGCGGAGAGATTTTGCAAGTTCATGTACTCCCACTCCGACTTCGGCATCGCCGGATACATCAATAAGGACGACTTCAATAAATGGCGAAAATGTGAGTAGAGCGTTCGTAGATTCCTGAATATCTGCTAGCCAACCGTCGACTTTGATGATCGCAAGATAGGGGGCATTTATCTTCACTTCAGGAACTTCTGTAAATGCTTTCCATATTTGGTAGGCACTGCGCGGAGTCAGTTCATAGGAACCAGGAATATCTTTGATCTGCCAACCAAGATCTAAAAGTTGATCTCGTAGTTGATCGGCCAGCGCAAAATCTTTATTCGCTTTGGCTTGCACACGCAAGTCCGCGAGCGCACTTACATCAGCCGGTATCTCACTCATCGCATGAAACGATAGCGCGGGCCTGGCCAAGTACTTTGACCCCCTCACTCATCGCCTGAATTTCGACCTTCACGGAGTTATTAGAGAGCAGCTCGGTTACAGAACCAGAGAAGATGACCACCGCAGGAGTGTCGGCCGCAACGATGACCGGCTTGGTAAAGCGCACACCAAACTCTTGAAGAGCGGTGATATCGCCCGCCCAGTCTGTGATGAATTTGCCAGCAAGTGCCATCGTGTACATCCCATGTGCAATGAGGTTCGGAAGGCCGACACTGATGGCAAATGCCTCGTCTTGGTGAATTGGATTCTGATCGCCGCTGGCATCGGCATAACGTTTGAGATCTGCCCGCGTGATCTCGAACGTGCGTGCCGGCAATACGTTGCCGACTGAAAGTGCTGCGTAAGAAAGTCGGTTCATTTCTCTGGTCCTCTAAAGAAGAGCACTGCCCAGGAACGCACCACAAGTTCTGTCCCACTCATAAGATCGCATCGAGTCGTGATGATGTCATTGCCGGCCACAGACTTGATAGCTTCAATCACCGTTTCGCAATCGAGTACATCACCGACGTGAATAGCGCGTCGATATTCAAAGCGTTGATCTCCATGCACCACTCGGTTCCAGTCGAGACCAAGCTCTGGGCTCTTCATCACGCTTTCAGATTCTGCGAGCGCTAATTTGATGGCAAAGGTGGGCGGGGCAATGTCGCCGATGGGTTCTCCGACGGCGCGCAAAAAAGCGTTCACTTCATCGGCAGTAACAGTATGGATCTCAGGAGCGCGATACGCGCGACCTAAGAATTCAGGAGAGAGAGCCATGAGGCTCAGTAATTAGCGAGTCTCGCGGTGAACAGTCGACAACTTGCAGCGTGGGCAGAACTTCTTCAGCTCCATGCGGTCTGGGTCGTTACGACGGTTCTTCTTGGTGATGTAGTTGCGCTCTTTGCAATCTACGCATGCCATGGTGATCTTTGGCCGAATATCGGCGCTCTTGCTAGCCATGACGACTCCCCTCAAAACCTTCGAAACCCTCGAAACCCAGGTGGGCTTCCCGTTAACTCCGTGAACGTGCTTCTGGGACGTGAGAAGGCTACCTGGAGAGGTACCTTTCCGGAAAATCCTGCGTAAGTCGCCAGACTTACCCAGCCATACCCAGCCCTACCCAGTCGCACTCAGTCGTACTGCAGGTGCCCACTTCTGGGGCCTGCTTTGTAGCGGAGGCCGGACTTGAACCGGCGACACAGCGATTATGAGCCGCTTGCTCTACCAGACTGAGCTACCCCGCCCCAGCTCTGCACGCCTCAAGTGAGCCAAATGCCCGTTGAGGTGGGAAGAACCAGGGCCCCCTTACGGAATCGAACCGTAGACCTTCTCCTTACCATGGAGACGCTCTACCTACTGAGCTAAGGGGGCTCGCTGCCACCTCCGGATCGATGACCGAAGAGTCGCAAGCCAGCCCAGGGTACACGCCGTAGGAGGAGCGCGAAACCCGCGTGCCGTTGCGGCTAGAGCTCCTGCGGGACCCACTCTTGCGCCAGGCGGCGGATAGTAGCCTCGGCCTCTGCTTCCCTTGCCGGATCTGCCCCGGCCACTAAGCCGAGCAAGTACGCGGCGATGGGGGCCGCCGGGCGAACCACTCCGTGGGCGACATCTTTGGTGAGCTCCAAAATGGCCGTTACATCGACTGCGGAGGTGATGCCTAACTCGGCCGCCACCACTTCACTCCAACGCTCTACGTCACTCACTGCGCTACCTCCTACTAAGGATTTCTTCCACTCTGCTGAGATCTTCTCGGGTATCTACATCAATCAACATATCGGGGTTGCTTACTTTTACGGACCGATATGACAAGTGCGCTAAGACGGATTTTACTGATGCGTTATTTGTCGTGGAAAGCTTGGCGATCGCGCCTCGAAGCGCATCGGTATCAAAAAGCGATACTAGGTAGCTCTCGTGGGTTCCATCTGAAGCCACAAGGGCGATATCTGTACTACTCCACGCTGAAAGCAACTCTTCGAAAGCACCCATCACTAACGGAACATCGACCGAAACTACGGCTACATATTTCGTCATGACTAAGGGAAGCGCCGCCGAAATGGCGGCTACCGGCCCACTACCTATCGGCTCCTCCTGAATAAATATGAGTCGAGGGTCTTTATGAGGGATCGTCTCTCCCACCACAACCACTGATTGCGCCGAATGCAAAGCTTCGAGAACATGCGTAAAGCAACTTCTGCCGGCGACTTCTAAATGTGCCTTATTAATTCCCCCTAGGCGACGCCCACTTCCGCCAGTGAGCAAGATGGCGGCAAACTCTGACATAGGAGAAGTCTAGGGTTACCATCGACCCATGATCATGGAAATTGCTTACATCACCATCTCCCCCGGGCGCGCTGATGAATTCGAAGAGGTTCTCAAGAGCGCGCTAGACATCGTGCGCGGTGCGGATGGCTTTATTGATGTCCATGTACATAGAGGAATTGAGCGCCCGGATGTGGTCATGCTCGCCATCGCATGGGAAACGCTCGAGGCGCACACGGTGGGCTTTAGAGAATCTGATCGGTTTATCCAGTGGAGAGCAGCTATCTCACCCTTTTTTGCCGAACCGCCATCAGTAGAGCATTGGATTCTGCGCTAGCCGGAACGCAAAAATAATAAAGATCTTCTCCGCATTGCTAAAGAGTACGGACTTGTTTAACTCTCTTCAGTTGATCTAGCGTGTCTTTCAGGGATCTCCCAGGAAACCCTTCTACCTTTTCCCTACTTACTCCCACTAGAAAGAGATGTCATGCGCACTATTAAGGGATTTTCTATCGCAGCAGCTGCCGTATTGCTCGTTACTGGGTTTGCCACTTCTGCATCAGCAGCGAGCAAGCCCACGCCCACCAAAAAGCCAAGCATTACAGGCGGCAAAGGTGCTGAAGGCACAGAAGGCACTGCAACTCATGAGATGAGCGAAACTTCAGGAACTCAAAAGGCCGAGGCTAAAAAGCCAGTCGCTAAGAAAACTGCTACTAAGAAGGCTGCTGCGAAGCCAGCCGCCAAGAAGGCTTAGGTCTACTACAAAGAAGTAGAACTAAGCGGTGACCACGTAGCCGTTTGCAATTTTTACTTGCACTTCTTGCAGCGGATCACGCGCGGGACCTTGAAGGACTTGCGCGTGATTTGCTGGATCAAACTTCGCTCCATGGCATGGACATACCAAAGCCTTCTGACCCGAGTCATAAGCAACAGCACATCCGTTATGTGTGCACACCGCGGAGAATGCGCAAACCTTATCTTGCGCAAGGCGCACAAGAACTCCAGGCTCTCCACTTGCTAACGTAATATCCACTGATGAATTCACCGGCAAATCCGCCAAAGCCACTAGCGAACCTGACGGCGCAGAGCCTGCAGTCACTGCTGCTTGCTTCGCATCAATCGGAGCAGATGAAAACAGCTTTCCGATTCCAAAGAAGGCAAGTGAAAGCGCCCCCATCAATCCAACGCGCACCACATCTCTTCGATCGAGTGATAGCTCTGCTTTTACACGTTTCATATTTGGTGCAATCGAAAACGCAAGCGCTAACCACATCACGAGATAGGCACTATTCGATGCCAAGAAGTACGGTGAAGTTCCCCACGAGGCTGTCAGCCACAACATCAATGAAAGTCCAGCGCCACCGATGGCCGCGTAGAACTCAAAGAAACCGAAGAGCGTTGCTAATCCGATAGCGAGTTCAATGATGATGGTGCCAAAGCCTACGATGGTCGCATGTTCGATCATCTTCTGCATGATTGGTGAAATCGGTGAGTTGCGAGCAAAACCAGCAAGTTGCCTACCTAGGTAGACCGTTGAATGTGAATCGAGGAAGCCTCCGTCGAGAGCTTTATAAAGACCTGCGTAGGTGAAGGTGACTCAGAGCCAGAGGCGAAGGATGCGCACTGCCCACGCTTGTGAACGCCACTTCCCCATGAACGACGTGTTCGTCGATTGGTTCTTGGCAGCCGGGTTTTCCGTGGCTCTCTTCTTCGACATCTCTCTACCCTTCACTCACGACCCTTCACCGACGGACCCTTAGCTGACGGCTCTACCCCAATCGTAGGGTTCTGCTTTCCTAGTGGGATGTCGCTGGCGCGTCCTGCACGTGAGAATTTCCTGAGTGTGTAAGCCCTCCGTGTAAAGCACCCCGTGCAAATGAGCTCACTAACGGGCGAGCTTTGAACTCACGAGTCGGTTGAGGCTGACATTCTCTTCGGCAGCTTCGATGACTAGGGCGCGATGGATTTGCGAGGGAATTCGAACCTTGAATTCACCGCTGTACTCACGATCGGCAAACGGTCTGGGCAGAGGATCGCCGGACCTCTTGAGATCTTTGACGACGCCACTCACACACTTTTGAATTCCTTCGAGGGCCCGTACTTGAGTAGGGGCAAGCCAGGATAGTGAGGGAAATTCCGCCACCAAGCCGACGAACTCCCCGTCCGCCGGCGACCAGGTGATTCGATACGTGTAATGCTCAATCTTGACCATTATTCTCCTTTTGCAACTGGGAGAGTGCGGCCAAAACTTGGCGTACTTGATAGGCCTTCGCTCGGCCGCCTGAAATTTGAATATTGATCCGTGGATCTCCCTGCCATGGTGTCATTATTGACACCATGAGAATAGCAGCAAATCTGCTGCTGTGGAAAGCCACGGGCAGAGAAAACGAAGGGCATAGATAAAGGGTGGGTTCCGGAGAACCCACCCTTGGTGGCGGATCCAGGATTCGAACCTGGGTAGACGTAAGTCGACGGATTTACAGTCCGCTCCCATTGGCCGCTCGGGCAATCCGCCTTGAGCAGAGGAAACCTTACCCTGACCAGAGGGTGGCTCGCTCTCCCGCGTTTCGCCGACATTCCTGCCCCGATTTCCCGGCACCGCCCGCCCACCTCACCTCAAAGGGTCGCCGCTTAGATAGGCTGTCTCTCATGGCTGATAGTTCATTCGACATCGTTTCAAAGGTCGACAAAATGGAGGTCGATAACGCCCTCAACCAGACCCAGCGCGAGCTGGCCACCCGATTCGACTTCAAGAACACCGGAGCCAAGATTGAATGGTCAGGCGAAAAGATCGCCATGGAGGCCGAGAGCGAAGATCGCGTCAAAGCCGCCCTCGATGTATTCAAAGAGAAATTGATCAAGCGCAGTGTCTCCCTCAAATCAATTGATGCAGGTGAGCCGCAACAGTCAGGAAAGATCTACAAAATTTCGGCCGAACTCAAGCAAGGCATCACGCAGGAGAACGCCAAAAAAGTTGCCAAACTGATTCGCGACGATGGTCCGAAATCAATCAAGTCGCAGATTCAAGGTGACGAACTCCGCGTCTCCAGTAAATCACGAGACGATTTACAAGAAGTGATTGCACTCGTCAAGGGTCACGATTGGGACTTCGCAGTGCAATTCGATAACTACCGCTGAAACTTTCTCATTACTGAGAGCGCGTTAAATATAAGTATTGGCAATCTCTTCTAAACGCCTCATTTATTCTGCCATTCGAAAAGGGCTGCACTCTTTACTCCGTTGAAGTACTTACCGTGGCTCAACTCTGCTCTTTCTTCGCTGACCGAACCGCGCGTGGAAGGGCGCCTTCAAGTCCGGCTATCTGATAAACCAAATTCTGGCGTGCTCCATTCCCGCTCGCACCTTCTTTTAGGACATTCTCAGCATCAGGGGCCCAGAAAAGGGCATCGTGTGGGCAAGCATCAACGCAGATGCCACAGAACATACAAAGACCGTAATCCACTTCGAATTTATCGAGGATGTTCACTTTGATCGGCCGCCGACCGCCCTCTTCGCGCTCTTCCTGATGGGCATCCACAGTGATGCACCACGTAGGACATTCACGGACGCAGATCATGCACGAGGTGCAAGCACTTGCGTCGAGGGCAAGTTCGGCGCGGAGTGGATTCTCCATCACTGCCCTCCCTTGATTCCGACAGGGCTGAAGCGGGTACGTCCGGAAGGATCTGCAAATCCTGGCCACTCTTTTTCGGTTCGTCGTGTGAGCGGGAGTTCGGTTAGTGCGATAACTTCCCGCTCACACCAGAACGCGCCCGCCCAGAGATGCGAGAGTGTGGGTAATGGCGCGTGCGTTCGAGTGGAGATTTCTGCCCGCTCGCCAGTGAGTGAATTACTCACGATGAGCCAGACCTCCTGCTCTTTAACTGCGAGTGCGCGCGCTCCCAACTGATCAAAGAAGTCATAGCCGGCAGACTTCAATTCTGTGGCGCTCTTTTCCCACACTGCTGAGCTCACCCGCTTCACGCGCGCACCACCGCGAGGGCATTCGAGATCGCTTGGGGCGATGGTGGGCAGCCAGCGATAAAGAGGTCCGGCTCGATACCCATTTCAGCAAGCCCTGGGATGACGGTGGGTGAATCCCAGTAAGGGCCTCCGCTGGTGGCACAAGCCCCTACGGCCACGATTCGGTGGGGCAACTCCGGTAGATACGTCTGGAATTGCGCAACCGCTGCTTGAATCTGCGAGCTTAGGGCGGTCGTTAAGGTGCCGCTCACCAGCAGAAGCACCTCACTAGGAGAGCTAAGGCTCTCGCGACACGTGGCCCGGAAGGCGTACGCCTCTAAAGCGCAGCAGGCAAGGGGGATCTCCGCCAAGGCCACTACGCGCCCACCCGGTAATTCCACGTTTGAAAGAGTGATCACCATCTGAGTTTAAGGCCCGCAGGACTCGCACCTTTCCAAGGCACAAGCGCCGGGAAAAATACGTGACTCAACCAATTTTTCAATGGGTCAAGTAACTATTCATTTTTCGGGAGATAGAGGGGATGCAGCGCACCGGACATCGCTTCACTTCCAAGAAGCGAGGACGTCATCAATGGTGTTAATCCACCCAAATCCGAAGGAAATGGTTTGGATTGCGTTGAGATGGCGTTGGTGATCCACTTCAGCACACGCGTCTTCGATCACATGTGTGTGGTAATCGCGTTGACTTGCATCACGAGCTGAAGTCTCAACACACATATTTGTGGTGACCCCGCACATCACAAGGTTGCGCGTGCCAAGGCCAGTCAAGAGCGGCTCGAGGCGAGTTCCATAAAATGCGCTGTAACGAGACTTGTCGATGATGAGATCACCTTCGATGGGAGTTAGTTCATCGACAATCGCTGCGTCCCATGAACCTTCTTGGAGCGCTCCGATCTCCTTCAGCCCTGGAACGAGCTCATTTGGCAGGATACCGCCGTCTTTGTAACCCGGTTGATAAACATAGCGAGTATAGATGACCGGAACGTTTGCTTTATGCGCGGCGTCGATGAGCTTTCGAACTTGACCGATCGCAGAATCACAACGAGAGATATCAAAACCTAAAGATCCCATTGAACCCTTGGGCTTGCAGAAACCATTCTGCATATCGATTACAAGAAGTGCCACATCTTTATTCGGAACCATGGGGTGCCTTTCGGGTAGTTGATTGACTCTAGGATAATTGTGAAACAGGAGGAGTAAAAGGACAAGAGTCCAATCGCTCAACTAAGTCATAAACGAAGAGGAATTTGGCCATTCCGCAAAGCACCGCTGAAATCATCCCAAGCTCCACAATCTGCGCATCCGTAAAACTGCCCTTCAATCGAACATACAAATTTTGGTCAAGGGAGCCAAAGGCATTCGTAAGGATCATTTGGTCAGCCAGCGCCAAAACGGCTCGATCTGCCTCGGAGAAGGCCCAAGTTTCGTACTCATCTAAATGATCAATCTCTTCTTGGGTGATCCCTGCAGCCAAAGCTGCCGTGGTGTCATTACGTACGCAAAAAGCACAGCCATGCACATTAGCCAGACGCAGGCGAAGCATCTCCACAGTGCGAAGAGGCACTCGACCTCCGTAGAAAATCTTTGCGTAGAACTCATCCTTGTACCACGCGAGTAGATCTGGGCTGTTGCCCATTACCTCGACAAATGTGGTGTCCCCATGACGCTCTTGGGCGTCATCCCAAACGGTCTTGAGGTTCGCTGGCAAATCTTCACGAGGTACGCGGTTGACAACGGTTGCTGGCTGCATTTATTACCTTTCTCTGTCCTAAGGAAAACCTTACGTGTACAGAATTCAGGTGAGATCGATGGGGAGTGCGACCCCTGTAGCCCACTCCCCATCAAGCTCAACCGGTGAGGGCAGCGCCCTTTGCGATATCGCCCGTCGAAGATCCGTCGTTGAGAACTTCCCCAGCTAAAACGGCAACGGTATATGTATGTTCAATGGTGCGATTGAGCACTGGGTCAATCATCTTAATTGTCCAAGACTCAGCAAATCGCAATTTCTCTTCGATTGAAACTACCGTTCCGCTGAAGAGAATAATTGCTCCTGGAACCTTAACCACACTTTCGCGCACGCCTTGCAGCATTTCTGCTGGTGTCCAAAACTCGTTCACAAAAGCCTCTTGGTACTTCATGTGATGGCCGCCATCAATGACCCAGCACTCCATCGTTACTTGATCCCAGTGATCTTTCACTTCATCCCAGCGCCAAGCGTGAGGCGCCACTACGTTCGGAGTGACTTGCTTTCCCCAAGGAATGTCGATGCCCTCAAGTGATCGATCTGTGTGATCTGAACCCACCGTGACGTAAATAGTGTCATTCTCATCTACCAGCGTGACGATCTCTACTTCACCACTTGATTTGGGTCGTTGCACGGTAATGGCGGTATCAGTGAGCACTGCCCAATCACTGATAGGCATGACGAGTGGAGGACGATCGCAAATTAATTCTTTGATTCCAAGTTTGTAACACTCTTCGAGATGGCGTTGCATCTTCTCTGCGTCACGCATCGTAAAGCCAAGGTTATAGCACCGCACAAGGTCGAGTGAGATATTCTTGGTACCTGCTTTATCTGTGATTGCAAATGTACGGACTGACATGCGTGCTTCCTCTCGTTGATGTTACCGATTTAATGTGTTTCTTCCCCGCCAGATACGTTCATTGGTTCTCCAGTGATGTACTCCGCTTCATCGCTTGCTAGGAAAGCGCACGCATTCGCTACATCACTTGGTCTCCCTGGCCGACCCAGTGGAATACGTGCGGCCATAGCCGACATATATTCATCATGTGTCACGCCAAGTAATTCTGAAAAATAGGTGTTTTGCCATGCCCCCAGCCCGGTAGTCACATGATTGGGACACACCGCGTTCACGGTAATGCCGTGGGCGCCCATTTCAATTGATGCCGTACGAGTAAAACCAATCAGGGCATGCTTAGAAGAAACGTAAGCAGCCGCATGTGGAAAACCTGACTTTGCAGCCTGTGAAGCGATATTAATAATGCGACCACCGCGCCCCTGCGAAATCATTTGACGAGCAGCGTGCTTTGTCGCCAAAAATGTGCCCTTCAGATTTACATCAAGAACCGCATCCCAATTCTCTTCTTTCGTATCCACGATGGGACTCATGAGATATCCGATTCCAGCGTTGTTGATGAGAATATCGACCGATCCACACTCCTTTGCTGCAAAAGCTATGAGCGCTTCTACTTCATTTTCAACGCGCACGTCACAAATAAAGGTCTGCATTTTCCCGGGACCTAATTTTTCAAGATCTTGGGCGAGTAATTCCATCTCACTCTTGGTAGCGACACCGTGCTGTGGGAATTGCTCTCCGTCAGTCTTTCCAATATCACCAATCACTACATTGGCTCCCATAGAGGCAAACTTTTGAGCAATTCCCTCACCCAGGCCCGCGCGACGGCCAGCTCCGGTGATCACCAATGTTTTCCCAAGAAATGAACTCATCACAACTCCTATGCGCTCTGCTCAGCCAAAATGAATGTGGGGTTATCGGCGAAGGCACCAAATTCAGCAGCGATTGCTTGCATTTTCTCGCTAGAAACATCAATGCCGAATTGGTTCATGTCGCTTACTTCGATGACCTCAACATATTGATAGGGCGCTGCGGCATCTGTTCCAAGAAGTCCGGAAGATCGGAAGACCCTGAAATCGTCGACACTTGATAAGCCCTTAACCGTGGGGACATCTTTACTCTTCGCCCAGGCTTCGTACTCTGCAGCACTGGCACCTTCTTTTAAATTAAAAAGCACGATTAATGTCGCCATTGTCGAATCTCCTCTACGGTCCAGGTTTTCTTGGGATCCTTCTTCTGTTCCATCAGCACTTCATCCGAGCATTCTGTGCCATCGCTGCGCCAAAGAATCTCACCTTCATTCCACGGAGATACTCTTCTAGTAATCACCGGAAAACCTGCTGGTTGAGGCGGACGGTTTGCGTACATAGAACGACTGGCGACAACTTCCCGTACTTTTGGGTTGGTGTAGTAGGCCTCAAAGGCCAACACCTTTGCAAAACCGAAAAGTTCAGAATCTTTAGCCTCCAGAATCTCGGCAAGAGCAGGACGCTCCTTATGATTTTCCAGAAAATCTAATAAGCGATCGAACAATGACTGTTGTTCAGAATCTGTCGAGGCCAATTGTTGCATGACTGCGCCGACTTCTATTTCTACCGCAGCAGGCCAATGGTCATTTCCCGGCAGTAGATCATTAGTAAAACGATCAAGTAGAGTGCTCATACGAGGGCATCCTCTCTAAGAAGGTCAGCTGCCCTTAACGCCACAGCTTGAAGGGTAGGAGTGGGATTTACCGCACCCGCACTCGCAAAAACGCTTCCATCAATGACCAGCAGATTTGGTACATCGTGAGAGCGGCAAGCCTGATTAACAAAAGAATCTTTCGGATTGCTTCCCATTCGGGCGGTCCCCATCAGGTGAAATCCTGCAGAAGGTGCAAAAGGTTTTGCATGGGTTTCACGAGCACCAGCCTTCACGAGTAAAGCGGTAGCACTCTTGACTCCGTGCTTAATCATTTTCTTGCTGTTCTCTTCTAATTCGTAAGACATACGAGCCGCAGGAACTCCACATCGGTCGGTCACCGATGGGTCAATCGTGACCCTATTATTCGGATGGGGTAGGTCTTCACAAGTAACGGCAACAGTTGCAACGTGACCAAAAAACTTCTCGAAAGCTTCATGATGGCCAAGTCCCCATGGAATGTCGTGGCTGAAGCCACCCAATGCAGTCACCAATGGTCCTTGTCCACGTGTTACTTGCATTTCATATCCACGCTTAAAGTCACGACTTTCATCGTTTTCGTAGAACTCTTGAATAAGTAGCGCAAAAGCATCGTTACCTGACCAACTTTGCACATCTTCGTCGAACACACCAGTCACCACAGGGATAGGGTGCAGCATCAGGTTGCGACCAAGTTGGTCTGATGAATTACCGAGGCCGCGTGGGTGTTCTTTAGAAACGCTATTGAGCAGGATTCGGGGGGTTCCTACGCCATTGCACGCCATCACCACGATATTTGCGTGAGTCACGCGCTCTTGACCAGTGTGATCAACCCACTCAACCCCCGAGGCGCGTCCGCTTGCATCAACTAAAACTCGTCGAACCGTAGCTCCAGTGCGTAATTCAGCTCCTAGGGCGAGAGCTGCAGGCCAGTAAGTAATATCTACCGATGCGCGGGCCCCATTCGCGCAACCCATTTCGCATGGGCCACAGCCGTTGCATGCCTTTCTCGAACCGCGATCCAAAGTCAAAATATTTCCATCCGAGGGCCACCAATGCCACTTCAAATCATTGAGGGCTTCGGCAATTCGTGCCCCCGCTAATCCAAGTGGTACAGGTGGTGTGGTGCGTGGAGTGCGAGGTGGATTTCCAGGATCGCCGTGTTGGCCGGAAGTTCCCATCATCTCGTCGTTTATCTCGTAGTACTCCGCCAAATCCCAATAAGAGATTGGCCAATCTGCGCCAACTCCATCCAAACTTTTTACTCGAAAATCTGAAGGCCTAAATCGTGGTGTATGAGCCGACCAGAGAATTGTACTTCCACCAACTCCATTGAAAATGGCGGGTTTAATGATGGATGTGTCATCAAGGATTGGGTAGTCAGCAGTGTTGCGCCGGATGTTTGGATTAGGCGAACGCTCTCGAAGTCTCTTCGATTCCCAATTTTCCAAAGCGGTGAGTGAACTTTCGGGACTTTGCCACTCGCCTTGTTCCAGGCAAGTAACTGCGACTCCCTTGCTGGCTAATCGCCACGTGAAAGCCGCCCCGGCAGCGCCGGCGCCAACAACAAGCACGTTAACCTCGTCGTGGAATGCGACCATCACTTACTGGCCTCTACCGACTTCCAGCAGCGCACCGATCTGGACGGCCCAATCTGTATCAATTCTTGATGTTCGTCGCGACAGCGTTGCTCTGCTATGGGGCAGCGTGCGGCGAGATAGCAACCTTGCGGAAGGTCCACCGGGCTGGGGATCTCACCTTCAAGTTCTGTCTTAACTTTTCGATCGACTCGTCGATTATTCGGGTCATGAAAAAGCACGGAATCGAGTAGTGCACGGGTGTATGGGTGGCTCGGCTCGCTAAAGACTTGTTCAGACGTCCCCATCTCTACGATTTCCGAAAGATACATGACGGCAATGTCGTGACAAAGCTCGCGGACGGTACTGAGATCGTGTGAGATAAAAATAAAACATAAATCTAAGCGCTCTTGCAAAGACTTGAGAAGCCGGATCATATCGGCTCGAGCTGCCGGCGGCAGCGCAGATGTCGGTTCGTCGAGAATGAGAAATTCTGGTTCAGTTGCCAGCGCGCGAGCAAGACTCACACGTTGTTGCTGGCCAGCGCTGAGCGAGCCAGGTCGTAACGGCAAAATGTCTTCGGTGAGGCCTACTAAAGAAACTAGTTCCTTCACACGCGCCGACGTCTCTTCTTTACTCAGTTGAGTATGCAAATCGAGAGGTTCACGAATAACCCTCTCAATTGGCCATCGAGGATTGAGAGAGTCGAATGGATCTTGAAATACCGCTTGAATTTTTGAACGATACTTGCGAAACTCCTTCGGCGAAATGGAATCGATTCGCTCACCTTTGAACCATACTTCTCCGGAGTCTGGATCGGCCAATCGCAAAATTAAACGGCCAACAGTAGTCTTCCCCGACCCACTCTCACCTACTAAACCTAGCGAGCGTCCCTTATGTATTTGGAAACTCGCATTTGACACCGCCTGCAGACGCTTTCCGCCATCCACTTCGAAAGTTTTTCGCAGGTCCGTGGCGCGCAAGATCTCGGGTGAAGTGATAACCGCAATGTCCGCGTTGGAAGTCTTAGCGTCCGCCCCAGAGGAAAGTATTAATTTCTTACCATAATCGGTGTGAGGATCCGCAAAGAATTCAACTGTGGCCCGATCTTCGATAATCTTTCCGTCTTCCATGATCACAATGCGATCGCAGTAGTTGGCTACGATTCCAACATCCTGGGTAACAATTAGAACAGCAATATTTGCATCGCGGGCCCGCTCCCACATCCGATCCAGAAATTGAGCTTGGATGGTCACGTCCAGACCACTCGTTGGTTCATCTGCGACCAAGAGATCTGGCTCGACGCTAAGAGCCATCGAGATGAGCGCACGCTGGGCCATCCCGCCAGAGAGTTCATGCGGATAAGCACTCACCCTGCGTTCCGCATCATTGATGCCGACCGACCTAAGGAGTTCTACTGCACGAATCTGTCCTTCTTCCTTCGAGGCTTGTGAATGTGCCCGGTATACACGTGAAATCTGCTTACCTACATTAACAAGTGGATCCAGAGCCTGGCGCGGCTTCTGAGTAATGAGCCCAATCGAATTACCGCGAATTTGACGCAACTCTTCGTCGTCCATCTTCAATAAATCTTGACCCCGAAAATTGACTTCTCCGCTGACAACTCCAGGGTGCCTAGCCAGACCCATAAGAGCAAGTGCTAAAGAGGACTTTCCCGAACCACTTTCTCCCAGTAGTCCCACGATTTGGCCGGGATAAAGATCAAGATTCAACTCGTCGATGACAACATTCTGTACATCACCATAGGGATATTTGACGGTCAGATTATGGGTGCTGAGAAGAGGTTCTGTAGGAGTCATTATTTGCGAGCCCAACGTTCGATTGCATTGCCTGCGGCTGCATATCCAAAAACGGTAATAGAAATAGCAATACCCGGGAAAATTGATGTCCACCATTCGTTGAGAATGATGTTGGGAGCCCCTGATGCAATCATGATCCCCCACTCAGGTGTCGGTGGCCGCACACCTGCACCCACAAAACTCAAACCCGCAGTGAGGAGAATTCCAAAACCAACAGTAACTGAAAGCTGCACAAGGGATGGTGCAAGCGAATTTCGAAGTACGTGACGCGTCGCAATTTGGAATTCTGAATTTCCGGTGGCACGGGCTGCTTCAACGTAAGTGCGAGTCCGTTGAGTTAAAACTTCGCTTCGGGTGAGCCTCACAAAAATCGGCGTGTATAGGAAGGCAAGCACGAAGATGAGGTTGACAACGTTTCTTCCCGTAAGCGTAACGAGCACCATTGCCAGAATAAACACAGGGAATGACTGCAAAATATCTGAAATTCGCATCACAATTTCAGAGAACCGTCCGGTGAAATAACCCGCGTATAGACCGATCCCAGTACCCAAGAAAGCTGAAACAATTGCGGCAGTCACTGCGATTGCTACATCCACTCGTGGCGCAGCAAGTACTCGACTAAATACATCAAGCCCTGATCCATCTGTACCAAACCAGTGGTCCGCAGAAGGTGGCATAGAGAAGTCACCTACGGGTTCTTGTGGATCATATGGTGCAAGGGAATTGCCAAAGACCGCCAAGAAGAGCGATCCAGCGATAATTACTAGGCCAATAAGCAGGAGTGGATCAATCTTGCGCTTTTGCATCATTTTACCAAGATTCTTGGATCGATCTTCGCGAGCAGCAGATCCAAGACGAGATAGACAAAGAGCGAGATTACAGAAATGACCAGGATGACACCTTGTACTGCAGGGAAATCGAGATTAAGGACCGCAGCAACTGAATACTGTCCGAGACCATTAAGCGAGAAGACCGATTCAACCAAAACAGCACCGCTGAGCATGAATCCGAAGAGGATACCGGTCAGCGTGATGATGGGAGCTAGGGCTGATCGAAGTGTAGAACGTCCGATCGATTTCTTTTCTAATCCAGAAGCTTGTTGGTAAAGAATAAACTCGCTCGATAAGACTCTCGACATGCTTTGTTGCGTCATCTTCAAAAGCGGTCCCACCAACAAAAATGAAAGCGTGAGCACTGGAAGAACAAGGTGCCCGAGAGCGCTCTTGAAAGCGGTGAAATCACCGGCTATTAATGAGTCGATGAGGACAAAGTTGGTCACCGCATCGGGGGCGGTCAACTCTGGATCGAGCAGTCCCAGCGGCGCTGGGGCTATTCCCATTTTAAAGTAGAAGACGAAGATAAAAATCAAACCCCACCAAAACTCCGGCTGAGCACCTGCGAAGAGCCCGTACCCGAAAACGCCCTTATCTAATTTGCCACCGGGTCGTCGGGCTGTTGCCATTCCAATAGGAATTGCGACAGCAAGGGCGACTATGAACGAGGTGACAATGAGTTGAATAGTCGTTGGCAAGGTGATGGCGATTTCTGAGAGAATCGTCGATCCAGAAACCCAAGAGGTTCCAAGGGAGCCGGTAAAGACACCGTTACCGTGAAAACCTAAAAATGTAAGTAGCTGCTGGAAGAGGCTCATATCAAGCCCCAGCGCGCGCCTTGCTTGCGCAATTGATTCAGGAGTGGGATTCATTCCCACGATCCTAGAAACAGGATCAGCGGGTAAGGCACGTATTACGAAGAACACTGCAATCGTGATCCCCAGAGCCTGGAGTACACCTACTGCAAGCCTTCGTAATACGTACCTTCGCACCGCTGATCTCCTTAACTATTGATAACCGCTCAACCGTTCTCTAGATCTTGAGATCGAAGAAACGTACGCAGTTATCTGGGTGCCAGGTAATACCCGAGAGCTTCGACGAGAAGGCCCACTGAGTGGCGAACTCGACAACAGGTACCCAAGCTACATCCTTAGCCAATTGTTCCTGAATAGCTGCTAAGCCAGCATTGCGCTTAACTGTGTCTGCTTCAGTAGCAATCGCCTGGTAGGTGTCGTCAACAAACTTGCTGGAGTAGTTATCCATATTGTTGAGTCCACCAGTAATAAAGAAGAGATACGTCGCATAACCGGCGTCTACACCGATCGGCTTCTCTTGATCATTGACTGCGAATGGGAGATCGCGCTTTGTGAGCTGACGATCACCAAATTGCGTTTGTGGCAGCGGATCGAGCTGAACGTTAAGGCCAATTGCCTTGAGGTCTGCCTTGATCTGTGTCACGACTGGTCCGAGAATTGATTCCTTCTCAGCCACATAAGTGAGCTTGAGTGAACCGTCATCTTTGTAACCTGACGCAGCCAGAAGGGCCTTGGCCTTTGCTGGATCGTAGGAGTACTGGGTCTTTGGAACCGAGTAGCCCGGGTAAGTAGAAGGCACGAGGCTCTTCCACTTCTTTGCTTGGCCGTAGTAGGCATTCTTGATCATCTTGTCATAGTTGATTGCGTAAGCCACTGCTTGACGAACCTTGATGTTATCCCATGGGGCAACCTTGTAGTTCATGTTCAAGAAGAGCGACTCATTACCTACAACAGAGCCAACAGAAACACCCTTAACACCCTTAAGGCTTGAGAACTCCTTCGGGGTGAGACGCTCGGTGAGCTGTGCGGCACCGGTGCGGATGGCTGCGAGACGGTTAGCAGATTGTGGAACCTTACGGAGCACAATCTTCGAAATTGCTGGCTTTCCACCGTAGTACTTAGGATTAGCGGTGAGTACGAATTCGCTGCCCTTGGTCCACTTTGAGAGACAGTAAGGACCGAATGAAGGAAGGTTCACTGTGTTGGCATAGTCATGTGACCAAGGATCTGTAGCCGTCTTTTGGGCTTCCATTCCTTCTTTGTCAAACATTCCCAAGCCGAAGATCGTCAGAGCTGGGAGGAAGAGCTTGTTTTCTTTCTCCTGCGTGATCTGCACGGTGTAATCGTCGATCTTCTTTACTTCATCACCAAGTGGAACTTTGCCATCGAACGTGGCGAAATCCTTGATGCCACCAACGGCAGAAAGGAAGTATCCGATTGGAGCAGCGCCAGATACTGACTTGGCACGAGCAAAGGTGTAAATCACGTCATCGGCGGTGAACTTCTCGCCCTTGCAACCAACAACATTCTTGCGAAGTTTGAAGGTCCAAACGAGACCATTCTTGGTGACTGATTCAGCAAGGCGACCTTGGAAATCAGCAGGGTTGTAACCAAATTTCAAGAGGTTTACACCTGTTGGAGACTTACCCGACTTCTTGTAATAGACGAGGGGTTCCATGAGGTTAACCATTCCGACCTGGCTTGCAGGAATGGCGGCCGAAGGACCGTCATAATCAAGACCAGCAGGGACATCTTCCGACAGGAAGGTCACTTGCGATGTAGCTGCTGTACTTCCAGCAGCTGACATGAAAAGACCTGTCGGAACGATGATCGAGAAAATGGCCGCGGCAGATATCGCGCGCTTGAGGGACATTTACGATCTCCTTTTATTTACGATCGAATCGGACCCCACGGGTTATGGAATCCAGCCAACATAGTAAGCAATGAGATTCTTACCTAGCCAGGTGCCCCCTGGCAAGGTTTTGTCTGACATATAATTCTCCATGTTGCACCACCCTCCCATGAGGTCCCAGAATGGCCATGAAAGTGAGAGTAGCTGATGACCAGGCTCAACCTCCATCAGAAGGGTGAGAGATGACCAACGGACACGACTCAGGAGATGAATCGATCCTGCGTGCCTTCGTAAATCATGCCCGCGAAAGCTCTTTCGAAGGTCCAGGTCAGAGCGGTTTAACCGCTGCTAAGCGCCTTATTTTCGATGCCGTAGGGGTGGGCCTGGCAGGGGCAATCACCGAGGAGAGCAAGATTCTTCTGCACGCGGTTGATTCTTGGGGAAGCGGCCGCGAGGCGCACGCCTGGACCTCCGGGATCGCCTTACCTGCTGCCTTGGCCGCGATGGTGAATGGGCATCAGATGCACACCCTGGAGTTCGACGCTATCCACGAGCCTTCGGTAGTTCACCCTATGACGGTGGTTTTTCCAGTCACCTTGGCCTTCATGGAACGCGCCGAAAAGACCGGTCAGAAATTCTCCGGAAGAGACCTCATTCGAGCCGTAACCATAGGCGTGGATATAGCCGCAGGTCTTGGCGTCGTTACCAGCACACCATTGCGCTTCTTCCGCCCAGCAACTGCCGGCGCGCTCGGCGCAGTAGCCGCTATTACCGCAGCGACCAGAGCATCAATTGAACAGGCCGAGGCCGCGATGGGCGTCGTCTATTCGCAAATTGCCGGCACTATGCAACCGCACACTGAGGGAGCGCAGGTGCTCGCACTGCAGATCGGTTTTAATGCACGCGCCGCAATTAACGCATGGGACCTCGCACTCGCAGGTTTTCGTGGACCAAAGAAAATTTTTGATGGTAAGTATGGATACTTTGGAGTGATCGAGGGTGCGGGAGATCCACATGCTTTGGTAGCACAACTTGGTAAAATCTGGGAGGTAGAGCGCACCAGCATCAAACCTTTCCCATCTGGCCGAGCAACGCATGCGGCCCTAGATGGAATTCTTCAACTACAAAAGGATTATGGATTCACAGTTGATGATGTCCTAGAAGTTGAAGCTCACGTTCCTCCAATGGTCAAAGGATTAGTCGGCCGACTGCCCACCATTGATATGCAAGTTGGCACCGCAAGACTCTGCCTCGCATATCTCATTCCAAACGCGCTCATGGACGGAAGTGTCACTCTGCACTCTTACAGCGAAGAGCGGCTAAGAAACCCCCATGTCATAGAGACCGCTAACCGAGTGAAAATTATCATGGATACAAATCCAAATCCAAACGCCTTCGATCCGCAAACTATCGTGGTGAAACTTAAGAGTGGAGAGCAACATTCCATTACTCTGCCAGCCTCGCTGGGCTCTCCGAGCACACCGATGAGTCAGAAGGAACTGGAGGAGAAGTTCGCGCGAAATCTAGACGCGGCGGGAAAGAGTCAAGTACACGATCGACTCAAGGAGCTGCTGGACAATTTGGAGAATGTGGAAGATGTTTCTCGATTGATAGAGCTCCTATGAGCAACTCTCCATATTTTGATTCATTTGACACATCAGAATTTTCACATTCTTTTCCGAGTGGTCCTGATTTCCTTCATAAGTATGAGGGCATGTCTCGAGATGAACTACGAGCAATCCAAGAAAGTGAATTCAAAAAAGTACTCAGCGCCGCATGGGCTACTCCTTTTTACCAACGCCTCTGGAAAAATGCCGGTATTGGAATTGGCGACATCACTTCGCTTGCAGATGTGCCGCAGCTTCCGATTGTGGATAAGACCGCGATTTTAAATGACGTTGAAGAATTCCCACCATTTGGTTCGTTAGCAATCTCGGCGTCGGGCCAATCGGGGGCACGAGTAATCCAAACAACTAGCGGCACTACCGGGGCGCCACAACCTGTGGTTTGGGGTCCGTGGGGCCGTGAAGTACAGAATCTCCTTCTTGGACGCACTTATCGATGGCTCGGCGTCAATGCTTCAGATATTGTTCACGGCGTTTATGGGCATGGGCTCATCAATGGTGGGCATTACATCAGGGAATCCGTTGTGCGTTACACAGATGCCACATACATCTCTGCCGGTACCGGAGCCGAGACGCGATCAGAACGCCAAGTTGAGCTCATTAAACGATTTGGCGCCACCGTTCTTGTGGGTTTTTCAGATTACCTGCTTCGCCTGGCCGAAGTGGTGCGCGAACAAGGTTTAGATCCAGCTCGGGACCTAAAGGTCCGCATGATTATTGGCCACTTACCTGAGGGTGGTCGCACGAAACTAGAAGAAGCCTGGGGCGGTGTACCTGCCTTTAATTGGTACGGCGTCGCAGATACCGGAATTCTTTCGACAGAGGGTCCCGAACGAGATGGTCTCTATATTTGGGAAGACGCTAATTTTGTAGAGATTTTGGATTCAGAGACGCATGCTCCGACACCTCAAGGTGAGAGTGGTGAATTGGTGGTCACCAGTCTTGCGAAATCCGATCTTGCTCCACTGATTCGATTTAACACTCATGATCTCACCGCTCTGCTACCCGGGCGAGGAAGCGCGAACCTACCATTCGACCGGATGGCCGGATTGCTTGGCCGTAGTGACAACATGGTCAAATTGCGTGGTATCAATATTTATCCCACAGCCTTGAGCGCCATTCTCATCAATACTCCCAGCTTTACTGGCGAATACTACGCGCGGCTAGAGAAGAATCAGGCAGGCTCTGATCACCTCGTTGTCGTCGTAGAGGTTCGCGAGCAGAGCGAGTCATTGAGACTACAAATTGAAGACCACCTCTCTTTCACTCTTGGCCTGAAAATTGGCGCAGAGATTGTGGGAGTGGGAGAAACAGCAGAAACTACTCAACTCACTACCAGGCAAAAACCCATTCGCCTGGTAGATGTTCGAACATGAAATCAGCACTTTCAGAAACAATTCTCCGGCTAGACGCAGGCGAAGTTACTTCCCAAGAGCTAGTTGAAAAGGCTCTCGAAACTATTGATGTACATCATGCAGTAGAACAGAGAATTAAATATTCACGTGTTGAGGCATTAGAAGCGGACTTAAGAAGGGCAAATGGCGTTAAGAAATCAGCAATTGATGGTATCCCCTTTGGTGTGAAGGCCAATATCGATATCAAAGGAATAGTCACGACATCTGGCGCGCGAAATAATGAAGTGCCCGCCACCCAGGATGGCTGGATCGTTTCTCGACTTCGAGAACTCGGAGCAATCCCCACCTTAACCACAACAATGGCAGAGGGCGCACTCGGTGCCGTCACCGCCAACGCCTTTACCGGATTATGCAGCAACCCGGTAAATCCAAAACTTAATGCTGGTGGATCAAGTGGTGGCTCGGCCGCAATCGTCGGGTCTGGCGCGCTGCCATTCTCGATTGGCTCAGACACCATGGGAAGCGTACGAATTCCCGCTGCTTACTGTGAAATTATCGGGTACAAACCGTCGAGAGAGCGCATTTCAAATCAAGGGCTCGTCCGACTTGCTGAAGACTTCGACTCAATAGGACTACTAACTACATCGGTCCGCGATCTGGTTTCAATACTTAGCTCTCTCCAAAACGTTGCCTACGCTCCTATCGACCCCTCAACGCTGAAGATTGTGGGATCTCACCTTTCAACACACGCAGACGTCGTGGGACAAGATGCCGTTTCGCACATATTGAGCAGACTTGGAGCAAGTAGGCAGAAAATACCTCATGATTTTGATGCCGGGGCGATACGAAGAGCTGGTCTGCTCATATGCGAGCTTGAAGGAAGTGCGAGTTTAGGACTTTCCGGATCCCCCACCCAACCAGGCTTTTCAAATGAATTCCTTTCGATTATGAATTTCGTCAATACATTATCGCCTACAAAAATTTTGGAAGCGAAAGATAAGATTTCACAATTCCAGAACCAAGCGAGCGCGCTCTTCAAGACTTTCGATGTCATGGTGCTTCCCACAACTGCCGCAGGAGCGCCAGATCTCGACGAAAATCCATCCGGTGCCGCAGACTTAGCAGCCTGGGTTAATATCGCGGGATTAGCAGCACTCTCAATCGTCGAACCAACGACTAGGCGATCAGTCCAGTTAGTCGGAGAGAGCGATCAGAAGGTTCTTAATTTAGGACTCTGGCTGGAAAATCAGCTCGATACTAATCACTAAATTTTGCTTGACGTCTTTCCAAGAATGCATTGAGACCCTCGAGATGATCGGCGCTTTCCAAGGCTTCAACTATTGCTAAGCGCGCGATCTCGTCTTCAATCCTCACCCCAGAGGTAATTCGAGCAAACATTTTCTTCGTATTGCGCACGGCCGCCGCGCTCACAACTGCTAAATCGGCAATGCGGGCATCAAAAGACTTGTAAAGATCGGAGTCGGCAACGACGTCATCTACGAATCCGACTCGAAGAGCCCAGGAAGCAGTAAATGTAGCCCCAGAGTAAAGAATCCTTTTTGCCACGGTCACCCCGACGAGATCGACGAGATGCACCATCTCCTCGTACGGATATAGCATTCCAAGCTTGGTGGGAGTTATTGCAAAAGTTGCACTTTCCGTTGCAATCCGAAAATCGCAAGCACTTGCTATTCCAGCTCCGCCACCGAAACATGGACCATCGACCAAAGCAAATGTGGGCGCCTCAAACGCACGAAGTGCACTAAACGCCCGACCGATACGAGCTTGACTCTCAAATCCCCACTCCGAATTACCCGCATTTTCTCGATACTCATTTATATCCGCGCCCGCAGAAAAGACTCCGGCGGTAGCGGATTGGACAGACAGGGCGCGCACTCCACTTACTTCCTTCAAAAGTAGTGGAATCTCCGCCCACATTTCTGAGCTAAGGGCATTCTTACACGAAGGACGATTGATGATCAGACGAGCGATGCCATCGCTAATCACTAATTCAAGATCAGACACCCTGCTAGTGTACCCATTACTGACACTGCGCGCCCGGAGGAAAGATGCTCACCCCACGCCCATCAAAGACTGCCCTAGCCCTTTCGATCGTAGTTAACGTAGAAGAAGGCGCTGAAATTTCTCTTCTTGACGGCGACGGAAAAGCCGAGCCAGTAGATGAGATGAATCTGGTGACAAAGGGTGCCGTCCGCAATCCGGGAAATGAATCTAATTATCAGTACGGCATAAAAGAAGGGTTCAAACGCGTTGCCGATCTCTTGACCAAATACGACATTCCAGCAACGTGGACATGTGCTGCAGTTGCTTTAGAACGTGCTCCACAAATTGCCGACTTCATCAAGAGTCGTGGAGACGAAGCTGCCAGCCACGGTTACCGCTGGATCCACCAATTTAAGATGACTACTGAGGAAGAACGTGAGTTTATAGTTTCAGCGCGCGACTCGATTGAACGCTCTATCGGTATCGCTCCGGTAGGGCATCTATCTCGCTACCTTTTTACTGAAGAGACACGATCAATTTTAAAATCCGAGGGCTTCCTTTACAGCATGGATGACTATTCGGGAGATTGGCCATTCTGGGAAGAGACCAAATCAGGCCCAATTGTTGTGGTGCCCTATGCTATCGATACGAACGATATGAAGATGTGGGCGGATCCGGGCTACACACCCACCGACTGGCTCAAATACAACATCGATACCTTTGACCGACTTTACGAAGAACGTCTAGCACAACCTCGCATGATGTCGGTCGGCCTACATTTACGCATCGTGGGACGCCCAGGAAGAATTGGCGCGTTCGAGGAATTTCTCAAACACGTGAAGCGCCATGAAGATGTGTGGATCACCTATCGCAAAGAAATCGCGCAAGAATTCTCACATTCATAAAGCATTCCTACCAGGGCAATTCAGCGCCATTCATTGCAATACATTGACCGCTGATGTATTCCGCATCATCTGTGCAAAGCCACGAGACCGAAGCCGCTACATCTGCAGGCGTTCCGAAGCGTCCCCAGGGAACAGTCTCCAAAAAAGTACCTAGGGTTTGATCCCTGGTCTGACCCATTTTGGTGCTCATACCATCAGCAATATCATCCCAAAGTGGAGTCATGATGTGTCCCGGGGTATAACAGTTGACTCGAATCTTGTGAGGCGCAAGCTCTAGTGAGAGCGATTGACTCATCATGATGATCGCTGCTTTAGAAGCGCAGTACTGCGACAAATTAGCAACTCCGTGTCTTCCCCCGCCTGATGAAGCATTTATCAGAACTCCACCTTTGCCTTGGAGAATCATTTGCTTAGCCGCTAGCTTCGAACCGAGGGCGATACCGATCACGTTAATGTCGAGAATTCGCATCCAGCTATCCCGATCCGTCTCTACGATTGGCGCGATCGTAATGATGCCAGCGTTATTAACCATGATATCCAGCGCTCCAGCGTGCTTCACCACCATATCGATAGCGACTTGAATCTCAGATTCGTTGCGGACATCGCCGACCACCGCATGCGCCTTGGGGCCTAAAGAATCTGCAAGCGAAGTGACTGCAGCTTCGTTGATATCCAGTAGGACAACGTGAGCGCCCTCGTTGATAAAGCGCTCTGCAATTCCGCGCCCGATACCGTTTCCAGCACCCGTAACTACTACGCCTTTATTAGAATGGTCGTTCATCGCTCCCCTAGCGCTCTAATGAGTCCTCCATCAGATCCTAAGCCACCGCATTGCCTGTCGCACTCTTACCAAAGGTATAATTCTGAGATGAAGTCATCGTGCCAATACCTTGTAATCGGGGCCGGGGCCGCAGGAAGCGCGGTCGCTTGGCGTCTGGCAGAGAAGGGCGCCGAAGTTACCGTTCTCGAACAGGGTGGCTGGGTCGCACCCGAATCTTCTCCATCACTGACTCTTGGCTGGGAGCGCGCTCGCCACCGAACACACCACCCGAACCCGAATATTCGTAGAAATTCATGGGACTATCCAATAGATGATTCAGATAGCGATATCAGCCCCATGCTCTACAACGCGGTCGGCGGTTCAACCATTCACTGGGGCGCACATTTTCCTCGACTGAAACCAGAAGATTTTCGAGTCAAATCCCTCGACGGCGTTGGACAGGATTGGCCACTCTCCTATTTTGATCTAGAGCCTTACTTTGAAATCAATGATCAGATGATGGGCGTTGCCGGACAGGACGGAGACCCCGCATACCCTCCCAAGCCTCACCGCACTATGCCCGCCCTCCCCATGGGAGACGGAGCTGAAAAAATTGCCGCTGCATACGATCGCCTGAATTACCACTGGTGGCCAGTTGATGCAGCCATCTTGACCGCCGACCGCGGTGCGCGCCTTGCGTGCAATAACTGCGGGCCATGTGATCTAGGGTGTCCGCGAAAGTCTCGAGCTAGTACAGATGTGACCTACTGGTCTGACTTGCACTCAAGCAAAATTCGCCTCATTACCGAAGCACGCGTCTCAAAAATCAACTCAAAGCCTGGCCGAGTTACCGGCGTGACCTATATAGATGCGCAGGGCATCACACACGAAATTACGGCGGATAATGTGGTGCTCGCTGGTAACGGAGTTGGAACAGCTCGACTCCTTCTTTTGAGCTCTGCAGAGTGGTGTCCCCGTGGTTTGGCAAACAGCAGCGATCAAGTGGGCAGAAATTTGATGTTTCATCCCACCGCACTTGTGACCGGAATATTCTCAGAGGCGCTCGATGGGTTTAAAGGTCCATTCGCTTGCAGCATTTATAGTCAAGAGTTTTACAAAACCGATCCTTCACGAGGATTTGTTCGAGGATTCCAAGGTCAAACCATTAGAAGTGATGGCCCTCTGGGCTCTGCGTTAGGGACCTATACCTCGCCCGTGAAGTGGGGATCTCACCACCACGAAGATTTCTATGGTCAATTTGGTCATACTGCCAGCATCACAGTCACCAGCGAAGATCTTCCGGAAGCCCATAACCGAGTGACTTTATCGCCAACTCTTAAAGATCAATTTGGAATCCCCGCTCCTAAGATCACCTATCAGGTGAGTGAAAACTCGCGCAAGATTTTGGATTTCGGTATCGCGATAAATAAAGCGGTTCTCCGGGAGGCAGGAGCAACAGATATTCGAGTCGTCGACTTAGTAACCAGCGCCGGATTTCATCTATTGGGAACCACCCGAATGGGGTCTGATCCTCAAACCTCCGTTGTCGATCAATTCGGCAAAGCCCATGATTGTGAGAATCTCTTTATAGTTGATGGTGGTGTCTTCGTCACGGTAGGTGCCCTCAACCCTACATCGACCATTCAAGCAATCGCTTTGAGGGCTGCCGATGCCATGCTGGGAGTACCCTTGTTGAAAGCATCCGAGCATGAATAATTCTACGCTTGGAATGCCTGAACACTTATGGAAATCGATCCTGGATACTCTCATTCCTGCAACCTCCAATAACCACGGGGCTTCCGAAATAATTGTGATCAAAGAATTAGTCACTGACATGAGCTACATCAGTGATATGAAGCGGTTAAAGCTTTTTCTCGAAGAAATCCCAGAGAACTTTTCAATCATTGATCAATCTGCTCGTGAATCCATACTTGAAAATCTCGGGAAAGCCTCTCCAGAGACTCTGGACGCTCTCATAAACGCTACCTACACGATTTACTATTCTCATCCCGCCGTTCTCAGTAAGATTTCAGAAAATACTGGCTATAGCACTACTGCACCACAACCGAATGGTTATGTTTTGAAGCCATTTGATGAAAGACTGTTGCAGAAGAGCAAAGAGCGATCACCTATGTGGAAAGACCCGCGGTAGAAAGGCCTAAGCCTTGACGGCTAAATTAGATCGCAGGGGTCTCATCTATGGCGTTTCTGCCTGTTTGATATGGGGTTTCTTTCCGCTTTACTGGCCACTATTAAAACCCGCTTTTGCTCTAGAGATCTTGGCCCATAGAGTCATTTGGTCCCTCTTGGTTTGTCTCTTACTTCTCGTCAGTCAGCGAAAGATGCAAGTGCTTTTACACCTTATGGCAAATAAACGACGTATTTGGTGGCTGGTTGGCTCCTCTCTTGCCCTCTCCGCAAATTGGCTTATGTTTATTTGGGCAGTAAACAACAACTACTTCACCGAATCCGCTCTTGGCTATTACATGAATCCATTAGTGATGGTCTTTTTAGGAATCGTGGTCTACAAGGAGAAGCTTTCCCGAATCCAATGGCTTGCCGGCATCTCTGGAGCTGGCGGCGTGGTCATTCTCTCCTTCGCTTATGGGCGCCCTCCATGGATTGCTCTCGTGATCGCATCCACATGGGGACTATATGCTGTGATAAAAAAGCACTTTAACGGTAATGCTTTGGAGTCTCTGGCTGCCGAAACTCTGGTGCTTATGATCCCAGCGCTTGTATTACTAATCTATTTAGGATTCATAGGCGAAGGTCAATTCGGTTTCGACCTGCGTTCATCAATCTTGCTTGCGGGAGCCGGAATTATCACGACTTTACCATTGCTCATGTTTAATGGAGCCGCAACGCGACTTCCACTTTCAATTATTGGACTCTTGCAATACATACACCCAAGCGTGCAATTCCTTATAGCAGTCTTCGTACTCCACGAAGAGATGTCTCAAGAAAGCTGGATCAGTTTCGTATTTATCTGGCTGTCTTTATTGCTTCTAGGGGCCGACATGATGAAATCTTCACGCAGATCGCTCGATAATGGCGTCGCAAAGGCTCATTAGAGCATCTTTTGCTGCGCCTTCCGGCAAAGATTTGACGCTGGCTTTAGCTCCATTCGAATACTCGTATAATTGCGCACGAGAAATTTCAAGCGCAGGATGAGTCTGTAGTGCTGCTAGAACTTCAGCTACCACTTTTTCATCCTCAATTGGCTGAGAAAGTATCTCTTTAAGCGCGGCGTCTGCGGGATTCGATGACGCCATTATATGCAAGGTTACTAATGTAGGAACGCCTTCGCGTAGATCAGTTCCAGGAGTCTTTCCCGACTCTCCAGATTCACTCGCAATGTCGATGACATCGTCTGCTAGTTGAAAAGCTACGCCAATGAGTTCACCGAAAGTTGTGAGCGTTTCTACGACATCCGGAGAAGCCCCACTAATCATGGCGCCAAAGCGCGCACTTGTGGCAATAAGTGAACCAGTCTTGTCGGCTACAACTTTGAGATAATGGGCGAGTTGATCTCCCTCTCCACCGACACTCTCCATGATCTGACCAGTTACTAAACGCTCAAATGTACGAGCTTGGAGGCGGACCGCTTCGGGTCCAAGATCTGCCAGGAGGTCAGAAGCCTTTGCAAAAAGGAAATCGCCAGTCAAAATCGCAATGGTGTTATCCCACTTGGCATTGGCACTGGGAACTCCGCGCCGCAGCGGAGCTTCATCCATCACATCATCGTGGTAGAGCGTGGCCAGGTGAGTAAGTTCCACTACTACAGCCGCCTTGATTACGTCTTCAGATATCCCTTTTCCAAATTGCGAGGAAAGCAAAGTGATTAGTGGGCGAAGTCGCTTGCCGCCGGCAAGCGCGAGGTGGCGCGAGGCTTCCGTAATAAAGGGGTACTCGCCTTCAACATGAGAGACCAGAAACTCTTCGACCTCAGCCAAGCCAGCGATTAAAGCACTCTCGAGTTCAGGTGCTAGGTGGGGAATACCTAACGTGCTCAATTAGAAGACGAATCTTGAGGCCGCGTCAATGACGTGCACGAGGGCGTTAGGAAGAATTCCAAGCACGAGGGTGACGGTGGCGCAGAGCGCAATCGCTGCGGTTGTCATCAACGGGACAGCCGCCACAGTCGGACCATCTTCTTCTGGATCCTGGAAGAACATGAGCACGATAAGTCGAATGTAGAAGAAGGCAGCGATTGCACTGGTGAGTACACCAAAGATCACCAGTATGGTCGAGCCGCTCTCATAGGCAGCTGAGAAGACTGCGAATTTCGCTACGAAACCACTCGTGAGAGGAATACCCGCCAACCCGAGCAAGAAGAGGCTGAAGAGCATGGCAATCCACGGGGATCGCTTTCCAAGCCCCGCGTAACCTGAAATGTGGGTGGCTTCACCGGAGGCGTTGCGCACCAAGGTAACGATTGCAAAGGCACCAATGGTGGTGAAGCCGTAGGTCACTAAATAGAAGAGTGTGCCAGAAAGACCAGCCTTATTCGCAGCCACGATTCCCGAAAGGATGAATCCGGAGTGGGCCACCGAAGAGTAGGCCAACATGCGCTTGATATCCGTTTGCGTCAGAGCCCAGAGCGCACCTAACACCATGGTGGCGATCGCAATGACCGTGAGCATCGGACGCCAATCCCACCGCGCGCCACTCAGGCCGACATAAAAGAGTCGAGCGAAGGCGCCAAATGCTGCGATCTTGGTGCAAGCAGCCATGAAAGCAGTAACTGGCGTCGGTGCACCTTGATACACGTCGGGTGTCCATGAGTGGAATGGCACCGCACTCACTTTAAAGAGCAGACCAACTGAGACAAGCGCAATACCGGTGAGCAAGAAGACGTCATTGCCGGCATTTGTCTGAATGGCTTCGCGAATTTGGCGGAAGCCGACACTGCCTGAGTACCCATAGAGGAAAGCGGCTCCGTACAGGAAGAACGCGGAAGAAAAAGCACCCAGTAGAAAGTACTTCAATGCAGCTTCTTGCGAGAGCAAGCGACGACGACGAGCTAAGCCCGACATCAAGTAGAGCGGAAGCGAAAGAACTTCGAGCGCAACGAACATGGTGACTAGATCGTTTGCGGCCGGAAAGAGCATCATGCCAGCAATGGCGAAGAGAGTAAGCGGGAAAACTTCGGTCTGTGTGAGCTTAGCCAAGGTAGCCGTGCGCTCAGCTTCTGACCCAGGAATTGCCGCAGCCTGCGCAACGAAAGCATCACCTGAGGAATCCAGTTTGCGTTCCGCAATCAGCAACAAGCCAGCGATACCTAGAATCACGATGGCGCCTTGGAGCACCAGAGCGGGTCCGTCAATGGCTACTGCGCTTTCAGCAGTAATCGACGTAGTCGTACGAATCTTGAGAATCCAAATGAATGCCACCACCAGCCCGGCAATCGATAGTGGAACTTGAATCTGATAGCGGCGCTCACGAGCAAAAAAAGCTTCGACAATTACGCTAAGAAGTGCTGTTCCCAAAACAATAAGAATTGGCAGGACTTGGCTGTAATTAATTACTGGGGCGACGAAATTCATTCTCTTACTCCCCCGCTGTCGGTGTGGGCTCAGTGGCATTAACTTGCATCAAGGTATGTGACACCGTGGGGTTAATAACGTTAAGCAAGACACTTGGCACAAATCCCAGAAAAATGATGATGGCAATGACTGGTGCAATTGCCACTCTCTCACGAGTAGTGAGATCTGGCAGCGACTCATTACCGGGAGCAATAGGTCCGTGTAGCGAGCGTTGCACCATAATCAAGATATAGAGCGCAGCTAACACGATAGCGACAGTCGAAATAATGGCGGCCACTGGGTAGGTTTGATACGCACCTACGAGCACCAACACTTCGCTAATAAAGCTAGAAAGGCCCGGAAGCGCCAAACTCGACATTCCTGCAATGAAGAACATCCACGCCATCACTGGAGTAACGCGCTGCAAGCCACCGAAATCAGCAATCGTTGAAGAGTTCCGGCGAGAGATCATCCAGCCGGCAACCATGAATAGAGCGGCGGTAGAAAATCCGTGGTTGAACATGTAGAGCGTCGCGCCGGCACCCGCGGTACTCGTCATGGCAAAAATGCCGAGAACGATGAAGCCGAAGTGTGAGATTGAGGTGAATGCAATGAGGCGTTTGAGATCCTTCTGCCCAATAGCCAAAATCGCACCGTAGATGATGCTGATGACCGCAAGTACAACAATGGTCGGCGCAAAATAGTGTGATGCATCTGGAAAGAGTGGAAGGCAGTAGCGAATCATGCCGTAGGTGCCCACTTTGTCGAGCACACCAATGAGGAGAATCGCGGTTCCCGGGGTTGCCGCTGACGCAGCGTCTGGCAACCAAGTATGTAGCGGCCACATTGGCGCCTTGATCGCAAAGGCAATAAAGAAGCCGAGGAAGAGCCAGCGCTGCAGATTTTGATCAATGTTGAGCGCACTCAACTCAGTGACGTCAAATGTCGGTGCACCGAATTGACTCTTCGTAAGCACGTATAGTCCGATAACCGCAGCGAGCATGAGTAATCCACCGAACAGGCTATAAAGCAAGAATTTCACCGCCGCGTATGAGCGATTTGGCCCACCGAAAGAACCGATCAGGAAGTAAACAGGAATCAACATCGCTTCGAAAAATACATAGAAGAGGAAGACATCGGTGGCCGCAAAGACGCCGACCATGAAGGTTTCCAAGATCAATAGCAGAGCAAAGAAGGCTTTCTGGCTAAAGCGTCCGCCTTGTCCTTCATTCCAAGAAGCGAGAATGACGATAGGGGCCAAGATAAGCGCCATCAAGATGAGCACTAGACCAGTGCCATCGATACCTAAGCCATATTTCACGCCAAAAGAGGTAATCCACTCGTGACTCTCCACGAACTGGAACGTTCCGAGTGCGCGATCAAACTGAAGTGCCATCGCAATGCCCAAGAGCGCGGTGAGCACACTCGTGCCGAGGGCGATCTGCTTGGCAAGCAAGGTACGACCGGCTGGCAATCCAGCAATGACTGCCGAACCGATCAGCGGGAGAAGGAGTAGTGAGGAGAGGTACATGATCAGATCCTCGCTGCCAACATAGCCGCCAAGACAAGTGCGGCGCCGACCAGAATGAGCAATGCATAGGTACGAACGTAACCAGTTTGTACGCGGCGAACTCGCACTGATAGCCCCCCGAAGAGCGCTCCAGTACCGTTCACCGTCCCGTCAACAACCTTGCGGTCGAAGAATGAGAGTGCGCGGGTGAGGTATTGGCCAGGACGCATAAATACTGCTTCGTTGAATGCATCTTGTAGCAAGTCACGCCTCGCAAAACGAGTCCAGATGGAAACATTCGTGGGTGCCATCGCTTCGACCGGCACCCGTACGTACTTCACGTAGGCAAGCGCCACACCAAGAGCAACCGCCACCAAAGCCATTATGCTCACAATTATCGGCGGAAGAGCTGGCTCGCCTTCAACAAATCCACGAGCCACCACAGGCTCGAGCCAATGTTGCAATGAAGAACCAAAAGCAAAGAGTGCTCCAGCCGCGATCGATCCCACCGAGAGAATGATGATTGGTGCGGTCATGAGTTTCGGCGATTCATGTGGATGTGCATCATCGGCCCAACGCTTTTGACCGAAGAAGGTCATCACCATGACGCGTGTCATGTAGAAAGCCGTGATGGCGGCGCCCAGCAGCGCTGCGAAACCGAGAATCCAGCCACGGGCACCTCCGGCGTTAAAAGCCGCTTCGATGATTTTGTCCTTCGAGAAGAATCCGGAGAAGGGTGGCACACCGATAATTGCCAAATAACCAAGACCAAAGGTGAGGTAAGTGATCGGCATCGCCACACGCAGGCGACCAAACTTGCGCATGTCTACTTCATCGTTCATACCATGCATAACCGAACCTGCCCCAAGGAACATACTTGCTTTAAAGAAACCGTGAGTAAGCAAGTGCATGATTGCAAAGGCGTAACCGGCAGGTCCAAGACCAGCAGCGAGAATCATGTAGCCAATCTGTGACATGGTTGAAGCCGCCAACGCCTTCTTAATGTCATCTTTTGCAGTACCAATAAGTGCACCGAAGAGCAGAGTGACGACACCTACAATGACCACCATGAGTTGGGCAGTTGGCGCTGAATCGAAGACAAAGTTTGAACGCGTGATGAGATAAACGCCTGCGGTCACCATTGTGGCTGCGTGAATCAGAGCCGAGACAGGCGTGGGGCCAGCCATGGCGTCACCGAGCCATGATTGCAATGGGAATTGGGCAGACTTACCGGCAGCCGCCAGCAAGAGAGCAAGACCCATCCACGTCATCACTTGCTTATGTTCCGGACCAGCATGGTTTGCCACACCTTGGAACGAGACCGTGCCAAAAGCCGTGAAGGCAATCATGATTGCAAAAGTGAGTCCCATATCGCCGATGCGGTTAACTATGAAAGCTTTCTTTGCCGCTGTCGCATAGGCCGGCTTCTGGTTCCAGAATCCGATGAGGAGATAAGAGGCAAGGCCCACTCCTTCCCAACCCACATAGAGGTTAAGGAATGAATCGCCCAGGACTAGCAAGAGCATCGCAGCGATGAAGAGATTGAGGTAGGAGAAGAATCGACGGCGATCATGGTCGTGCTCCATATAGGCGATCGAGTACACATGAATCAACGTTCCAACACCGGTAATAAGGAGCACAAAGCAAATCGAAAGTTGATCTAGGAGTAATCCAGCTTCCACTTTGAAAGAGCCAGCGTTGATCCACGTGAAGAGATGTTGTGAGACGCCGCGTGATTCGCCATCTCGACTCAGCATCTTGAAGAGTTCCACCACACCGACTACGAACGATGCTCCGGAGAGCCCAGTAGCCAGCAGATGACCCCATTTATCAGAACGACGCCCAGCCAAAAGGAGGATCGTTGCGCCAAGCGCAGGGAGCGCGATCAACCAGACCAGCAGCGAACTAGTTCCGCTGGCGAGTGCATGTGTAGCTTCCACGATATTCCTCCTTTCTAGTACTTCAACAAGTTGGCGTCATCGACCGAAGCCGAGCGACGGGAACGAAAAATTGTCACAATGATCGCGAGCCCGACTACTACTTCGCAAGCTGCCACAACCATGGTGAAAAAAGCGACTACTTGACCATCGAGATTTCCAAGCAATCTAGCGAAAGTAACGAAGGCTAAATTCGCTGCGTTCAGCATCAATTCGACACACATGAAAACTACGATCGCGTTGCGACGAAGCACTACGCCAATGGCTCCGATTGAAAAGAGCAACGCCGAGAGCACAAGGTAATTATTTGGATTCATCTTCGCCCTCCTCGATCGTGCGCATCTCAAAGGCCTTGGTGTCTAGGACATCTCCTCGAGCCTTCAAAACGGGCGAGACAGACGAAGGATCAGGAGTGCCATCTGGAAGTAATGCAGGTACATCGACCGCGTTATGCAAGGCATATACGCCCGGGCTAGGTAGCGGAGCACCAGGCAACTTCGAACCGGGTCGAAACCGGAGGATGGAGAGTTCGCGCTGTGTTGGTCGCTCGCTTGTGCGTTCACGATGACCCAGGACCATTGCCCCCAGAGCAGCGGTGATAAGAAGTGCGGAGACCACTTCAAAGGACCAGACATAACGGGTGAAGAGCAACTGCGCCAAACCTTCGACGTTGCCGTCAGTATTTGCAGCTGCTAGTCCAGCAAAGCCCGTGTAGGAACGGCCGATGGCGGCGATGAGAAGGACCGCAAATCCGAGAGCGCCAATCATTGCCATGACGCGCTGGCCCTTGATGGTTTCAATCAGCGAATCTGAACTATCTACACCTACCAACATCAGAATAAAGAGGA
The DNA here is from genome assembly GCA_002737595.1 of Actinomycetota bacterium. Next base: position 993 of record NSHZ01000004.1, on the reverse strand, counting down.
AAAGCATCATGACCGCACCGGTATAGACCACAATCTGCACGATTCCGAGGAATGGCGCATCTTCTGCGATGTAGAAGATCGCCAAAGTGATCATGACCCAGGCGAGAAGCAGCGCTGAATGCACCGCCTTCTTCACGAAAATCATACTTACTGCCGAAATGACAGCAAGCGGTGCGAGGATCCAGAAGAGCACCGCCTCGGGGGTGCCGGTTAGCCCCGGAGTAAAAGGATTGGCCGCCAGAATTAAATTCATACCTGCTCGCCTTGGCTTGGATGAGCGGTGGTGACTTCACCGCGGTAGTAATCGCCATCGTTAGTTCCGGGGAACATGGCATGCGGCGGCGCAACCATCCCTGGCATGAGTGGGGCAAGTAGATCTTGCTTCTCGTAAATCAGCTTTTCGCGACCATCATCTGCAAGCTCATACTCGTTGGTCATAGTGAGCGCACGAGTGGGGCACGCTTCGATACAAAGCCCACAAAAAATGCAACGTAAGTAGTTGATTTGGTAAACACGACCAAAACGCTCTCCTGGAGAGAACCGACCATCTTCAGTATTAGAAGCACCTTCTACATAGATCGCATCTGCCGGACAGGCCCAAGCGCAGAGTTCGCAACCGATACAACGTTCAAGTCCATCTGGGTAGCGGTTGAGTTGATGACGACCGTGAAAACGTGGAGCAGTAGGCACCTTCTCTTCTGGGTACTGCTCGGTGTTCACTTTTTTGAACATGGTCGCAAAGGTGACTCCGAAACCTTGAGATTGCTTTCCAAGGCTCGCTGGCCCGGTGTTCGACACCGGAATGCTCTCCTGCGCTGCTCTTTCGAGAGCACCATCCTTCGAAGGAATCAATTCGTTACTCACTCGCGGACTCCTTAGAAGCAACTGCGCTGGGCACCACGAATGTGGAAACGCTCATGGGAATTTGGGGTACAGCAAAATCAGGAGCCTCATAAACAAGGGCGGTAACTTCTCCAGCTTTTCGCTTCTTGG
>NSHZ01000039.1 GCA_002737595.1 Actinomycetota bacterium | reverse complement strand
TGACATCAACAGTCGTCGTGGCCAAATCCAGGCCATGGATGAGCGGTCAGGTGCCCGCGTTGTTAGGGCGCTAGTTCCATTGTCAGAGATGTTCGGCTATGTCGGAGATCTCCGCTCTAGAACCCAAGGTCGCGCGAGCTATTCAATGGAGTTCGATTCGTATGCCGAAGTACCTGGCAACGTAGCGAAGGAAATCATTGCGAAAGTTCGAGGCGAATAACCCCCCCTAACTAGTTGAAAAACTAGAACCAAAGAGCACAACCCCTAATAACGAAGCACTAGCAAACGAAAGAGGAACCAGAATGGCAAAGGCAAAGTTCGAGCGGACAAAACCGCACGTAAACATTGGCACCATCGGACATATCGATCATGGTAAGACGACCCTTACCGCTGCGATCTCCAAGGTGCTGCACGACAAGTTTCCAACCCTGAATGCAGCTACTGCATTCGCTGACATTGATAAGGCGCCAGAAGAGCGTCAACGTGGTATCACAATCTCTATCGCTCACGTCGAGTACCAGACAGAGAAGCGTCACTACGCACACGTTGACTGCCCAGGTCACGCCGACTACATCAAGAACATGATCACCGGAGCTGCGCAGATGGATGGAGCAATCCTCGTCGTTGCAGCAACAGATGGTCCAATGCCACAGACAAAAGAGCACGTCCTGCTCGCCCGTCAGGTAGGTGTCCCATCAATCGTTGTCGCACTCAATAAATCAGACATGGTTGATGATGAAGAGATCCTTGAGCTAGTTGAAATGGAAGTTCGCGAACTTCTCAATAAGTACGAGTTCCCAGGAGATGACACACCAATCGTTCGTATATCAGCACTTAAGGCTCTTGAAGGAGATGCTACTTGGGCCGCCAAGATTGTTGATCTCATGGATGCAGTGGACTCATTTATCCCTCAGCCAGCTCGCGAAACCGAGAAGCCATTCCTTATGCCAGTAGAAGATGTTTTCACGATCACAGGTCGTGGAACAGTTATCACTGGTCGTATCGAGCGCGGCATCGTGAAGGTCAACGAGGAAGTTGAAATCGTTGGTATCCGTAAAGATGCACAGAAGACAACAGTTACAGGCGTTGAAATGTTCCGTAAGCTCCTCGATGAGGGTCAAGCCGGCGAGAACGTTGGACTCCTTCTGCGTGGTCTAAAGCGCGAAGATGTCGAGCGTGGTCAGGTTGTCTGCAAGCCAGGCTCAATCACACCTCACACTGAGTTCGATGCATCGGCTTACATCCTGTCAAAGGATGAGGGCGGGCGTCACACCCCATTCTTCGCAAACTACCGTCCACAGTTCTACTTCCGTACAACTGACGTGACCGGTGTCGTAACACTTCCTGCAGGAACCGAGATGGTCATGCCTGGCGATAACACTGAGATGGCAGTAACGCTCATCCAGCCAATCGCTATGGAAGAGGGCCTTCGCTTTGCTATCCGTGAAGGCGGACGCACAGTGGGTGCAGGTCGAGTAACGAAGATCAAGAAGTAAAAATCTGTTCATGCGCCGGCGGCTTAAAAACCGCCGGCGCTAACTAAAAGACTAATTAACGAAGTACGAAACGAAAGAGGAGAAGGACATGGCGGGACAGAAGATCCGCATTCGACTCAAGGCCTACGACCATGAGGTGATTGACTCTTCAGCGAAGAAAATCGTTGAGACAGTCGAGCGCACTGGTGCGACGGTCGCGGGTCCAGTGCCGCTACCCACAGAGAAGAACACATATTGTGTTATTCGCTCTCCTCATAAGTACAAAGACAGCCGCGAGCACTTCGAGATGCGCACTCATAAGCGCCTCATCGACATCATCGATCCAACACCTAAGACTGTTGACTCATTGATGCGTCTTGACTTGCCAGCTGGCGTCGACATCGAGATTAAGCTCTAAGGAAAGGACGAGACAGATGACATATACAACTCAAGCCGCTGGCTCCTCCATCAAGGGCGTCCTGGGTAAGAAACTAGGAATGACACAGGTTTTTGATGCCAACAACAAGATGGTCCCAGTGACCGTTGTTGAGGCTGGTCCATGTGTAGTGACCCAGATTCGTACACCTGAGAAAGATGGCTACTCGGCGGTTCAAATCGCCTTCGGCGCAGTTGATCCAAAGAAGGTTACAAAGCCTCTTGCTGGCCACTTCGCCAAAGCTGGCGTGACACCACGCCGATCTGTTGCAGAGCTGCGCACTCTTGATACAACTTCTTACAGCGTTGGACAAGAGATCGGCGCAACGGTCTTTACCGCTGGCGAACTCGTCGATGCAACTGGAACAAGCACAGGTAAGGGAACGGCTGGCGTTATGAAGCGCCACGGCTTCGGTGGTCTTGGCTCATCTCACGGTGTGGATCGTAAGCACCGCATGCCAGGCTCAATCGGTGCCTGCTCGACTCCAGGTCGTGTATTCAAGGGAATGCGCATGGCCGGTGTTATGGGCGGTGTGACGGTCACAACTCAAAACTTAACCGTGCACTCAGTCGATGCAGAGCGCAACTTACTTCTCATCAAGGGATCAGTTCCTGGTCCAGATGGCCAACTTGTCTTCATTCGCTCTGCTGCAAAGCATGCGATCTTTGAAACCTTAACCTCAAAGGCAGGTGCATAACTCATGGCTCTGACTATCGAAGTAAAGAATGCAGAGGGCGTAAAGGTCGGATCAGTTGATCTTCCAACAGAGATTTTTGATGCACAGACCAATGTCCCACTCATCCACCAGGTTGTGACGGCACAACTTGCCGCTGCTCGCCAAGGAACTCAGAAATCTAAGAACCGTGGAGAAGTCAGTGGTGGTGGTAAGAAGCCTTTCAAGCAGAAGGGAACAGGTCGCGCCCGTCAGGGCTCTTCACGTTCACCTAACCAAATTGGTGGCGGAACCGCTCACGCCGTTCGTCCTCGCACATATTTCCAACGCACACCCAAAAAGATGATCGCCGCCGCCCTTCGCGGAGTCCTCTCTGACCGTGCGCGCAATAACCGTATCCACGTCCTAGATTCACTCACAATGGCCCCATCTACAAAGGCGGCGATTGCAGCGGTTCGTCAGTTCAGCGATCGTAAGAATCTCCTTGTAGTTGTCTCTCGCTCTGAGGATCTCGTCTGGCGCTCTCTTCGCAACGCCGATGACTTGCACCTGTTAGTACCAGATCAGTTGAATGCATATGACATCCTAAAAAGTGATGATGTCGTCTTCTCTGAGTCTGCAATCAAGGATTTCCTGGCCGGTCCACGCAAAGTAGTCAAGGCCGTTGCACGCGAGAGTGAGGTCGGAGCATGAAAGATCACCGCGAAGTTCTAGTAGCTCCAGTTGTCTCTGAGAAGAGCTACTCACTACTTGATGAGAACAAGTACACATTTATCGTCGCACCAGATGCCAACAAGACTGAGATCAAAATCGCAGTTGAGAAGGTATTTGGCGTGAAGGTAGTCAGCGTGAACACCATGAACCGTCAGGGTAAGAATAAGAAGACCCGTTTCGGTGATGGAAAGCGCAAGGACACAAAGCGCGCAATTGTGCAGGTAGCAGCTGGCGACCGTATCGACATCTTCGGAGGACCAGTCTCCTAAGCAGGACTGGACTTCCAAGAGAAAAGGATCATCATGGCACTTCGTAAATTAAAGCCAACGACCCCGGGTCAACGCGGCGCAAGCGTCCCAGATTTTGCTGAACTCACACGTTCAACTCCTGAAAAATCACTGATACGCCCAATCCACTCCAAGGGTGGTCGTAACAATGCAGGTCGCATCACTGTTCGCCACCAAGGTGGCGGTCACAAGCGTGCCTACCGCCTCATCGATTTTATTCGCAATGATAAAGATGGTGTACCAGCAAAGGTCGCTCACATCGAGTACGACCCAAACCGCACAGCACGCATCGCTCTTTTGCATTATGCAGATGGGGAGAAGCGCTACATCATCGCGCCAAATAAATTAGAGCAGGGTGCAACCGTTGAAAATGGTGCAAAGGCCGATATTAAGCCTGGAAACAACCTGCCACTTCGTAACATTCCAGTAGGTACCGTCGTTCATGCGATTGAACTTCGCCCAGGTGGAGGAGCAAAGCTCGCCCGTTCAGCTGGCGCATCTGTCCAGTTGGTCGCTAAAGAGGGCGCCTTTGCACAGCTACGTCTGCCATCTGGTGAGATTCGCAACGTTGATGTCCGTTGCCGTGCAACTGTTGGTGAGGTCGGCAATGCCGAGCAGTCCAATATCAACTACGGAAAAGCTGGACGTATGCGCTGGAAGGGCAAGCGCCCATCCGTTCGCGGAGTTGTTATGAACCCAGTGGATCACCCACACGGTGGTGGTGAAGGTAAGACCTCTGGTGGACGTCACCCAGTGACTCCATGGGGTAAGCCTGAAGCACGTACTCGTAAGAAGAAGGCCTCAGATTCAATGATCATTCGTCGTCGTAAATCGAATAAGAAGCGGTAGGTAGGAGTCCTTATGCCAAGAAGTCTGAAAAAGGGTCCATTCGTTGATGGGCATCTACAAAAGAAGGTAGATGCGCAAAACGATGCCAACACAAAAAATGTGATCAAAACCTGGTCACGCCGCTCCATGATCATCCCTGCGATGATCGGACACACCATCGCAGTTCACGATGGTCGCAAGCACATCCCGGTTTACATCACCGATGCCATGGTTGGACACAAGCTTGGTGAGTTCTCACCAACGCGCACCTTCCGTGGTCACGTCAAGACTGAAGATCGGAGAGCAAAACTTGCCTAAGACAACAGATACATCTGCTCCAACACCAAGTGTGGATGCGGCAGTTGCTCCTCTTATTGCTCGTGCAATCCTGCGCGATATCCGCCACACACCACAGAAGGCTCGACGTATCGTCAACCTGATCCGTGGAGTGCGCGCCGATGAGGCTCTCTCAATCTTGAAGTTTGCTCCACAGGCTGCAGGCAGCGATGTGTACACACTTCTCAATAGCGCCGTGGCAAATGCCAAGGCTAAAAACCCTGCTATCCGTGATGCCTCAGAGCTCTGGGTAGTCGAGGCACTTGTCGATGAGGGTCGCACAATGAAGCGCTTTCGCCCACGTGCACAGGGCCGCGGGTTTCGTATCTTGAAGCGCTCATCACATATCTCCGTTGCAGTGAGCGATGTAAAAACGAGTTCAAAAGTTATGAATATCAAGAAATCTAATGCGAAGGGAGCGTCCAACTAATGGGTCAAAAAGTAAACCCACACGGCTTCCGTCTTGGTATCACAACAGAGTTCAAGTCACGGTGGTATGCAGACAAGTTGTACAAGGATTACGTCAAAGAAGATGTCGAAATCCGTCGTATGATGCAAAAAGGTATGGAGCGTGCCGGTGTATCTCGAGTTGAAATCGAGCGCACTCGTGATCGTGTCCGTATCGATCTCTTTACCGCCCGTCCAGGAATCGTTATTGGTCGACGTGGTCAAGAGGCCGATACCTTGCGCCAGCGCCTTGAGAAGTTAACGGGCAAGCAGGTTCAGTTAAATATTCTTGAGGTTAAGAACCCAGAGATCGATGCTCAACTCGTTGCACAGGGAATCGCTGAGCAGTTAGCTGCCCGTGTCTCTTTCCGCCGCGCCATGAAGAAGTCGATGCAATCTGCGATGAAGGCTGGAGCACAGGGCATACGTGTTCAGTGTGGTGGTCGTCTTGGTGGGGCTGAAATGTCTCGCTCAGAGTTCTACCGTGAAGGTCGCGTTCCATTGCACACACTTCGCGCCGATATCGATTACGGCTTCTATGAGGCGGCAACAACATTTGGTCGTTTAGGTGTAAAGGTCTGGATCTACAAGGGCGAAATCATTGGTTCACGCGCAGAGCGTGCAGCAACAGCTCTGGCACAGGCACGTGCACCAAAGCCAGAGCGTCGTGGTCCTCGTGCAGTTCGTGCACCTCGTGGTGAAGTAACTATCACTAAGCCAGCGGCTCCAGAAGAGGGGGCAAACTAATATGTTGATCCCACGTCGTGTGAAGCACAGAAAGCAGCACCATCCATCTCGCAGCGGTGCGACAAAAGGTGGAAGCGCAGTTGCATTTGGTGATTACGGTGTCCAAGCCCTTGAGCCTGCATACGTAACCAACCGTCAGATTGAAGCGGCTCGTATCGCGATGACCCGCTATATCAAGCGTGGTGGAAAGGTCTGGATCAATATCTATCCAGATCGTCCGCTCACCAAGAAGCCTGCTGAAACCCGTATGGGCTCAGGAAAGGGCTCACCAGAGTTTTGGATTGCAAACGTCAAGCCAGGCCGCGTGATGTTTGAAATCTCAGGAGTAACCGAGGCGGTTGCCCATGAGGCAATGCGTCTTGCAATTCACAAACTTCCCATGAAGTGCCGTGTCGTCAAGCGTGAGGATGCATAAATGGCCACTACAACTATTACTGCACAAGAGTTACGTCAGCTCTCAGATGAAGAGCTTGCAGGCAAAGTGCGTGAGATGAAGGAAGAGCTATTCAACCTTCGTTTCCAAGCAGCCACTGGTCAACTTGAGACCCACGGTCGTTTGAGCGCTGTGCGTAAAGAGATTGCACGCGTTTACACAATTATTCGCGAGCGCGAACTAGGAATCGGGGGAGCTGCCTAATGACAACAGTTACTGAAGAGCGCGGATTCCGCAAGGTTCGTGAAGGCGTAGTCGTAAGCGACAAGATGGATAAGACCATCACCGTCGAGGTATCAGATCGTGTCAAGCACGGTATGTACTCAAAGGTGCTCTCACGTTCACGCAAATTAAAGGCACATGACGAGGCAAACACTGCCGGCATGGGCGATCGTGTACTCATCATGGAAACTCGACCAATTTCGGCGACAAAGCGCTGGCGTTTAGTCGAGATTCTCGAGAAGGCTAAGTAAGGGTTGGTGGATAAGAAATGATTCAACAAGAGTCGCGCCTGCGGGTCGCAGATAACACAGGAGCCAAAGAGCTCCTTTGTATCCGCGTGCTCGGTGGAACCAAGCGCCGTTACGCCGGTATCGGAGACATCATCGTATGTTCAGTCAAGGATGCAATCCCTGGTGGACAGGTCAAGAAGGGTGAGGTCGTTAAGGCCGTCATCGTTCGCACAGTCAAAGAGCGTCGTCGCCCCGATGGCTCCTACATCAAATTTGATGAGAATGCCGCAGTGATCTTGAAGGCCGATGGCGAGCCACGTGGTACCCGTATCTTCGGACCGGTTGCACGCGAGCTTCGCGATAAGAAGTTTATGAAGATCATCTCACTTGCTCCGGAGGTGTTATAAAAATGGCAAAGATTAAGAAAGATGACTCTGTCCTGGTTATCGCCGGTAAAGATAAGGGCGTGACTGGAAAAGTTCTATCCGTTGATGGGGATCGCATCCTTATCGAGGGCGTGAATCGCCAAAAGCGTCACACAAAAGAGTCAACGGGGGATCGCGGCGTCAAAGTCGGGGGAATCATCACCGTTGAGGCCTCGATCCATATTTCAAATGTCATGGTCGCCGATAGTGATGGCAACGCCTCACGCCTTGGTGTTCGCAAAGATGACGATGGAAAGAATGTACGTATCTCACGTCGAACCGGAAAGGACATCTGATGTCAACCAAAGTAGATGCCCGTCTCAAGAGTAGGTACAAGAGCGATATCGCCCCTGCACTCAAGACGCAGTTCGGATACAAGAACGTGATGCAGATTCCAAACCTGACCAAGATCGTGGTCAACATGGGTGTTGGCGATGCAGCTCGTGACTCAAAGTTGATCGAAGGTGCAATCCGCGACTTAGCGACCATTACTGGCCAAAAGCCACAGGTCACTAAGTCACGTAAATCAATCGCACAGTTCAAGCTCCGTGAGAATCAACCAATCGGTGCTCACGTAACGATGCGTGGAGATCGCATGTGGGAGTTTGCAGATCGTCTGCTCTCGATCTCACTCCCACGTATTCGCGACTTCCGTGGACTATCGCCGAAGCAGTTTGATGGAAAAGGAAACTACACATTCGGTCTGACCGAGCAGGTTGTGTTCCCAGAGATTGAACAGGACAAGGTTGATCGTCAACGAGGTATGGATATTACCTTCGTCACTACAGCAAAGAATGATGCAGAAGGCCACGCGCTCTTAAAAGCCCTTGGTTTTCCATTCAAGGAGGCATAAGAGATGGCAAAGACATCACTAGTCGTCAAGGCGGCCCGTAAACCAAAGTTCAAGGTTCGCGGCTACACCCGCTGCAGCCGTTGTGGCCGTCCACACGCTGTCTACCAAAAATTTGGAATTTGCCGCGTGTGCTTTCGTGAGATGGCGCACCGTGGTGAACTCCCTGGTATCACTAAGTCGTCCTGGTAATTACACCCAACTAACAACAACGAGATAGGTCCTCAGACGAGGAAACCAGTTCGAGAAAGGCCACGAGGCCACGTATGACAATGACAGATCCCATCGCAGACATGTTAACGCGTCTGCGCAACGCAAACTCTGCCTACCATGATTCGGTTTCAATGCCGTCTTCATCGGTCAAGGCGAGAATTGCAGCGATCCTTGTACAAGAGGGTTATATCGCTACCTATCGCGTTGAAGATACAGAGAATGGAGTAGGTAAGAACTTAGTTCTTGACCTTAAATTTGGCCCAAACCGTGAGCGTTCACTCGCCGGTTTGCGTCGTGTGAGCAAGCCTGGACTTCGCGTATATGCAAAGTCAACAGCGCTGCCAAAAGTTCTTGGTGGGCTCGGCGTTGCAATTATCTCAACATCATCTGGACTGCTCACAGACAAGCAGGCCAATAAAAAGGGCGTAGGCGGAGAAGTTCTCGCCTACATATGGTGATCAGATAATGTCGCGTATCGGTCGTATGCCCATCGCCGTCCCTAGTGGCGTCGAAATCACAATTGCAGGCCAGAGCGTCTCTGTGAAAGGTCCGAAGGGATCGCTATCACTCAACGTTGCAGAGCCAATTCAAGTTTCACAGACAGAGGGTGTCATCACCATTGTCCGTCCCAACGAAGAGCGGCTAACACGTGCACTTCACGGCCTATCTCGCACATTGGTTGCCAATATGGTTGAGGGCGTAACGACTGGATACTCGACAACGATTGAGATAGTCGGTGTTGGTTACAGAGTTGCAGAGAAGGGCAAGAACCTTGAATTCCAACTCGGCTATAGCCACAATATTGATTTTCCTGCACCAGATGGAATCTCATTCAAGGTCGAGTCACCGACAAAGTTTGCGATCATTGGGATCGATAAGCAGGTCGTCGGCGAGACCGCTGCAAAGATAAAGAAGCTTCGTAAGGCCGATCCATACAAGGGCAAGGGCTTACGTATTTCAGGTGAAGTTGTTCGCCGCAAGCAGGGAAAGACAGGTAAGAAGTAATGGCTATTGGTGTAAAGGTCCGCAAAGGTTCGGCGACAAATGCCCGTGCCCGTCGTGCTTTCCGACTTCGAAAGAAGGTATCGGGAACGGCATCACGTCCACGCTTGGTCGTCTCACGCTCATCGCGTCACTTGTTCGTTCAAGTAATCGATGACTCACAGGGCAAGACCCTTGCCTATGCCTCAACAATGGAGGCAGATTTCAGAAACGATAAGGCAGATAAGAGTGCAAAGGCAAAGGCGATTGGTGCATTAATTGCAACACGCGCTAAGAGTGCTGGAGTCTCAACGGTTGTCTTCGATCGTGCTGGCAACAGATATCACGGACGCATCGCAGCAGTCGCTGATGGTGCACGAGAGAATGGATTGGAGTTCTAATGGCTACTAATCCAACTACAGCAGCTCCTGGCTCGAATGATCGCGCAGGTGCCGGTAAGGGTCGTGGCGAACGCCGCGAGCGTCGCGATGACCGTGAAAAAGAGAAGAACCCATTCATGGAGCGCGTTGTATTCATCAACCGCGTATCTAAAGTCGTGAAGGGTGGACGTCGTTTCTCATTCACCGCTCTGGTTGTCGTCGGTGATGGCAATGGGCAGGTCGGTATCGGCTACGGAAAGTCCAAGGAGGTCCCGCAAGCGATTTCAAAGGCGGTCGAAGAGGCAAAGAAATCCTTCTTCACTGTCTCGCGCATCCAAGGGACTATTCCTCACTCAGTACAGGGTGAGACCGCAGCCGGCGTAGTGCTCCTTCGCCCAGCAAGCCCTGGTACTGGAGTAATCGCTGGTGGTCCAGTGCGTGCAGTCCTTGAGTGCGCAGGTATCACAGATGTTTTGACCAAGTCACTTGGATCTAACAATGCGATCAACATGGTTCATGCAACCGTTGCCGCCTTGAAGATGCTTGAGAGCCCGGCACAGATTGCCGCACGACGTGGACTTGCATTAGAGGATGTGGCACCAGCTGCAATCATCCGTGCTTCACAGATTACGGTAGGTGCCTGATGCCACGTTTGAAGGTAACTCAGATTCGCTCAAAGGTCGGAAATAGACCAGAGCAACGCCACACGCTACGTTCGTTGGGCTTAAAGCGCATCAACGATGTCGTCGTGCAAGAAGACCGTCCAGAGATCCGTGGGATGGTCAACTCAGTTCGTCACTTAGTCAAAGTCGAGGAGGTTGAATAACCATGACACTCAAACTTCATCATCTTCGTCCAGCCCCAGGTGCCAAGAAAGCCAAAACTCGTAAGGGTCGCGGTGAGGCATCAAAAGGTAAGACTGCAGGTCGTGGTGGCAAGGGAACTCGTGCCCGTAATCAGGTTCGTGCAGGCTTTGAAGGTGGGCAACTACCTCTCGTCATGCGTCTTCCTAAGCTGCGCGGCTTCAAGAATCCAGCACGTATTGAGTACCAGGCAGTGAACGTCTCGACTATCAACGCCCTCTTTCCAAAGGGTGGCGATGTAACGGTTGCAGATCTGATTGCAAAGGGTGCAGTACGTGACTCTCTTCCGGTGAAGGTGCTTGGCAATGGCGATATCGAAGTAAAGGTAAACGTCACCGCACATGCATTCTCATCTTCGGCAGTCGATAAAATCACAGCCGCTGGTGGTAAGACAACCGTCCTGTAGTTGAACCAAACTTTTATCAGATAGAGAAACGAGGAGAAGACCAATGCTTTCAGCCTTTGCGATGGCCTTTAGGACACCGGATCTACGTAAGAAGATCTTCTTCACTCTCTCCATCATGGCTCTGTTTCGCTTTGGCTCGGTTGTGCCAACTCCTGGTGTCTCCTACGGAAACGTCCAACAATGTTTGGCGGGCCAGGAGACCGGTGGACTCTTTGGTCTGATCAACCTTTTCAGTGGTGGAGCATTGATTCAACTATCAGTCTTTGCTCTTGGCATCATGCCTTACATCACTAGCTCGATCATCATTCAGTTGCTTACCGTGGTGATCCCTCGATTTGAGACTCTCAAAAAGGAGGGTCAGTCAGGCACTGCAAAGCTAACCCAATACACACGCTACCTAACGATCGGTCTTGCAGTCTTGCAGTCGACGGGTTTGATCGCAGTTGCTCGCACACCAGGACGACTAATCCCAGGCTGCGAACTTGCAATCGTCCCCGATACATCGTGGTCACGAATCATCACAATGATCTTTGTCATGACCGCTGGAACATCGGTAATTATGTGGCTAGGTGAGCTCATTACTGATCGTGGTGTCGGTAACGGTATGTCTATCTTGATCTTCACATCTATCGCTGCAGGTTTTCCAAGCCAGTTGTGGTCTATCAAACTTCAAAAGGGATGGTTCGCCTTCCTCTTCGTTATGGCAGTGGGAATCGTGGTCGTTGCAGCAGTGGTCTTCGTTGAACAGGCGCAGCGCCGTATTCCAGTTCAATACGCCAAGCGCATGGTTGGTCGCCAGGCATATGGTGGGACTAGCACTTATATTCCCATCAAAGTCAACCAGGCCGGTGTCATCCCTGTAATTTTCGCCTCTTCACTACTTTATATCCCCTCGTTGATTGTGAACTTTACTAACTCTCAAGCGGCATGGGCCGTATGGATAAGTCGAAACTTTGTCAACGGAGATAATCTGATCTATGTAATCTCCTATGCCACGCTCATTATCTTTTTCACCTACTTCTACGTTGCGATTACTTTTAATCCAGAAGAGGTTGCAGATAATATGAAGAAGTACGGTGGATTCATCCCAGGTATCCGTGCAGGCCGGCCAACCGCTGAGTATCTGCAGTATGTACTCTCACGAATCACCGCACCTGGTTCGCTCTACCTAGCATTGGTTGCAGTCATCCCAATCGGTGCACTCGTTATATTCGGTGCAACCCAGAACTTCCCATTTGGTGGAACCGCTATCTTGATCGTCGTTGGTGTAGGCCTTGATACTGCCAAGCAGATCGAGTCACAGTTGCAGCAGCGTTCCTATGAGGGATTCCTGAAGTAATGCGCCTCGTCCTGGTAGGACCACCAGGTGCTGGTAAGGGTACGCAGGCACAATTCCTGGCTGCTCACTACTCCATTCCGCACATCGCAACGGGAGATATTTTCCGCGCGAATTTGAAGGCGGGGACCCCCCTTGGTCTCCAGGCTAAAACTTTCATGGATAGGGGCGAACTCGTCCCAGATGCAGTGACAAATGAGATGGTTAAAGAGCGTCTTCTTGGGGCAGATCTGAAGAAGGGTTTTCTTCTCGATGGGTTTCCTCGCAACGTCCTTCAAGCCGAAGTATTGCGCGCCAATTTAGCGGAGAAAAATAGCCCACTTACCGCCGTGCTTGAGCTCTCGATTGATAACGCACAGATCATCTCTCGCTTATCCAGCAGGCGCACATGTAAAGAGTGTGGAATACCCACTAGTGCACAAGAAAAATGTCCCGCATGTGGAGCCGAGCTCTACCAACGCGAAGATGATCGCATAGAGGTAATCACTCGCCGTCTTGAAGTCTATGAAGAGCAGACCTCTCCCATCATCGCTTTCTATCGGAGCCAGGGCTTACTCATAACCGTGAGTGCATTGGGAAGTGTCGAAGAGATCACTCAACGGGCGATATCAGCGCTCAGCGCTGATTCTTAAGCGATATTTATGCCGATTCAGATTAAAACCCTCGATCAGTTGAAGGTTATGCGTCGCGCCGGTTTAGTCGTAGCCCAGATGCACCAAGTAATCCGTGATGAGATCAAAGTTGGGATGCGAACCGATGCCCTTGATGTGATTGCCGCCGCCGTGATCAAACGAGCCGGTGCAACATCAAATTTTTTGAATTATCACGGCTTTCCTGCGGTGATTTGTATCTCGATCAACGATGAGATCGTTCATGGTATTCCGGGATCACGAATAATCAATGATGGTGATCTCGTCTCTATCGACTGTGGTGCCATTATTGAGGGCTGGCATGCAGATGCCGCCTTTTCAATCGGTGTCGGAGCGGTGAGTGTGCAGGATCAAAGACTCATGGATATCTGTGAAGAGTCCATGTGGCGCGGTATCGCAGCGGGAGAAAATGGTGCCAAGCTCACGGATATTGGTAGTGCAATCGAGCAGTACACGAACTCCCAGGGCACATTTGGAATCCTTCGTGAGTATGGCGGGCATGGCATAGGAACAGAGATGCACCAAGAGCCTCACATTCTCAACTTTGGCAAAGCGGGTCAAGGTCCAGAGATAACCCCTGGATTAGTTTTAGCGATCGAACCTATGATCACTAGTGGCTCTGAGCGCACCAAAGTATTGAGCGATGATTGGACCGTGG
>NSHZ01000038.1 GCA_002737595.1 Actinomycetota bacterium | reverse complement strand
GGTGGAGGAACCCATCGCAAATTCGTCCATATTGGTTTTACCAAGAATAACGACGCCAGCATTCTTTAATTTGGAAACGACTGTTGCATCGTATGGTGGGCGCCATCCTTCAAGAATCTTGGAACCGCAGGTGGTTGGTACACCTTTTTGCACCATCACATCTTTAAGTGCTAACGGGACGCCAGCCAGTGGAGAGAGTTTCTCTCCCTTAGCACGTGCAGCATCTACTGCACGCGCTTGAGCAAGCGCGCCTTCCGCATCGACATGAAGAAAGGCATGAACTTTCTCATCAACTTCGGCGATACGTGAAAGGTGTGCTTGCGTTAAGGCCTCAGATGTAATCTCGCCAGCCGCGACCGCGGCAGCCATCTCCGACGCGTTTTGAGTAATCATTACTCTTCACCCAAAATCTGTGGCACACGGAAGCGTTGCTCTTCACTTGCCGGGGCTCCCGAAAGCGCCTCTTCCGGAGTGAGCGAAGGGCGAATGACATCAGGCCGGAATACATTCTTGAGAGGGAGGGGATGCGAGGTCGGTGCCACGTCGGCGCTGGCAACTTCTTGCACACGAGCCACCGCTCCAAGGATGACCTCGAGTTGTCCGGCTAAATGATCGATCTCGCTCGCTTCAAGTTCAATTCGAGCCAATTGGGCGAGGTGGGCAACATCGTCACGGGAGATCATGGGCTGAGCCTACCGAAGTGTGGGAGGGGCGAAAAATCGCCTACATGCCTTCGGCGAGGAGGCGCTCGAATCCGACTTCATCGAGCACCGGAACGCCTAACTCGATCGCCTTATCAAACTTTGATCCCGGAGCCTCACCGACGACAACATATGCCGTCTTCTTGGAGACAGATCCGCTCGCCTTGCCTCCTCGAGCAACAATCGCGGCCGCTGCCTCATCTCGATTGAATTTCGATAATGACCCGGTCACCACAATCGACATGCCTGCCAAAGTTTGCGGGAGTATTTCTAATTCGCCTTGCTCCATCAGCACACCGGCACTCGCCCAGTGAGTGACGATGTTGCGATGCCACTCTTCTTCAAACCATTCAACTACAGATTCCGCAATGATCGCACCCACACCGTCGACATCTGCCAATTCCTCAACGGTCGCCTTTGAAATTCTCTCTAAAGATCCGAAGCGAGTCGCTAATGCTTGCGCCGCGGTGGGACCTACATGCCGGATCGAAAGTGCCACAATCACGCGCCATAACGGACGACTCTTTGCTTCCGCGAGTGCAGTGACAAAGCGTTCTGCAATCGCTGAGAGCGATCCGTCTTTCTTAGTGAAGAAGGTGGAGTGCTCCAAATCTTGGAGTGTAAGCGCGAAAATTTCGCTTTCATCTTCAACTAAACCATCAGCAAGTAATGCTTGCGCGGCTTCGTATCCCAGCACATCAATGTCAAGAGCCGCCCGCGAACCTAAGTAGTAGAGCCGCTCCCGCAATTGTGCGGGGCAGTTTCGCGAATTAGGGCAGCGTAGATCAACATCGCCATCACTCATTTGTCGAAGCTCTGATCCGCACTCTGGACACTCATTTGGCATTACAAAGGGCGTTTCTTTACCGGTACGCGAACTCACAACAGGTCCGATGATCTCTGGAATGACATCGCCGGCTTTACGAAGCACCACAGTGTCCCCAATAAGTACGCCCTTACGCTTTACCTCATCGCTGTTATGAAGCGTGGCCGAGGAAACAGTTGAGCCAGCCACCCGGACAGGTTCAAGAAAGGCATAAGGAGTCACCCTCCCCGTGCGTCCCACATTTACGCGGATCTCCAAGAGCTTGGTGGTGACTTCTTCCGGTGGATATTTATATGCAATTGCCCATCGAGGGGCTCGCGAAGTGGAACCTAAGCGATCCTGCAATGTTCGATCATCTACTTTGATCACAATGCCATCGATTTCGTGTTCGAGATCATGGCGATGCATCTGGTACTCCGAGATGAATGCGACTACTGCGTCGACTGAGTCCAAGACCTTGTATCGAGGGCTCGTAGGAAGCCCCCACTTGGCAAGATAAGTGTAAGCATCGCTCTGTGAAAGAAAGTGAGTGCCTTCAAGAGCACCTACCCCATGCACAAGCATGCGAAGGGGTCGAGAAGCTGTGATCTTCGGATCTTTTTGTCGAAGTGATCCAGCAGCTGCGTTGCGAGGATTTGCAAATGGTGCTTTCCCGATAGCTACAAGTGAAGCATTCAATTCTTCGAAAAGTTTATTCGGGAAGAAGACCTCGCCACGCACTTCGACCATTGCCGGGATATCGGTTCCGGCGAGTTGATCAGGAACTCCTTGAATAGTGCGCACGTTAAGCGTGACATCTTCACCAGCCATTCCGTTTCCCCGAGTGAGGGCACGAACCAGCTTTCCCTCTTCGTAGAGCAAGTTGATTGCTAATCCATCGATCTTAAGTTCACTAAGCCACTTAATATTTTCAGTACCAGCGTCCTTGATGACGCGCTCGCTCCAAATCCTAAACTCGTCCTCGTTAAAGACATTGTCGAGGCTCATCATCTTCTCTTTATGAGAAATAGTTTCAAAACTTGTAGAGAATCCACCACCCACGTGCTCAGTCGGGGAATCGTTTGATTTCAGTTCAGGATGCTTCTTTTCTAATTCAAGAAGTTCATTCCAAAAAGAGTCATACTCCCCATCACTAATCTGAGGATCGTCTAAGACGTAATAGCGAAATTGGTGATCGCGAATTTGCTCAGCAAGTTCAAGCATCCGTTGCGCCGGCTTCACTCGGATCTCTCCTGCAATTCCTGTGACACTTCAGAAAGGTACTTGGTGCTCTTCCGGACGTAATGTGGCGAGGCACCAGCCAATCCGCATCGATGTGTGAGCGCCATGCTGCCTGGCGGAAGTCCGATATTGCGCGCCAAGTTCTGCACGAAAGTCACGGTAGTCGAGACGAGCGGCAAGTGCCCATCAACTCCCCCAAGAATGCCAAACCAGATTGATTTTCCACGGTCATCCATCTCGGCTAGCAGATCATATTCAGCCCGGCCGACCAAAGTGGCATCTAATGAGAGCGCACTCACTGCGGTGCGCCCAATTAATTCAATTGGCACACTCTCCGCACACGAGTGCATGACTAATTCGTTATCGCGAGCGAAGAGTGCAATCAGAGAGATGACTTCATCCTGGCTGGGAATTCGAATTCGCCCAAAACCAGATGCACTCTTGATAGCTCCACGCATAATTTGGGTGATCAATGGCTCATCTAGTTGGACAACAATTGACGTGACTCCGGGCAATCGTCGTCGAAGATCAGCGACCATCAACTCCACACCATAGGCAAGAGATTGCGCGACATCCTTAGTAGCTATTTCATCAGAGAGAATTGCACCCGCTCTGGAGGTTTCTAGGAGTGCGGCTAGCGTGAGAGGGCCAGCTACTTGAATTTTGATCCGACCCTCGAAGCCATCGAATATTTCGTGAAACGCATCAACGCTATGAGACATCGCCCCTTGGGATCGACGTTCATCCGCGCCAGCTTTATCAACGATTCGCCAACCTGATGGTTGAAGATCGACGTGAAGGTCGTGCAGCATGCCAGCCGAGCGGCCAATGAAATCGCTGCCTACTCCTCGGGCTGGAAGCTCTGGAATAAATGGCAGTTCTGCAAAGAGATCAAAGACCAACTGCGCAGCGCGCTCTGGGTTTTCTCCACTGAGTGAACCTATGCCAGTAATGAGCACGATTAGAGTGTCGCTGAAACAGTTGCCGTCACAGTCGCCGAGCCCACCACACGGTCGCCGTCGTATACGACAACTGCCTGCCCTGTTGCCAGGCCATGCAATGGCTCATCCAGTACGACTGTGAGAGCGTCACCAACGAACTCGTAAGCGCACGCAATGGCGGCACCATGGGCGCGCACTTGGGCAAAGCCGCGATGGACGCTTTGTGGAGTTGGACCGCACATCCGGAGTTTCTCACCAAGAATTGTGGAGACTGCCAGCGCTTCATGCGCACCCACTACAACAGTATTTGAGACTGGCTCTATCTTGAGCACATACCGAGCTCGACCATCGTCGGAAGGTTGTGAAATACCCAAACCTTTGCGTTGCCCGATGGTGTAGGTAAATGCGCCTTGATGCGTACCGAGACGATTTCCTTCTTCATCGACGATGGGACCTTCCGCTACTCCTAAGCGATCACGCAACCATCCAGCGTTATCTCCAGAGGGGATGAAGCAGATGTCGTGGCTATCGGGCTTGTTGGCCACACTTAAACCTCGACGCTCTGCCTCTTTGCGAATCTCTTCCTTTGGCGTATCTCCAAGCGGAAAGAGTGAATGTCGAATCTGTTCAGGCGTAAGTACTGCCAATACATACGACTGGTCCTTGCCGTGATCCACCGCACGATGCAAAGTGGGCGCTTCTGCGGAACCACGTAATTGCGCATAATGGCCAGTAACTACTGCATCGAATCCCATTGCGATTCCGCGATTTAGTACGGCTTCGAACTTGATCTTCTCATTGCACCGCAAACATGGATTCGGAGTATTTCCAGCGGCGTATTCAGAGATGAAGTTCTCCACTACGTCAGCGCGGAATTCGTCGGCCATGTCCCAGATATAGAAGGGAATGCCAATCACGTCTGCTGCTCTGCGCGCATCCCGCGAATCTTCGATCGTGCAACAACCCCGAGCACCTGAGCGATAGGCCTGTGGGTTCGCAGAGAGCGCTAGGTGTACGCCCACTACATCGTGGCCTGCCTCCACTGCTCGGGCCGCCGCTACCGCGGAATCCACACCGCCACTCATTGCTGCAATAACTCGCATGGGAGTAATTATCGCTTACTTACCTGACCAGCTCTACGAGCACGCTCAACTACTCCGCCGATCACGCTCACTAAGGCATCTATATCCGCTGAGGTTGAGTCATACCCCAGGGAAAAGCGTAGGGAGGCTCGTGCCTCGGGCTCGCTCATGCCCATCGCCACCAGTACGTGACTGGGCCGTGGTACTCCCGCGCTGCAAGCAGAGCCAGTGGACGATTCAATTCCTTGAGCATCGAGGAGCAAAAGGAGTGCATCACCTTCGGCTCCTGCAAATGTAAAGTGTGCAATTCCCGGAAGTGTGTCTGTATCGCCATTAGATCGTGAATCAGGAACTTCAGCCAGTACTCGTGCAGTGAGATCGGCACGAAGCGCACTCATTCGCACCGCGCGCTCAAACAAGTGATCGTGAGCTTCTTGCGCTGCTACACCTAATGCACGAATGGCGGGTGTGTCTAATGTTCCGCTTCGAATATCTCGCTCTTGTCCGCCTCCATGCAACACGGGAGTCAACTTGAGATCCTTTTTTACGATGAGCGCACCTATTCCAAGCGGCCCACCAATCTTGTGACCGCTAATGGTGAGTGCATCAATATCAAGATTCTCAAACGAGAGTGGCACTTTTCCAAAAGCTTGCACAGCATCTGTGTGAACAGGGATTCCATATTTATGAGCTACTTCAATAATGCGAGTTATCGGTTGCAAAGTACCAACTTCGTTATTTGCAAACATCACGGTAACTAAAGCAACTTTTGGGTCTCTTTCAATTTCAGCCACTAATTCATCGACGTTGAGTTGTGCCCGCTCATTTACCGACACCCAAGTCACCTGTGCACCTTCATGGTCAACTAACCACTGAATCGGGTCCATCACTGCATGGTGTTCAATTGAAGAGGAAATGATTCTGTTATTGGCCGGATCTTCTAGTACTCGCTTCCAATAAAGGCCCTTTATCGCCAAATTATTGGCTTCGGTACCTGAACCAGTGAGCACTATCTCGCCTGGGGTAGCATCTATGGCTCGAGCAATTGCTTCACGAGCCTCTTCGACCACTTTCCGTGCACGCCGCCCCGATCCATGGAGGCTGGAAGCATTACCTAATTTGCCCAGTTCGTCGATCATCGCGATTCGAGCAGTATCAGACATGGGCGTAGTCGCCGCATGATCGAGGTACGTACTCATCGCGACATCATCAAGACTTGCGCGCCTGTACTCCTGCCGCAGCTTGCGGTACCACATTGAATAGGTCGCCCACAACGCCAAAATCTGCAAGTTCAAAGATTGGCGCATCGGCATCTTTATTAATCGCCACGATGGTCTTGCTGGTTTGCATTCCCGCTCGATGTTGAATCGCACCAGAAATTCCGCACGCTACATAAAGTTGAGGGCTGACCGTCTTCCCTGTTTGTCCCACTTGATTCGAGTGTGGATACCAACCGGCATCGGTGGCGGCGCGAGATGCACCGACGGCGGCACCTAAAGCATCAGCGAGAGACTCAACTGGGCCGAAATCTCCGTTGGTCCCTCGGCCACCAGAAACGATGATCGATGCCTCCGTCAATTCTGGCCTACCACCCTTGACTGGAGCCTGACGGCTAGTAACTTTCACTCCACTAGAGGTGTGATTGATAGGTATATCTATAATCTCTGGAGAGCTCGCTGCGGCTACTGGTTCGCAAGCGTTAGGGCGCACGGTGATCACGGGTGCTCCATGAGTGACTTTGGAGTGCACCACGGTTGATCCACCGAAGATCGATTGCGTTGCCGAGAAGTCTGACGCGAGTTCAATAGCATCGGTAATAATCCCACTGCCGAGGCGTACAGCTAGTCGCCCAGCAATCTCTTTTCCTTTAGCACCCGAAGTAAGAAGGATCGCCGCTGGAGAAGATGCTTGTGCGATGCTCGCGAGCGCATCTACCGAAGGAGTGATGGGGTGCCCATCAACGGCTTCAATGATCGAAAGTTTTGCGGCACCGAATTGCGCAGCAACTGCACGAGATGCGTCTGCTTCTCCAGCACGGACGACAGCAACCGCATGCACAGCGCCAAGTGCGCGAGCGGCCGTGAGCAATTCACCTGCCGCGCGAGAAACTAGACCTGCATTGTGATCGATGAGTACCAGAACTTCAGCCACAGCGCTACCTACACAATCTTCTTGTCAGCAAGGAATGAGACCAATTCGTTTCCACCATTACCCTCGTCCACAACTTTGATACCGGCGCTACGTGGTGGACGCAGCGCAGCATCTACAACTGAACTCCAAGAGCTTGCGCTTCCTACTTGATCAGCAGCAAGGCCGATATCAGCAAGGGTGTGTGTTTCGATTGACTTCTTCTTCGCCGCCATGATGCCCTTGAAAGATGGGTAACGCGGCTCGTTAATCTTTTCAATCACCGAGACCACACATGGAAGTGGCGCTTCCATTTCCTCCACGCCCTCATCTGTCATGCGCTTGATGCTGGCCGTATTTGCAGTCACGTCAATCTTCAATTCTCCAGCAAAGGTGAGCTGTGGCCATCCGAGGCGCTCGGCCAACATGGCAGGAACCACACTCATGCGAGCATCGGTTGATTCAGTGCCGCAGAGCACAATATTTGCACCGCTACTTTCAATAGCCTTTGCGAGCACCAGCGAGGTTGCAAGAGCATCCGAACCAGCAAGGGCGTCATCGCTAATCAAAATTGCATTATCGGCACCCATGGAGAGTCCCTTACGAATTGCCTCAGTAGCGCGGTCTGGCCCCATGGAGAGCAACGTGATGGAGTGCTCGCCGCCTTCGCCATTGCCACCTGAGTTCTCGCAGATGCGCAGCGCTTCTTCGATGGCGTACTCATCAAGATCATTAAGTACGGCATCTACTCCAGCGCGATCGAGGCGGGAGTCGGCTCCCAGTTTCTTTTCGGCCCAGGAATCTGGAACCTGCTTCACACACACTAGAAACTTCACAAGACTCTCCTGTCGCACACCTCTATATATATGTCTGATGTTACCGATCACTTGCCCATCTGACATATTCAAGACAGATGTGACCCTAGTTATACAGGTGATATCGGTGATACCGGTGATATCCGGGTCGATCTCACATGCTGGTCGCTCATGCTTCTTAACGCCCCTTGAATTGCGCCTTGCCGGACCCGTGAGCGATAAAGGACTCCATTCCGATGGCGCGATCTTCGGTGGCGAAAAGGTCAGCAAAGGCTTGACGCTCTATCTCCAACCCTTGCTCGAGAGTGCCCTCCTGGCCTGCGTCGATGACCCGCTTTGCAGCCGCGATCGCCGCCGCCGGGCCGCCGACAAATTGCCGAGCCCACGCCACTGCCTCGCTATACACACTCTCTGCAGGGAAGAGGCGATTAACTAACCCGATCTCGAGAGCCTCACTCGCCGAGACCATTCGTCCCGAGAAGACCAAATCTTTGGCCACCGAAGGGCCTACGAGTCGAGTCAGACGTTGGGTGCCACCTGCTCCCGGAATGATGCCGAGGAGAATCTCAGGTTGTCCGAGTTTGGAGTTCTCTGCGGCAAATCGCAGATCTGCACACATGGCGAATTCGCATCCACCGCCGAGGGCATACCCGGTGATCGCGGCCACTACCGGCTTAGGAATATGGGCGATCGCGGTAAATGCCGAGTGCAAATTGTAAGAGCGCTCCACCATCTGATCGTGGGTGAGGCGTTCCATCTCTTTAATATCTGCCCCGGCCGCAAATGCCTTCTCGCCACCATAAATGACCACTGCGGCAATTTCTGGGTTTGCCGTGATGAGCTCAGAGGCTTCAATCATCTCCGCCTGCATCGCAAAGTTAAGAGCGTTCACTGGTGGGCGATTGAGTCTGAGGGTGGCGACGCCAGCGTCGACCGTGAGTTCAAAAAATTCCATAACCTCACTCTACTTCGGACGGGATGCTTTGCCCCAAGCCTCACTGCCTATATGTTGCAACTATGGGGAGTCCACAACGAGCAAAGAGTCCGCTGCCCTCGTTACAGTCGGGCGATTTAGCCACGGTCGCGATCAGCCGGATGGAATCCGAGCTCTCGTGGTACTCACATTTGAGCGCAGATGACCGTTCTTGGGTCAACTTGGTCGCCCAGAAAGGCATCGCCAACTTCGTAGAGTGGCTCGAAGATCCGCGCAAAAAGAAAAAAGTCTCATCTGACGTTTTTGGTAGTGCGCCCCAAGCGCTAACGCGCTCCATTAATTTGGAACAAACCGTTGAGCTAGTGCGCCTCACTATTTCCGTAGTAGAAGAGTTTGCTGCCACTTTAGAAAATGCACAAGACATACAACTAGGGGTTCTGGAATATTCTCGCGAGATTGCGTTTGCTACGGCACTTGTTTATGCGCGTGCAGCTGAGGCTCGTGGTGGTTGGGACGCGCGATTAGAAGCACTAGTTGTCGATGGGGTGCTCCGGGGGGAAGTTGATGCAAGCTTACTCTCACGAGCAAACGCACTCGGTTGGCAGGGGAAAACACCAGTCTCCGTCATCGTTGGAAACAGACCAGAAGATGACATACGTCGCGCTACCGAGGCGATGCGCAGATATGCCAAACATGCCCAACTCGACGTAATGGCTGGGGTTGTAGGCCAACGTTTGGTGGCAATAGTTGGCGGTACTCACGACCCAATGGGTGCAGCAAGACACTTTGCAAACGTGTATGCACCGGGACCAGTGATCGCTGGCCACATCGTTGATTCACTTGATCAATGTCACTTCTCCGCGCAAGCAGCTCTCTCTGGTTTCGATAGCGCAAATGCGTGGCCTGGCGCTCCTCGCCCAGTCAGTTCAAACGATCTTCTTCCAGAGCGCGCGCTCGGTGGCGACGATGCAGCCCGAGAACTTCTCATTTCAAAGATTTTCAAACCATTAGTAGAAACCGGTGGAGAGTTAATCGAAACGATCGATGCATTAGTTACCTACGGGGGGATCGAACCCGCATCACGAGCACTTTTCGTGCATGCCAATACGGTCAGATACCGGATGCGCAAAATCACCGAAGTGAGCGACTATTCACCCATGGAGCCGCGCGAACTCTTTGTGCTCAATATCGCGCTCTCCATTGGTCGATTGGGCGAGCGCCACTAGCCTCCCTCTTTGCTCACGCTCTTGGCACACCCTGTTTGGAGTAGAACTGTAGGTTCCCTACAATTGCCTACGAGGGACACGGTCGCCTACTCAGGGGAAGCGCCGCCCTCATCTACGGAAGGGTAGGCACGTGCTCGCAATCGTTGCCCCCGGACAAGGCGCCCAGACCCCAGGCTTCCTGGAGCCATGGCTTGAACTCCCGCGCACGCGGCCGCTCCTTCAATGGTGGTCGGCGGTCTCAGGGCTTGACCTGATCCATTACGGGACGAACGCGGACACTGAAGAGATCCGAGATACCGCGATCGCGCAACCGCTCTTGGTGGCAGCCGGATTAATCGGTGGCATCTCCCTCTTCCCGCACCCTTCAGATGCCTTCCAAAAATTAAGTGTGATTGCCGGTCACTCCGTGGGTGAGCTCACCGCTGCCGCTGGCGCTCGGGCCATTACCGCCGAGAGCGCCATGGTGCTCGTGCGGGAGCGCGGCATTGCGATGGCAGCGGCAAGTGCGGCACACCCGACCGGCATGAGTGCTGTGCTCGGTGGCGATCGCGACGAAGTTCTAGCTGCCATCGCATCGCATGGACTTACTGCTGCTAACGAAAATGGGGCCGGACAGATCGTGGCAGCAGGAGATCTTGTAGCGCTCGCAAAGTTTGGCGAGAACCCACCCGCTGGTGCCCGCGTACGAGAACTCTCGGTGGCTGGTGCCTTTCATACGAATTACATGTCGCCTGCAGTAGAGCGTATGCAAAGCCTTGCTCGTTCAGTCACTGTGCATGATCCACGTGTCAAAGTTATTTCAAATCGAGATGGCGCGATTGTGCACCACGGCCGAGATCTTCTCAACCGAATTGTGGGACAGGTAGCCAGCCCAGTGCGTTGGGATCTCTGCATGCGTACCCTTGATGATCTCGGTGTCACTGCCATCATCGAAATGCCACCCGCTGGAACATTGATCGGCCTCATCAAGCGCGCACTCCCTGGAGTCGAAACACTTGCTTTGAAAACTCCTGAAGACATTCCAGCCGCCGTTGATCTCATCGCACGCCATGGACGCCCGAGTACTTTGATTGATCAGCCCACATGGCGCATGTTGGTAGCGCCTTTTGCTGGAACTTTTCATCGAGATGCAGAGCTGGGAGATGAAATTCCTTATGATGGAAGCGTGGGTCGCGTTGTAGCAAAGAGAGAGAACACCAAGATCATCGCACCACATGGTGGGGTCATCATCGAGTGGCTTGCCGAAGAGGGTGATCCCGTTTCACCGGGCCAACCACTAGTGCGACTTCATCCAACAGGAGAGCAGTGATGGGAAAGATTAAAAATTTAGCACCCAATCGCCACTCCCGCATTTATGGGGTTGGTGGGTACCGCCCAGAACGCATAGTCACTAACGCTGAAATCTGCGCGCGCATTGACTCAACTGATGAATGGATTCGCGAACGTTCCGGTATCGAGTCACGCCGATGGGCAGCCGATAACGAATCCGTGGTTGATATGGCAGAGCATGCTGCCCGCAAAGCGCTGACTCATGCCGGAATAGGTATGGATCAAATCGGCGCGGTCATCGTGGCCACTGTTACCTACCCCTATCAAACCCCCAGCGCTGCAACCGATCTCATCGGGCGACTCGGGAATCCCAAGGCGGCCGCATTCGATATTTCTGCTGCATGTGCTGGGTTTTGTTACGGCGTCGGCATGGCCAGTGATTTCGTGCGCGGTGGATCTGCCGATTACGTATTGCTGGTCGGTGTAGAAAAACTTACTGACTTTATTGATCTTGACGATCGTGCCGGCGGCTTTCTCTTCGCTGATGGCGCCGGTGCGGTGGTAATCGGACCCTCCGACGTTCCTGGAATCGGACCGACAGTCTGGGGATCTGACGCTGATAATCGTGATGCAATTCTGCAGAAGACTTCGTGGCTCTCATTCAAGAAGAACACTATTCACGAGCGTAAAGATTTCCTCTGGCCCGATATTCAGATGGTGGGGCAAACAGTTTTCCGCTGGGCTGTGTGGCAGATGGTGCCGGTAGCCAATAAGGCGCTTGAACTTGCTGGACTTAAGGTGAACGAATTAGATGCCTTCATTCCGCACCAGGCAAATATGCGCATCATTGATGCAATGGTAAAAGCGCTCGATCTGCCACCTGAACTTCCGGTTGCCCGCGACATTCGCGTCTCTGGAAACACCTCGGCAGCTTCCATCCCGCTTGCGATGGAAGCAATGTTAGAAAGTGGTGAAATTCCGCACGGCGGAAGTGCACTACTCATTGGATTTGGTGCCGGATTAGTTTATGCGGCCCAAGTAGTAACCCTTCCCTGAGAGACTGATCGCGCACCAACCGCACTACAAATAGGAACTAAGAGATAACTAGGAGAAAAAATGGCTCACTCAGTAGATGAAGTACTCGCAGGGCTTGCTGAAATCGTTGAAGAGGTTGCTGGTATCCCGGCATCTTCGGTACTCATGGAGAAGTCATTCACCGACGATCTCGATGTTGACTCGCTCAGCATGGTTGAAGTTGTCGTTGCCGCAGAAGAGAAGTTCGGCTGCAAGATTCCTGATGACGACGTGAAGAACCTCGTCACTGTCGGAGATGCAGTCAATTACATCGTCAAGGCTGCTAACTAACATGAGCGCTCCCCCACATCGCAAGGTCGTCGTTACCGGGCTGGGCGCATTCACGCCCCTCGGCGGCGATGTTGCGTCCACGTGGGCTGCGTTACTTGCTGGAAAATCAGGCGTACGCACCCTCACACACGACTGGACTGAAACTATTCCAGTTCATTTCGCAGCAGAAACTGCAGTGGATCCATCAGAAGTGATGGATCGTGTCGAGGCTCGCAAGCTTGATCGGGCCGAGCAATTTGCCTTAATTGCTGCGCGCGAAGCATGGAAAGATGCTGGGGCGCCAGAGATTCATACAGAGCGCCTCGGCGTAGTAATTGCATCTGGAATCGGTGGCATTCTTTCGCTGATCGGTTCTTACGATGTTTATTTAGAGAAGGGTGCGCGGCGAGTGAGCCCGCACACCGTACCTATGTTGATGCCAAATGGACCCGCCGCGGCAGTCGGGTTAGAACTGAAAGCGCAAGCTGGCGTACACACCCCAGTGAGCGCATGCGCCTCGGGCTCTGAGGGCCTTGGTTACGCGATGGAAATGATACGTAGCGGACGAGCAGACGTAGTAGTTGCTGGTGGTACTGAAGCTGGCGTACATCCACTACCCATGGCGGGTTTTGCGGCCATGATGGCGCTCTCTACTCGCAACGATGCCCCCGAAAAGGCTTCGCGACCTTATGACAAGGACCGCGATGGCTTTGTTCTTGGCGAAGGTGCAGGAGTTGTAGTACTGGAATCTGAAGAGTTTGCAAAGGCTCGTGGTGCACGTATTTATGCAGAACTCGCTGGCCAAGGAATCACGTCAGATGGTTATCATATTGCTGCGCCCGACCCTGAAGGTCGCGGAGCAGCTCGTGCTATGAAATTGGCTCTTGTCGATGGCGGAGTCGCGGCATCCGAAGTTGTGCACCTCAATGCACACGCAACATCAACCCCGGCTGGCGATATTGCCGAATCACTTGCTATCCGCGGAGCACTTGGCGCCGATACCGATCATGTAGCTGTTTCGGCAACCAAATCAATGACGGGTCACCTCTTGGGCGGCGCCGGTGCGATTGAATCGGTATTCACGATCCTCGCGCTGCATCACCGAATCGCTCCCCCAACAATCAACATTGAAAACTTCGATGACGACATCAAACTCGACGTCGTGCGAGATCAACCTCGCGCACTTCCGGAGGGATCTATTGCCGCCTTGAATAATTCATTTGGTTTCGGCGGCCACAACGTGGCTCTCGTATTCCGATCCGTCTAACCAAGGAGAAGAAATGAGCGAGAGCGAGATCAATACAAAGGATCCAGAAGTACGTCTCAACCGTCTCATTGATCCAGGCACGCTGGAACTCCTCACGCCGCGCGATGACTCTGGAATGCTGGCAGCCCACGGAAAAATCGATGGCACCGAAGTCGCCCTCTTCTCCACCGACGCCACTATTCAAGGTGGCGCCATGGGACAAGCCGGATGCGAGG
>NSHZ01000037.1 GCA_002737595.1 Actinomycetota bacterium | reverse complement strand
TGGTTGACCTTTGGCGCAAGATGACGGAAGCCACCTAGGGCGACTAGACGAGCGAGATTGGGTGTGAGGAGGTGGAATGGTGAGTCGATATTCTTGTCGATGAAGTCGTTGAATTCGTATTTGTAGAGTTTGGTGACGAAGTCAACGTAGCGGCCGTACCCCGCGGCTTCCTCTGGCCCAATAACCCGTGAGATCTCTTCTTCCATTTGAGCGGTGTTTGCGTGTACATCTAGTTGCGTGCCATCTGCAAAGAATGCTCGATAAAGAGGTGAGACTGGCATGAGTTCTAACCAATCCTCTAATTCCTCTCCCACTTCGGCGAGAGCATCACGGATCAGGTCTGGCATGGTGAGCACGGAGGGGCCGGTATCAAAGCGGTAACCAGATTTCTCGAGTAGCCCGTTTCGTCCGCCCGGCACACTTTCACGCTCTAAGAGGGTGACTCTTCGTCCAGCCCCGGCTAGTCGAAGTGCGGCGCTCAGGCCGGCGAGTCCGGCGCCTACAACAACCACGTGTGAAGTGGGTCCGGGGATGGTACGAGGCATAAGTTAAACCACCCGACAAGTGGCAGCTACTGCTAAGTCTTTAAGAACTGAAACTGCTTCACCGTTGAGATCGGCACTTGATATCGCAGAGATTGATTGAGCCAAGCTCGTTTCAATGATCGTTTCAACTGCATCGAGGGCGCCGGTATCCCGAATGATTTCTCGAAGGATGCGCACACCTTCAGGGGAGAGGCGCGGATCTCCCAGATGCTTTCGAATTTCGGTGCCTTGGGTGGGGGTGGCTTTTGCCACTGCTTGAGCAATAAGAACGGTGCGCTTTCCTTCACGGAGATCATCACCCGCTGGCTTTCCGGTTTCCGACGGGTCACCAAATACTCCGAGGATGTCGTCACGAAGTTGAAATGCTTCTCCAAGGGGCAACCCATACTGAGAGAGGAGTTCCAGGGTGGGCTTATCTGCGCCCGCGATCGCGGCGCCAAAGTGGAGCGGACGTTCGACGGTGTACTTGCCAGACTTGTAGCGAGCAATGCGAAGTGAGCGTTCCACACTTGATGTGGCGAGCGCTTGCTCAAGAACATCGAGATACTGTCCGGCCATCAATTCCACACGCATTTCGTCATAGACCGGATTGAGGCGTTGCATGATTACATGGTCAAGGCCTGATTCGTGAAGCATACGGTCGGCCCAGACGAGGCAGAGGTCACCTAGTAAAACTGCAGTGGAGAGGCCAAACTTTTCAGCATTACCAGTCATTCTCTCTTGTCGGTGGAGGGTGGCAAAGCGGTGATGAATTGCTGGGTTGCCGCGTCGCGTATCAGATCCATCCATGACGTCGTCGTGGATGAGGGCGCATGCGTGCAGGAATTCAAGGCTGCTGACTGCGTGGACCAAGACGGAACTATGCTCGCCACCGCAGGCCCGGTTTGCCCAGTAGGCAAAGAGTGGACGGAGGCGCTTGCCTCCAGTAAGAAACTCCCGCGTGGCCTCACTGATGGGCGTTAGCTCAGGACCTATGGAACCAAGTCCGACGCTCTCGCGGTCGATCACGGAGACGAGGGCGCTCGCAATCTCTTCCCGAAGTTCCATGGCCATAGATTACCTCCGCTTCACCGCAGCCGCCCGTTGGGTAGAGTCGGTTCCATGGGAAAAGGTCTCCACATGGGGCGTAGTGAGTATGTCGCTAAATGGGTAGCACTTCATGGAGATGTGGAGCCATCTCGGATCGTTGCTGGCTGGCTCTCTTTCGCATTTGTGGCAGCCCGGCCCTTGAGGCCGATCTCCGCCAACGCAATCTCGCTTCTAACAATCGTTATCGGTGGAGCGGGTGCATGGCTTGCGCCGTCGCAATACGTCGCGTTTATCGTAATCGCTGCTCTCATCCTTGACGGGTTAGATGGCACAGTCGCCATTCTCCGAGACGAAGTGACATTGCGCGGGGCAGTCCTTGATTCTGTGGCTGATCGTTTGGTGGAAGTTGCCTGGTTGATTGCGCTCTGGCGGTGCGATGTTCCACTCTGGGTGGTAGCGGGTATTTGGGTTGTGGGATTTGTCCAGGAATATTCGCGAGCAAAGATTCGATCCCTCGGTATATATGAAGTGGGGGTTGTCACCATCGCTGAGCGTCCAGTGCGTGGTTTGCTGATAGCAGCTGGCATTGGATTGCCTTTCCTGGCGACGCCACTTGCGGTGCTGCTTTTAATCATGGAGTTGTATGCACTCCGCCAGGTTGCCGAGTACGCCTACAAAAAATTACACAACCAGGGGTTAGATTAATTTGCTTGGCCGATGGCTTTGCAGACGATTTCAGCCCCCATGCCCACCATAGGTAAACCTCCACCGGGATGTACCGAGCCACCCACTGAGTAGAGCCCGCGGATCTTGGTGGTGTTCTTGGTGCGTGAGAGCGCGGCGGTTCGCGAATTTCCCGCCTTGCCGTAGATGCCGCCACCGGGGGCGCGACTTTCCCGCTCGAGATGTGCCGGAGTGCGAACTTCACAGACTTCAATTCGCTCGCGTACTTGAAATCCGCGGGCTTCGATCTGATCGATAATTTTGTTTTTGTAATCTTCCACAAATGCATCGTTTTCCCAATCAATAAATTCTGTTCCCGGAGTGTTTACCAAAACGAACCAACTTTCGGAATCTGCATGCGGTCGCATTTCCGGATCATCTGGAGAACAGATGTAGATGGTTGGCTCGGCGATGACGTGGGGGTGTTCGCCGAAGAGCGCATCGAACTCGGCGTTGTAATCGGTCGGAAAGAGCACGGTGTTATGCCCAAGCCCGGGGGTACGGCCGCGCAATCCAAGCAGGAGAGCGAAACCACTCAGCGAGGCGCTCTCTTTAGCCAGGCGTGCGGACTCCCGAGGTGCATCGATGAGTGAATTAAAAGTATGACTCGCATCTGCATTGGAAATGACGATGTTGGCCTCACGTAAAGTGCCATCACTTAGCCGAATCCCGGTGACTACTCCATCGTGGATTTCGATCGTGGCAACGTCAGAAGATAGATGGATGCGCGCTCCAAGGGCTCGGGCGCGAACGGCCAGCACCTCGCTGAGCGTTCCGACACCCCCTGAGATATGCCACGCTCCAAAAGTATGTTCGATGTAAGGGATGGTGAGTAGAGCTGCGGGCGCTTTACGTGGATCTGATCCCGTGTATGTCGCGTATCGGTCGATAATCATCTGCAAGTGCGGTTCGGAAACTATGGATCGACCAATACCGCGCAATGTCCGGTGGGGAGCGATGATGCGGGCATCGCGCAAAAATCCGCTGCGTCGAATCATTGACCAGAGTGATCCAATAGGTGATTGAATAAAAGGTCCGCGCGCCACTCGCCACATTTCGCTGCCGCGATCAATGAGGCGTTGCCAATCACTTGCGGCATTAGCTCCGAAAGTGTCGGTGATTGATTGCATGAGGTCGCCGCGTGATGCGTAGTAATTGAGTCTTTGACCATCAGCAAAGCGATATTCAAAGGCAGGGTCTAGAGCCACCAGGGTGAGTTCTTCCTCGAGCGGTGCGCCACTTTTGAGGAAGAGGTCGCGGTAGACAGCCGGCAACGTGAAGAGCGAAGGTCCTACGTCAAACCGGTAGCCATTGAATTCTTCAGTGCGGCACTTTCCTCCGACGAAGGCGCTGCTCTCGAAAACTTCAACATCATGCCCCAGAGCGGAGAGTTTGACAGCGGCGGCGAGCCCGCCGACACCGGCTCCGATAATGGCAATACTGCTCATTGTGCGCCACTTAAAGATCGACCAGTCCAGGAGAGATGTCCGCGGAAACGATCGATCCACGACGCGGCGAGCAGGTAGATGAAGATGCCTATCGCGAGGGGATGAAAGAGCGCGGATGCGATCGGAGAACGAGTAGTGAGCGCCGTTGTTGCCCGAATGCCTATTGCTATCACCAGTGCGCTCATGGCCAATGCTGAACTCTTTCCGCTGCTAAAAAGGGCCATGGGGAGAGGCAATATGTAGGCCCATGCAAATAACGCGGCCACGAAACCGGCGGAGGTCGGTGAGCCAAAGGCGCTCCAGAGGGATTTACGGTATCCAGCCGAAAGCTGACGGAAATCCATGTACATGCGGCACTGAATAATCTGTGCCCCGTTAATAACAGTGCCGTGGTGACCTGCACGCTTGAGTGCGCGAGCCAAAGCTATGTCATCAAGAACGAAATTCTTCACACTCGAAAAACCTCCGATGTCAGCGAGCGCCGCTGTGCGGATCACCATGAACTGCCCGTTTGCAACAGTGGTGGAAGGCCTCGAAGAGCGTTCACTCGGGCGCAATGGCAACGTCGTGAGCCAGGTCCATTGGAGGAGCGGTTGGAGTAAGAATTCACTCCAGGAGCGGGTGATTTGTTTGGGATAGATGCTGAGAAAGTCGAGCTTGCTCGACACTAGCGTGGAAATAGATTGCGCTATCGCGGCCTTGGAGAGTGTGACATCAGCATCCATGAGTACCGTGAACTCGCTCTCTCGACTCTTGGTGAGGAGTTGGTGGAGAGCAAATGATTTTCCGATCCATTCTCCATTTAATGGTTCGCCACTCAGTACTGTCGCGTTATCCATATTCGCAGTTTCTTCGGTGATCAAGGAAAAGGTGTGATCTTCCGAGCGATCGTCCAGGAGGTATAGCTGCCAATCTTGGAGCGATTCTTGATTCCTAAGTGCTGCGAGAGTGGAGGTAATTCGCAGGGCTTCATTTCTGCACGGCAAGAGCACGTTGACTTGCTGGCGAATCTCTGTGGTGGGAGAGAGGCGACGCATTGCGAAAAGATTAATAAAACAAATAACTAGGTTGAGCACATTGATACCAAGTGCTACTGATGCAAGGACAATCACCCGCGACTAATCCACTTCATGAAAAAGTAGGGGAGTAGCGGCAGCGCAAGGGCGAACCCACCTACCAGTGCCGTTCCGGGACGATCAAAGAAAAAGAGATTTCCAATAATTCCCGAAAATAATGTCCATCCAAGAATGACATCTCCGGTGGCGCTGCTGGGCGCGATCTTGCGCTGTTCGTGTGGAAGCCCCCAATGCAAGATTGCACCAAGGGCAATTCCGCAAAGTAACCAGCCCGCTGCATTTGAAAGTGGGATTCCCGTAACGAATGGAATGTCAGGTGACTCTGAATTCCAAGTCCAGCGTCCCGCATCAACCATCAACGGATCGAGGAAGAGATCCCAGGCCATGATGGTCCATCCGAAGACCAGCGGTGCCCACCTAGCGGAGATGCGCCGAGCGAGAATCAGGATTGGATGAGAAATCATCGCCCAAGCGAGAGGCACAATGAGTGGAACTCCGGCGATTGCCGGACCTAGAGAGTCTGAGTACGAATACTCGCCAAAGGGCCACGCGGTGTGTACACCAATTTCTTCAACCACAAAGCCGAAGAGTGTGGTCGCGATGAGCCAAGTGGCAGCATATTTCATGCCGTGCGCGGTCCACGCCTGCATCAGGCCAGCTAGTGCGAAGGCGGCCACTATGAAGAATGTTAGAGAGAGCAGGCGATCATCTGGCATGAGTGGATAGATCATCTGTGTGGCAATTGCCAGAAGTGTGGTGACCCAGGTCAGGATGGCGGGATATCGGCGCCGACGATAGCGCGCATAGCCGCCTCGATACACCCGGACTGACATGTCGTCATTCTGCCCTACTTGGCAGAAATAGTCCGCCCCCCAAGGATGCCCTCTGCCCGGAGGACGTGAAAGCGGGCAAATAATTCTTCGCTATACCAATTTCGAGCCGAAGTGAGTTCAATAGCCCGCTGGTGGGCAGGTGAACCATAGGCGAAGGCGCGCAAATCGGCGTTGTTCTCCCAGAGAGAGAAAGTGCCTTGCAATCCAATAGGTGCCTCACCAATTCCTATCGCCCCGAGTAGACCCGGTGCACTCTTGAGCGAGTTGGTAACAGGTGGAGTTTCGCGCCAGAAGCGCAACGCTTCTGACGTTTTGATACGAGCTCTTGTAATCGCGGCAACCGGTCCCTCTGTCGATGGGTGAACTTCTGCTGCGAAAGGGGAGAGGCCAGCCCATTTGCCCTGCGAAGTAATAGGTGTGAGATCAGCGCTGAAATTGGGTGTACTTCCCCAGGATTTTACTAGGGAGGAGCCATTAAAAATTTCTAGTGCAGACTCCTCTTGGAAAACTGCCAATAATCCCCAGGTGTGTGGGTCTGCATCGCGCGGCGTAAAAGTTTCTCCACGCCCAGTGCCGAGCAGTTTGGAAAAAGTGACACCGGGGAAATTTCGAAGAGCTTGGCGCTTAGTGGCCATAAGCGAGATGCCACGAAAGGCACTCATTTCCCAGAAGCGAATCGCGATGATCATCGCTGCGCAGCGGTTTCGCAGATGATACGTACAACCTCTTCTGGGCAATCCCATTGAGGGGCGTGTCCGCAGTGAGGTAACACAATCCACCTGGTGTGTGGCGGTACCAATGTACGTTCCTGCCACGTTGAGGCTGGCAGAGTCTGGTCGCTATCTCCAAAAACTACCGTGAGAGGGATCGAAGAATCGATGGGTGTATCAAAACGTCGGTAAAGCATGGCGTTCCAAGCGGGAAAGTAACCCTTGGACAATCCCATCGCCAGGGCCGCATCAAGTACGTACTCATAAGGAAGTTCTCGCCACTTTGGTGAAGAAGAAGCAAATCCAATTCTTTTCGCCCACATAAATCTCAAAAGATATTTCTGAATAGAATGGGTGAAGACCGCGATCTGTCGTGATTGTGCGGTGATGGGGTTAATTTTCGTATACGGAGTAAGTATCAACCCAGCGGGGGCTAGTCCGATAAAAGTAAGCACGCGACTTGGGTGTCTACTCGCAATCTCTAGACCTACCCACCCGCCGAGTGAGTTCCCGACAACATGTGCTTTTTGAATGTCTAGGCTATCCATGTTCGCGACTACAAGATCTGCAAGTGCGGCAGGGTCCATCGCTTGGCCCGGGTCGTAAGGCGTTTTCCCATGTCCGGGAAGATCAACGGTGATTACTTCGAAATGTCGTTCTAGCGCAGGTGTAATGCCCTTCCAAATCGTGCTCGCCGATCCCATGCCGTGAATAAGTATGAGTGGAGTGCCACTTCCGGTGCGGGTCGTAGAGAGGATCACGCTCTAATTCTAGGCGAAGCGTGCGAAAATCAATCACCCACTTTCATCTCTACCGCACCGGTGATGCGGAGTAACTCTCCAAAAGTTGTCGGGTAGACGGCATGTGGGTGCCCAGCAGCAGCCCACACCACGTCATAGTCGTTGAGTGCCAAGTCGATGATGGTGCGCAGCGGAGCAGGGTGTGCCACTGGGGAGACTCCGCCGATTGCGAAGCCCGTCGCGCTGCGCACGATATCAGCATCGGCGCGTCCCAGGTGTGAAACCCCGAGGTTGTTGGCAACTAGATCAGTATCGACACGATGTCTTCCTGATGTAAGGATGAGAAGAGGTTCGGTCGAATCTCCCAATGTGAAAATAAGTGACGAGCAGACCTGGCCGACTTCGATTCCTAATCCGGCTGCTGCTTCCTTGGCTGATCTTGCAGACTCACTCAAGATAGTTATCTCAGGGGTGATCCCGAATTCAAATAGCGCTGCGCGCACTCGCTCCACGGCAGGGTGGTTTTTGATTGCCTCATGGCTCATAAACCGTAACTTTACCCCTAAGCGACATATACCAAAGATAGAATATGAAAGTGAGATGCGTACGTAATTTGATTGCTAGCCTTGGAGTGGTGGTGATGAATTTTTTTTTAACGCCGTTTCAGGCACACGCTCACGCTGAGTTGATTGGTTCAATTCCGGCAGCCTCAAGTCACGTGTCAATTTTGCCAACCAAGATCGTTCTCCTCTTTGGTGAGAATCTCTCAGACCTTGCTGGGGCCAACGCAGTCATCGTGACTGATTCCTCTGGTGAAGAAATATCCAACGGTCAGAGTAAAGTCAGTGCTTCTTCCTTGACCCGGGAATTGAATTCCAGCACCGCTGTTGGTGCCTACCATGTTGACTTTCGGGTGCTCTCCGAGGACGGGCATCCAGTCGCTGGCCAATTCGACTTCTTCTTAGGTGGGATCGAAGACGTTGACACCTCAACACTCGTGGTCAACTCGGATGAGTTGCCAGCGCAAAAAAGTTTCTTTACTGTTCACACAAAACACCTCTCGATTGTGTCGATAGTGGTGTTGAGTGTAGGAATATGGGTGTTATTTGAATCGCAGGCCCGCCGCCGAAGGAGTTCGATGTGAGATCAACCGTGCTCTTCGTTTGCGTTCATAACGCTGGACGTTCGCAAATGGCTGCAGCATTCCTCAAGCACCATGGCGGCATGCGGGTAAAAGTACGTTCGGCCGGGTCTGCTCCTGCGAATTCCATCAATTCAGCAGTCGTCGAGGCGATGCTCGAAGTTGGTATCGATATTTCTGCTGAAGTTCCAAAAATACTTACCAACGAAGCGGTGCAGGAGAGTGATGTCGTTATCACGATGGGATGCGGCGATGAATGCCCGTTCTATCCAGGCAAGCGATATCTCGATTGGAAGTTGGATGATCCCGCCGGTCAGGGCGTTGAGTCGGTGCGACCAATTCGCGATGAAATAGAGCAGCGAATTCTCAACTTACTTTCAGAATTGCCTTAATCTGTAATCAGCCGAAGTTCCGTCGCATATTTCTTGCCAGCAGCTACGTAAAATTGAGCATTTGGACTTCCAAACCCAGGTTCAACCGAATTTAGTGTTAATTTCGCGGGAACCCCCAAAGCTTTGGCATAATCCGGGATAGTCGTGTTTGGTGGTACTAAAGCTTGTGCCCCCACTAGTGCGTTGAAGCCAATGGTGCTGCCTTGTAATACGGTCGAGCCCGAACCGATCAGAGACGAATTTCCAATGATTGCGCCTTCAATATGCACGTTGTGCCCAATGACGACGTCATCACCAATCGTCGTGACGTGCTTAGTGTGCGTGTGAATGACGGCTCCGTCTTGAATGTTTGTCCTTGAACCAACCGTGATAACTCCCGTGTCCCCTCGCAGAACTGCGCCAGGCCACACGGTTGAATCTGGACCAATCACCACGCTTCCAATGATGACGGCATCGGGGTGGACGTAGGCGGAATCATGGATTTGGGGGACGAGGTCGCCGAGGGCGTAAATAGGCATGAGAGGAGGTTAGCCCCCCGATCGGGGGTCTTCGATGCCAACCAAGAGGTCGATTGAGAGTGAGATCACGCTTATTTGGCGAAATATTGAGCAATTCACAGCCATTTTGGCTATCTGAAGGGGAAAAAGGAGGCATGATTCGCGAGTTGCGGTATTTCTGAAGAGAAGTTGATGTCAAGGAGTTGAAGATGGCCACCGATTACGACACCCCGCGCAAGACCGATGACGAACTCACCGAGGAATCGATTGAGGAGTTAAAGGCGCGTCGTGCGGAAGCGCAATCTGGTCAAGTCGATGTAGACGAAGCCGAACTTGCTGAAACGCTCGAATTGCCAGGAGCAGATCTCTCTGGAGAGGAACTCACCGTTCGAGTTCTGCCGAAACAGGCAGATGAATTTACTTGTTCACGTTGTTTTCTTGTTCACCACCGCACGCAACTTGCCAAGGGCCAGGGCGTTACTGCGGTCTGTGGTGAGTGCGCGTAACTTTCTCGTTTACTCTTTTTTGTTGAGCAGTTCCGCGATCGTGTCGGATTGCCTGGTCGAGACGAATATGTAGGGTCGTCGTTTGGCCGGATCTGCGATATCTATCTTCACCGCTGTATGCACCCAGCCTCGCATGATGATGAGGGCCGCTGGATCTGCCTTCGGTCCCAATGTGGAGCGAGTTGCTGCCCGATCGAGTGGGGTGCAGAGCGTAATTTGTGCTCGCGGGATTTCGTTTCCCTCGGCGACGAGCATCTCTCCATCAATGCTAATTTCAAAGATAGAACGCCAGAGTGAGAAGCTCACTAAACCGGCAGCAAGTAATCCGCCGATCAAGCCCACGAGGACACCAAATGGTGCGCCAAAAACAAGACCAATAGCTAGCCCAAAAATCATCGCCAGAAACCACGAAATCGGTGGGGGATATACCTTCTCTAGAAACATGTCATCCTCGGGTTGATCGTTTGGTGAGCAGACGCATGAGTAGTGGTGGCCGCTTGAGTCCGAACGTGATCGCTACGAATGTATCAATCACTTTGGCGGGCAGAAGACGAACGTAGGGGATTGTGCCAGTTCCTTTGCCCACTAAGTAGCGAATTCGAGGAGATTCGCTTTCGATGGCTTCCCGAATCACTAATGCCACGGGAGTGGGGGCCGGATATTCGGCGTGCACAAGGCGGGCAGCTTTCTTGTAAATCTTCTGGTGTGGACCGGTTGTGGGAAGTTGCGTCCCAGCTTTAGACCAGATGTTTGACGAAAAGGAAGTGGGTTCGATCAGGCAGACATGGATACCACTGCCGGTGAGTTCGACGCGTAGTGCATCGCTTAACGCTTCAAGGGCGAACTTGCTCGCGCTGTACCAACCTAGAAAGGGCGCCGCCACTCTTCCACTTACTGATGAAATATTGACGATCCGTCCGCTCCCTCGACTTCGCATGCTGGGGAGAAATCCACGGATGAGTTCTGCGGGAATGAAGAGATTCACTCGAACTTGCTCGGCTGCGTACGCCGGCGCTACATCTTCGATCGCCCCTGGTGCGGCAAATCCAGCATTATTGACCAAGGCATACGGCGCTTGTCCTAACAGATCCAAGGTCTGAGAGATGAGATTCGAGGCGCTCTCCGGCTCAGTGAAATCAGCGACCAGCACCTCTACCCCAGGTACGTCTCGGAGTAATTGGTCGGCTTGAGCAGGCGTGCGTGCGGTACCGACTACTCGCCAGCCCGCAGAGACCAGTTCGCGAGCTGTGTAGAGCCCAATTCCGCTGGTCGCCCCTGTGATTAACGCGGTCTTGTCAGAGTGCGAAAGAGACATGGAAGAAAGGTACTCTGGGAACGTGGCACGCGTCCCTTCAACTACTCCACCGGCTGATGCTCAATCAGCTCAAGTGCATCCCGATGCACCAAGGTCTGGTCAAGAGATCCCTTCCCATCTCGAGCATTGCTTCGGCTGCGGCCATTCTCACCCCACTGGTCTGCGCATTCGCTCGACTGCAGGTGAAGGCGCCAGCATCACCTCTATCTTCACGGTCTCTGAATTTCACCAGGGAGCTCCCGGCTTGGCGCACGGAGGAATCCTGACGCTTGCCTGTGACGAAGTGCTTGGCCACTTGATGTGGCTCTTGCGCAAGCCAGCAGTCACGGGACGACTCGAAACTGATTTCCTGCTGCCCGTGCCTGTCGGTTCGGTGATTCATCTCAGTGCAGAGATCTTGGGTGTGTCTGGACGCAAGGTTTATTCACGGTGTGAAGGGCGATTGAACGCGGTGGATGGCCCGATTGCCATTCGCGCGCAATCTCTATTTGTCATTGTTGATATGCAACATTTTCTTGATTCAGCCCCCGAGGATTACCTCACCCGGATCCAAGGCAATCCAGCACTTATGCGCGAGATTGACTCTTCCTTTGAGGTGAACCCCTAATGGTCGAAATCCTTATTACTCGAAGCGATCCGAGCCTTTCTCTTCCGTCTTATGCGAAACCAGGCGATGCTGGGGCTGATCTTTGCAGTAGCGAGGATCTGGTTATCGCTCCTGGGGAGCGGGCTCTCGTATCGACAGGTCTGTCGATTGCTCTCCCAGATGGTTTTGCAGCTTTTGTGCACCCCCGCTCCGGCCTTGCGATAAAAAGTGGAATTGGCATAGTTAATGCTCCAGGCACAATTGATTCGGGTTATCGCGGCGAGATTAAGGTGATAGTCATCAATCATGACCGTACAGAGGATTTCTTAATTAAGCGCGGGGATCGCATCGCACAATTAGTGATTCAGCGCGTAGAAAACGCGCAATTCGTGGAAGTAGAAGTTCTTCCTGAAAGCGCACGTGGTGCTGGCGGGTTCGGTTCGACTGGGGTCACTCATGAATAAGCGGGAGTTTTCACGAACAGAGCAATATGCAGATTCTCTGCACACCGACGCAAATCGTCACATGCATACACGTGTTGCGGACTTGCAACCGCGTCGTCGGGCCACTGTTATCGGAACTATCAGTTCCCTCGTTATTCGCCCACGCTCTGGAGTGCCTGCGTTAGAGGTTGAGATACAGGATGGTTCCGGAAAACTGACTTGCATTTGGCTCGGACAGAGGAGCATTGCGGCGATCGCGCCTGGAAGAGATATAGAGGTCACTGGAATGATCATGCAAAACGAAGAGGGTTGGCTCTCTTACAACCCTGTATATCGACTCTTTCCAAATACCAAATGAGCGATCACAGCAAAGTTATTGATGCCCTCGGTGGTAAACGTGGGGTTATTGATTCAGGTCTTCCATCACTCGCGTTCGTATTTGTCTTTACAATTAGCAGGAAGCTAGATCTGTCGCTCATTATTGCGCTGGCGATCGCTGTGGTTGCTGCTATTGCGCGTTTAGTAAAGCGCGACACCGTACAGCACGCTATCTCTGGACTTTTAGGCGTGCTTATATGCGCTTGGTTTTCGCGTAGCACAGGTAAAGCGGAGAATTTCTTCCTTCCGGGCATGATCAAGAGTGGCATCTATGGTGTGGTTTATTTGGTGGCAAACTTGCTGCGTTGGCCGATCCTTGGTTTAGTACTGGGGCCGATTCTTGGAGAGAATCTTGGTTGGCGAAAGAATCCGGTTCGCCTGCGTGCCTACTTGCTCGCGGGGTGGATTTGGGTCGGGCTCTTTGTGGTGCGCCTTGCTATCCAAGTGCCGCTCTACTTGGCTAATGAAACTACTGCGCTTGGCGTGGCAACTCTTATCGTGGGATGGCCACTCTTCTTGGTGACCATATATCTCACTTGGGCAATTCTAAAACGCAGCGCGCCAGCAGTCGAAAGCGAAGATAAAAATAACTAGCCAGCGTGATTTGGGGCGAGGCAAGCTTGCAACGCTGGCTCAGACTCTGCGGTAGCCACGAAAAGCAGTTCATCTCCCGCTTCAAGCGTGTCATCTGGAGATGGTGTGATGACGTGGGCGTCGCGAAGGATTGAAACTAAAGTTGCGTCGGATGGGAGTGCGAGATCGCGAACTCTTTTACCGACACAAGGAGCGGTGCTCGGAAGAGTTATCTCAACCAGGTTGGCCTCACCTTGATTGAATGTGAAGAGTCGAACAAGATCTCCCACAGATACTGCTTCTTCTACGAGAGCCGAGAGCATTCGTGGAGTTGAAACAGCAACGTCTACGCCCCAAGCTTCGTTAAACATCCATTCGTTCTTTGGGTGATTTACGCGCGCAACGACTCTAGGAACTCCGTACTCAGTTTTGGCAAGAAGGGAAACGACGAGATTGACTTTGTCATCGCCAGTGGCAGCAATAAGTACGTTTGAACTGTTTAACTGAGCTTCCTCAAGATTTGCAACTTCGCAGGCATCAGCCAGAAGCCATTGCGCTTGTGGAACTGAATCTATCTTGATCGCCTTAGGATCTTTATCAATCAACATCACGTGGTGGCCGTTGCCGATCAACTCCTTGGCAATGGAGCGCCCGACATTTCCTGCTCCTACAATAGTTACGCGCATCTCTAATCCTCCTCGGGCTTGGCAGCGAGCAGGGATTCAACCTTGGAAAGTTCGGCATCGCGGGCAATTACGTGAATCAAATCTCCGGCCTGAAGAACTGTGTTGCCATTTGGAATGAGCGCTTGCCCGAGACGGGTAATGAAAGCCACCCGCGCGGGCGTGTTGATTTCGATGCGCACTGCGCGGTGCCCGAACCAGCTGGAATCTAGGTGCACTTCAAAGAGTCCCAATGTCCCTGAGGCATCACGCCACTCTGATGCTGCGCCTTCGGGGAGTAACCTCCGAAGCACTTGGTCAGCGGTCCATGAAACAGTGGCCACCGTAGGTATGCCGAGACGTTGGTAGATTTCTGCGCGCCCGGGATCGTAGATACGGGCAACCACATTCCCTACTCCATACACCTCGCGCACAGTGCGCGCAGCGAGAATATTTGAGTTATCGCCATTAGAGACCGCGGCAAAGCCGACAGCGCGCTCGATTCCCGCTGATTCCAGGGTATCTC
>NSHZ01000036.1 GCA_002737595.1 Actinomycetota bacterium | reverse complement strand
CCATTTTCTTATCGATATCGAAGGACATATTCTCGATGCTCGTATTGGCGATGCACTGATGGGGCTCAAACGGATCTGCGAAGATGTTCGATTCCTCGGTTCATATCCGCGCGCAGATAAATTTGCCACCGAAGTGTTGCGTGGCCGAAGTGACAACGATTTCTCCGAGGCTTCAGCGTGGTTGAGCTCGGTTCGTAACGGCACTCTCACGTGATCGCTGGTTTAGCCCCCGGAGAAGATCGCACGTTTGCGCGGTCAATCTTGGCAGCGCGCGCTGAAGGCCGAAAGTTGCAACCCATTTCAAATACTCGCCTACTCTCCCCGGAAGAAGCAGAGAGCATTGCGCGGGCGATCATTGATATACGTATGGCTGCCGGCGAAACGATCAAGGCGTCAGTACTTTCGGAAGAAGGAGATTTAAGTTACCTCACCAATAAGCAGATCGTGGGGAGCGCCCCCTCCATCTTGATTGAGGGACGAGTCTCGCCTGTAGTGATTCGCTCTACAGCACGCACGCATCTTGGGCTAATGATTTCGGATCGACTCTTTGAGCGGGGCCGCCGTGAAGACCAATTGGCTTCGGGTAGTGGGGCAGTTGCCGTGATCGTGGGTCCGGAGATTCCCTTCCAAGGGGAAGCCACGCTTCGACTTGGCAATGAACGATGGGTTATCAAGGAGATGACGGCCATAGCAACGCCAGACTTAGGCTTGGAATGGGCGGTTTCTGCTCCCTTGCTCTATCCCACAAATTGGGAGCGCGGCTCAACTGTGGTGGTCGATCTGCAAGGCCCAAGCAAGGTGAGTTTTTCTGCTCGCCGGCTGTAAAAGGTAGGCTGAGCAAGTGATCGATCTTAAATTCCTCCGCGAAAACCCTGACCGTGTGCGCTCATCGCAGAACGCTCGCGGTGAAGACCCCGCTCTCGTTGAGAGTGTGATTGCGGCAGATGAGGCCAGACGAAGTGCCATCAGCGAATTTGAGGCGCTGCGCGCCGAGCAAAACACCTTGTCAAAGGCGGTGGGCGCAGCTGCGAAAGAGGATCGCCTTGCACTCTTAGAGAGTTCAAAGACGCTCGCTGAGAAGGTGAAGAGTGCCGATAATGCAAAGAGTGCTGCCGAAGAACGGGTTCGCGAAATTTTGCTTAATCTTTCTAACGTTGTTGAAGAAGATGTACCAGTAGGTGGCGAAGCAGATTTCAAGGTCATTGAGCACATAGGTACGCCGCGTGAATTCTCATTTGAACCAAAAGACCATGTTGAGCTAGGCAAGATTCTTGGTGCGATTGACACTGAGCGCGGCGCGAAAGTTTCAGGTGCGCGTTTCTATTACTTAACAGGTGTCGGGGCTCTACTCGAATTTGCACTCGTAAATATGGCGATTTCACAAGCAGTGGCTGCCGGATTTATTCCGATGATTCCTCCTGTCTTAGTCAAACCCAGCGCTATGGAAGGAACGGGGTTTCTCGGACAGGCAGCAGAGAATGTTTTCCATCTTGAGAAAGATGATTTCTACCTTGTGGGAACCAGTGAAGTTCCACTTGCGGCTTATCACATGGACGAAATTCTTCCAGCAAATAAATTGCCTCTACGTTATG
This sequence comes from Actinomycetota bacterium, assembly GCA_002737595.1. The sequence continues at coordinate 12,604 of NSHZ01000036.1, read as the reverse complement.
CCGGATACTCATCTTGTTTCCGACGTGAAGCTGGGTCTTACGGAAAAGATACCCGTGGAATAATTCGAGTTCATCAATTCGACAAGGTAGAGATGTTCTCCTTCTGCCCACCAGAAGAAGCCGAAGCCGAACATCGTCGACTCTTACAGTGGGAGAAGGACTTCCTCAATGCGATCGAGGTCCCTTATCGTGTTATCGACGTTGCTTCCGGAGATCTCGGATCAAGTGCTGCTCGTAAATTCGATTGTGAAGCGTGGATTCCTACACAGAACGATTACCGCGAAGTTACTAGTACTTCTAATTGCACAGAATTCCAAGCCCGCCGTCTTAACATCCGGATGAAAGATGAGAACGGCACGCGCCCGATCGCCACTCTTAACGGCACGCTATGCGCGCTGCCACGCATCATTGTGGCCATCTTAGAAAACCATCAACAAGAGGATGGTTCCGTGCGCGTACCCAAGGCACTTGTCCCGTTCTTAGGTGGGCGCGAAGTGCTCTCTCCGGTGAGTGCGTGAAACTTGTAGCTAGTGATCTTGATGGCACCATCATTCGATTTGATGCCGGTATTTCAACGCGCACAATTGAAGCATTTATGGATGCACACAAAAAAGGGGCCCGAGTACTTTTTGCAACAGGGAGGCCACCCCGCTGGTTAGGGGATGTAGTCGATGCATTCGGTACAAAAATGTTTCCTTGGGTGATTTGCTGTAATGGCGCGCTCCTCTTTGACTTACACGAAGGAAAAATTCTTAAAGAGTGGGAAATTTCGATTCCAGATGCCTTCGAAATTGTCTCTCGTCTGCGAAAGAATTTGCCTGGTGTCACTTTTGCGATGGAACGCAATGATCACTATGTTCGTGAACGCCTTTACATTCCGCGTTGGGATGTGGGTATGGACAACATTGGAACCGAAAAGATTGAAGAACAAATTGATCGGCCATTTCTCAAACTCATTGCCCGTTGTACTGAAAGCAATCTTGACTCCGACGAGATGCTCGCTATTGCAACACCAGCACTTGCTGGATTGGCTACCGTCACTCATTCAAATCCAGAGGATTCTTTACTCGAGATTTCGGCACACGGCGTTCACAAAGGATCAGCTCTCGCTTATGTCGCTGAGCAGTGGGGCATTGACCGCGAAGAGATTCTGGTCTTTGGAGATAATCCCAACGATATCCCGATGCTCGAGTGGGCTACTCACTCCTACGCAGTAGCCAGTGGTCACCGCGGCGCACATAGCGCAGCGAAGAACATTGCGCCCGCGTGCAATGAAGATGGTGTCGCACAAATCATTGAGAAAGTGTTTGCCAAGTAATGCCCCCTGCGATTCGTCTGGGGACGGTCATCCTTCCCGACGAGCCATGGAAGGTGAGCAGAGATCATTGGCGCGAGGCGGAAGATTTAGGCTTTGATCACGCATGGACCTACGACCATCTGACGTGGCGCGATCTACGTGAAAAAGCTTGGTTTAGCGCGCTCCCCGTATTGACTGCAGCGGCGCTTGAGACCACCTCCCTTCGAGTGGGCACCCTGGTTGCCAGCGCAAATTTTCGTCACCCAGTCTCCTTCGCCAAGGAGCTCATGACCCTCGATGAAATCAGCGAAGGGAGACTTACCCTGGGCTTTGGTGCCGGAGGCGCCGGCTTCGATTCCACCGCATTAGGGCAAGCACCGTGGAGTGCACAAGAGAGAGCTTCTCGTTTCGAAGAATTTGTCACGCTACTTGACCAAGTATTAGTAAATCCAGTTACTTCTGAATTCCAGGGGGAGTTTTATTCAGCTCATGAAGCCCGCAGTATTCCTGGGTGCACTCAACAACCTCGAATTCCTTTTGTAATTGCTGGTACCGGCAAGCGCGGTATTTCTCTGGCAGCCAAGTTCGGAAGCGGTTGGGTTTCAAACGGAGATTCAAATAATCCGTTAGAAGCAACCGAACAGGAGCACTTCGTGAGCGTGCAGAAACAAATCTTAATACTTCGCGATGAATGCGTGCGTATCGGTAGAGATTTCGATTCTATCGATCGGGTATTCCTTGCAAGTTCACGGAATGAAGCGTGGATGAAATCGGCCAGTGAATTTGAAAGATTAGCAAATATGTATCAGGAGATTGGATTCACTGACATTGTTATACACCGCCCGCGCACCAGCCAACCTTTTGCTGGAGATCTCGATGTATATCGAGAGATTGCGAAACTTATCCGGTAGATCCATTAATTTTACAAATATGGGCCGGAAGATTTATCGCTTTCACTTGCAGTAATTGATCGGCGCTTCATCTCTTCAAATTGCGCCCGGGCCGCCATCTGTTGGGCAAAGAGCGCCGTTTGAATTCCGTGGAAAAGTCCTTCAAGCCAACCCACAAGTTGCGCTTGAGAGATGCGCAACTCAGCCTCACTAGGAATTTCATTATCCATAAATGGCAGGGAGAGGCGTTCTAACTCCTCCACAAGTTCCGGAGCCAAACCACTTTCAAGTTCCTTAATAGATTGACGGTGAATATCGCGAAGGCGACGCCGTGATGCTTCATCAAGTGGTGCACTCTTTACCTCATCGAGCAATTGCTTCACCATGGAGCCGATACGCAAGACCTTGGCAGGCTGCTCGATGAGATCTGTTGGCATTTCCTCAGAGGTTTCTGTTGAAGCCTCAGGGATAAGAACCGTCTCTTCTTCGCTCATGAATTCATTATGGCACTTATGCCAGATTTGCGTTAACTACTAATACAACTTTACCAATGTGGGCGTTAACGCCCACCTTTTCGTGCGCGGCGGCAACTTCGGCAAGTGGTAAGTAAGAATCCACCACCGGCTTGATGGTGCCATCAGCAATCAGAGGCCACACGTGCGCGACCGTACTCGCGGTGATTACCGCACGCTCAGCATCTGTACGGCCACGAAGAGTGGTGGCGATAAGTGAGATTCGCTTACTTAAAAGCACCCCTAAATCAATTTCAGTTTTTCGACCACCTTGCAAACCAATGACAACAATGCGTCCATTAGGAGCAAGTACTTTCATATTCTTCTCAAGATATGAAGCGCCCATGACATCGAGAACCACATTGATATCTTTGGCGATCTCTGAGAAATCCTCACTCTTGTAATCGATGCAATGATCTGCACCTAAAAATCTACAGACGTCATGCTTACTAGCACTCGCGGTAGTAAAAATTTCGGCACCGGTCCATTTAGCCAATTGAATCGCCATCGTGCCAATTCCACTGGCGCCACCGTGAATCAGAATCTTCTCGCCTTCGCGCAAACCAGCCAACATGTAGAGATTCGACCAGACGGTGCAGGTCACCTCTGGAAGCGCCGCGGCCGCCACCAGATCAATGCCATCAGGTATCGGCATGAGTTGGCCTGCGGGCACCGCCACGAATTCGGCATATCCACCGCCAGTCACGACTGCACAGACGAGATCGTTGATCTTCCAACCAGTGACCTCGCTGCCCACTTGAGCTATCCGCCCCGAGCATTCAAGTCCGAGAATCTCACTGGCACCCTTGGGTGGTGGGTAGAAACCTTGACGTTGGAGGAGGTCAGCTCGGTTCACCGCACTCGCCGCTACCTCAACGAGTACTTCATGAGGGGCAATCGAAGGGATCGCAAGGTCTTTTTTGGTGAGACATTCCACCCCACCGAAACCTGAGAGAGCTATGGCACGCATAAGGAGAGCCTACGCGCCCTGCAAATAGGGTTGATCCATAGATATCGGGTAAGTTCTCCCGCGGAGGACTCGCCTAGTGGCCGATGGCGTCGGTCTTGAAAACCGATATAGGGAAACCTATCGTGGGTTCGAATCCCACGTCCTCCGCTCAGACCGGCGCTACTCGTCTTGGAACACCTTCCCCAGCGGCATGTGGCTAACCCCACTCTCGCACCGGTAGCGGTAGGCAAGCCCCTCGTCCACAATTAATACACCTCTACTTTCAGGCAGAGGCGAGAGCGATGGGATTCTTTATGAGCGGGACGATCACTACCCCAGGTCGCGCCAAGATTGCTGCGCGCCACCTGCGCACCGACAAGTGGTGGATACAGCCACTCATCACTGTCGCAGTGCTGGTCTCTTTCATTATTTACTCGACGTGGCGCGCCTTTGAGAATGCGCACTACTTCGTAGAGCCATACGTCTCACCTTTCTACTCGCCCTGCCTAGCCACTTCGTGTGTAGAAGGCTCATCAGATCTTGGTCAACCTTTCGGTTCTTGGTGGACCTTCTCTCCTTCGCTCATCATCTTGCTCTTTCCACTTGGTTTCCGGATGACTTGCTACTACTACCGCAAGTCCTACTACCGCGCTTTCTGGCAATCACCGCCAGCATGCGCCGTTGCTGAACCACATAAGACTTACACTGGCGAAACCCGCCAACCATTAATCCTGCAGAATGCACACCGTTGGTTCTTCTACGCCGGTCTCATTTTTAACGTCATTCTTACCTATGATGCGTTCCTGGCTTTCAAGAATGCGGAAGGCGAATGGGGCCACATGCAGGTCGGCACATTGGTGCTCCTTTCTAACGCCACTTTCCTTTGGCTCTATTCACTCTCTTGTCACTCCTGCCGTCACGCCGTTGGCGGTCGCCTCAAGCACTTCTCCAAGCATCCAGTGCGTTACAAGCTTTGGACAAAGATTTCAGAGCTCAACCATCATCATCCAAAGTTCGCGTGGATCTCATTGGTCGGTGTTGCGCTTACTGATTTCTATATTCGCTCCGTATCCACGGGCTTCATCACCGATCTACAGATTTTCTAGGAGCAACTGTGACTGAGATTGAACGTCATTCATTCGACGTTGTGGTTATTGGTGCCGGTGGCGCTGGTTTGCGTGCGGCAGTAGAAGCCCGCGCTGCTGGCCTGCGAACCGCCATCATCTGCAAGTCCCTTTTTGGAAAAGCTCATACTGTGATGGCTGAGGGCGGTATCGCCGCGGCCATGGGCAACGTAAATAGCAAGGATAATTGGCAGGTTCACTTCGTCGACACCATGCGCGGCGGTAAGTTCCTCAACAACTTCCGGATGGCGGAGTTACACGCAAAAGAAGCACCAGATCGTGTCTGGGAATTAGAGACGTGGGGCGCGCTCTTTGATCGCACTAAAGAAGGAAAAATTAGTCAGCGTAACTTTGGTGGTCACGAGTATCCACGCCTCGCCCACGTAGGTGATCGCACTGGTCTTGAACTTATTCGCACCATGCAACAAGCCATCGTTTCCTTACAACAAAAGGATGCCGCCGAATTTGGTGACGCGGAGGCTCGCATCAAGGTATTTGCCGAGACCACTATTACTGAAATCATCAAAGATGGCGATCGTGCCGCGGGTGCATTCGGTTACGTCCGTGAAACTGGCAACCTCATTATCTTTGAAGCCCCAGCAATCGTTATCGCCGCTGGTGGTATCGGTAAATCCTTCAAGGTAACAAGTAATTCCTGGGAAGGAACCGGCGACGGTCACGCACTCGCGTTAAAAGCTGGCGGCAAATTGGTCGACATGGAGTTCGTGCAATTCCATCCGACAGGCATGGTCTGGCCTCCATCAGTGCGAGGCATTTTGGTGACTGAATCGGTACGTGGCGATGGCGGTGTGCTTCGTAACTCTGAAGACCGCCGATTCATGTTTGATTACATCCCCGAAGTTTTCAAAGCGCAGTATGCGCAGAGTGAAGAAGAAGGCGATCGTTGGTATGAAGATCCTGATAACAATCGCCGTCCACCAGAGCTCTTGCCTCGCGATGAGGTTGCTCGCGCTATTAACTCTGAAGTAAAAGCCGGCCGAGGATCACCACATGGTGGCGTGTTCCTTGATGTCTCGACGCGTCTTGCACCCGAGGTTATCAAGAAGAAGCTTCCTTCGATGTGGCATCAATTCAAGGAACTTGCAGACGTCGACATCACCAAGCAGGCGATGGAAGTGGGTCCGACGTGTCACTACGTGATGGGCGGCATCCTTGTCGATCCCGACACAGGCGCAGCATCGGGGGTTCCTGGCCTCTTTGCTGCAGGTGAATCTGCTGGCGGCATGCACGGATCAAACCGTCTCGGCGGAAACTCACTCTCCGATCTACTCGTCTTCGGACGTCGGGCTGGCGCAGGCGCCGTTGCTTACTTCCAAAGTCTTGGCGGTAACACTCCTCAGGTGACGGATGAGGCGATCACCAAAGCGAGTGATCATGCACTCGCTCCGCTTCGGAACCCCGGTGGCGAGAATCCTTATACGATCCAAGCCGATCTTCAACAAGTTACTAATGACTTGGTGGGTATCATTCGCACGAAGTTAGAACTCGAAGAGTCTCTTGGAAAGCTCAAAGGATTCCGTGCTCGCCTCGCAAACATCACCTGCCCAGGAGGTTCGGTATTTAACTCGGGCTGGCACTTAGCTCTTGACCTAGAGAACATGTTGCTAGTTTCTGATTGCATCGCACACGCCGCGCTTATCCGGGAAGAATCACGTGGTGGTCACACCCGAGAAGACTTCCCCAAGATGAATGCGGAATGGCGCAAGTTCAATCTTGTTGCACATCTTGCAAACGGTGAAGTAGTTGTTGAAAAGCAAGCTCTTCCAGAGATGCGCGATGAACTTCTTAATCTTTTCGATGTTGTGGAGTTGGGGAAGTATATGACTCCAGAAGAATTAACCCGCCACTCGAAGGGAGTTAACGCATGACTCGGACAGCTAAATTCCGTGTATGGCGTGGTGATGCCAGCGACGGTGCGTTAAAGGATTACAACGTTGAGGTCAATGAAGGCGAAGTCGTACTCGATGTGATTCATCGCCTTCAAGCCACGCAAACTCCAGATCTTGCAGTCCGTTGGAATTGCAAAGCTGGCAAGTGTGGTTCTTGCAGCGCGGAAATTAACGGTCGTCCACGCTTGATGTGTATGACGCGCATGAACACTTTTACGGATGAAGAAACTATTACAGTGACTCCACTCCGTGCCTTCCCGGTTATTCGCGACTTGGTTACCAACGTCTCTTTTAATTACAAGAAGGCGCTGGAAATTCCCGCATTTGCTGGACCAGCTCACCTTAAGCTTGGCGAGTACCGCATGGAACAGATCGATGTGGAGCGTAGTCAAGAGTTCCGCAAGTGCATTGAATGTTTCCTCTGCCAAGATACGTGCCACGTTATTCGCGATCACGAGGAGAATAAAGAAGCTTTTGCAGGTCCACGTTTCTTCATTCGTCTCGCTGAGCTCGACATGCACCCACTTGATACTCTCGATCGTAAGCGCGCCGCGCAAGAAGATCACGGCCTTGGCATGTGTAACATCACCAAGTGCTGCACCGAAGTCTGTCCCGAGCACATCAAGATCACTGACAACGCGATCATTCCGATGAAGGAACGCGTCGTCGATGTGAAGTACGACCCTATTCGTTGGCTCGGTAGCAAGATCCGTCTCCGCGAAGGTCTCTAAACCATATGGGGCTCGATGCGCGGATCATCACCGCTCATCGAGAGGCGTGTGAACGTGGAAATGCGGGATACATAGATCCGTTAACTGGTCTTTTTGTGATGACCGAGGTCTACCTCGTCAACCGGGAACGGTGTTGCAACCGTGGGTGTCGCCACTGCCCCTACCCGAAAGATAAGTAACAATCGTTTTATGCGTCGTTCACTTGGTGTGATTGCCATCGGTGGGATGGTCGGTTCGCTTGCTCGGTGGGCAATTGCTAGCGCGATGGATGAGAGCTCATTTCCTTGGGCCACGCTTCTGGTGAATTATCTGGGAGCCGTTTTACTGGCACTCCTTATTGTTTACGTGGAAGAACATTCCGCCCCGAAGTGGTGGTGGCAGCCTCTACTAGGCACCGGATTCTGCGGTGGCTTCACTACGTACTCCGCATTTGCAGTGCAGGTAGATGGTTATCTCACCACTGGTCAAAGTGGAAAGGCGCTCGCCTATATTGTGGCTTCACTCGCAGGCACCTATCTATTGGTCGTCGTCACGGTGGCTACCGCACGTAAGCGAGTGGCTAAGTGAGAGCCCTCCTTGTCATGCTCGGTGCCGGAGTAGGCGCTCCTGCCCGATACCTCGTTGACCTCGGCATTCGCCGTCTTCATGGGTCCCCCTGGCCACTCGGTACGTTGGTGATCAACATTCTCGGCAGTTTCATTCTGGGCTTAGTAATTACCGGCGGCGGAAATACGCTCCTCATCTTCGGTATTGGGTTTGCTGGGGCGTTTACCACCTGGTCAACCTTTGCGATGGAAACTCATACGCTCTTTGTGGCGAAGAAACATGGAATTGCGTGGATGAACCTCCTTGCCACCCTTGTGTTGGGAATCGCAGCCGCCGCACTTGCTCACGCGTTGTGACTCATGGGCGAATCAGGCAGGATTAGAAGATGAACGCGAATAATCAGATGCCCTGTGATTTCTGCGATCAACCCTATGACCCAGTCTCTACACGGTGGCTCTGCCCGCATTGCCACATGAAGACCAATTGTTGTGATGGCGCTCCATGCGAAATTCCAACCGTTTCAAATAATGAGCAACGCGCATGAAGACAGCTGACGTCGTTGTCATTGGCGCAGGTGTGGTGGGAAGTAGCTGTGCGCTGATCATGGCGGAGGCTGGTCTCAAAGTGATTGTCGTTGATCGTGGTCCAATTGCTGGTGGTACGACTGGCGCCGGTGAAGGGAACATCATGGTTTCCGATAAAGAGATCGTTCCCGAGATAGAACTGGCTGTGCGCTCGCGAGACGCCTGGTTTGAAATTGCGGACCGAATCGGAAATAACTTTGAATTGCACGCTAAAGGTGGCATCGCGCTCTCTCGCACTGATGCCGGCATGGCAGGCCTTCGAAAACTTGCCGCCCATCAGAGTGCACATGGAATTGAAACCATCGAAGTAGATGGCGCACGTTTGCGCGAATTAGAGCCACACATGAACCCCGATATTGAAACCGCAATTCACTACCCCGGCGACGGCCAGTGCCAACCGATGCTTTCAGCTGCGTACTTTTTGCGTACGGTGCGCCATCTCAAAGGTGAAGTATGGCAACGTACCGAGGTGCTGGGTTTTTCGAAAGATAAAGACGGAGCGATAACAGGTGTGCGTACTGCGCGCGAAGAGATCTCTACGCGATACGTAGTAAACGCCACTGGAACATGGGCAGGAGATATTGCGCGCCTTGCTGGCAGCGAACTCTCCATCATGCCAAGGCGCGGATTCATTCTGGTGACTACGCCAGCACCAAGATTGATTCATCACAAGGTCTACGACGCTGATTATGTGGCGAATGTGGCGAGTGATTCACCCGAGTTGCAGTCGAGCGCGGTGGTTGAGGGTACCGAGAGTGGCACCATTTTGATTGGCGCATCACGAGAACGTATTGGTTTTGATTCGCGTATGAATATGGTCGCTCTTGAGCGATTAGCCAAGCAAGCGATATCGGTCTTTCCGGTGCTCTCAAAATTAGAGTTGCTTCGCGTCTATCACGGATTTCGCCCATACTCGCCAGATCATCTTCCGGTTATAGGTGAGGACGCGAATGTCAAAGGACTCTTCCACTGTGCCGGCCACGAAGGTGCGGGTATCGGCACCGCGCCTGGTTCGGGAGAATTACTTACTGCGATGATCCTTGGAAAGCCGACGTTTATGGATGCCACCCCATTTCTACCAGCACGTTTCCAAGGTGTGGCATGAAAGTATTTGTGAATGGGGCGGAAATCGAAGCGACCGAAAGTGAAAACGTGGGCACGTTCTTACTCAAGCGTCGGCAACAGGTTCTTCGGAAGACGCGCTTTGAAGGTAATCCTCGTGGAATGTTTTGTGGCATTGGAGTCTGTTTCGACTGCATCGTGACGATCGACGGAATAGCTAACCAGCGCGCATGTATCACCCAGTTGCGTGAGGGTATGCGCATTGAGGTGATCTCATGAGTCGCACAATTATCATCGGTGGTGGCCCCGCAGGTATGAGCGCTGCCGTCGAGATTGCCCGTGCCGGTGGAGATGCCATCATCATCGATTCCAACCCCAGACTTGGTGGCCAATATTGGCGACATGGAACAGATGCCAAGTTCTCACATGATGGCGAGCGGTTCTTTGCCCTTCAGGATGAAATCTCCCGGCACCCTGAAATTGAAATACGCGGTGGATCTCAAGTCTGGCGCGCTTCTTATCAAGACGGAGTCGCCAGTGTTTGGCTCAATGATGGCACTTCGTTGACGAGTGAGACGCTGCTGATAGCCACTGGCGCGTATGACCGCTCTTTACCTTTTCCTGGTTGGGATCTTCCGGGTTCTATGACCGCTGGCGGCGCGCAGGCCCTCCTTAAAGCATCAGGTGCTCTCTTGGGACGTGCGGTATTTGTCGCGGGCACGGGACCATTCTTACTTCCAGTCGCTGCATCGCTAGTGGAAGCGGGAGTGAAGGTACTCGGCGTCTTGGAAGCAAACCGGGTGAATGGTTGGATCAACCATCTCGGAGCGGTCGACTTCAGCAAAATGAAAGACGCGGTGCGCTACTTCAAGATTCTCGCTGCGGCCAAAGTTCCCATCCGCATCGGCTACGCAATTATCGAAGCTCGTGGAGACGGCCGTGTAGAAGAAGTTGTTATCGCAAAAGTCGATCGTAACTTTGCTGTGAAACCTGGAAGTGTAGAAGTACATAAATGCGATGCCATTGCTACTGGATGGGGGTTCACTCCCGATCTCACTCTTGCGCATTCACTAGGAGTTACCACCGATATTGATGCAATCGATAGATCTGTCGTGGTACAGGTTGATGCATTTCAGGAGACATCACAACATGGCGTTTTTGCAGCGGGTGAATCCACTGGCGTGGGCGGCGTTGACCTTGCGCTCATCGAGGGACGTGTTGCGGGAATTGCTATTGCAGTGCAACGCGCTTTGATTTCTACGGTGGATGCAAAGAATAGAAGTGTGGGGTTAGCGCAAGAGCGTTCTAGGATCCGCAAGTTTGCGCAGGCGTTACTCAGCGTCTACAAGATTCGTGAGGGTTGGCGTTCTTGGCTCCACCCCGAAACAATTATCTGCAGGTGCGAAGAAGTTACGTTCGCGCAAGTACGAAATGTGGTGCACGATTTGGGTGCGAGTGACGTGCGCACAGCCAAATTGCTTTCGCGCTGTGGCATGGGAATGTGCCAAGGAAGAGTCTGTGGCCGAATGGTTGCCGATGTAGTGGGAGCTGAAATAGGAAGATCCGCTACTGATGATGAGCTGCGTGGCATTCACAATCGCCCCATTGCTCACCCCATCTCACTTGCGACACTCGCCAAGCAAGGCCAATGACGATCTCGTAAATACTGGGGAATCCCGCTATTTGGCTGAAAAATCTCGATCTACTCAAGCTTTCCACTAGAGACATGTGCAACATCGTTCTACGGTCTACACGTTGTCGAAGCGATCGCCACTTCACGTGCGGAACGAACCTCGGGCGCAGCTACAGCAGGCATCGCACTTATCTGGCGATAGGGAAAAGGCAGAGAGATTAACTCAGCTGTTTTCGAGTAAGCGAGCCATCCATTTTTCGATCTCGTCAGGATGGCGAGGTAAATCCTTTGTAAGTAGCTCGTAACCATCTTCGGTGACCACAATGTCGTCTTCGATACGGATGCCGATTCCGCGAAGCTCTTCAGGTAGCAAGAGATCATCGGGTTGCAAGTAGAGGCCTGGTTCAACGGTGAGCACATGTCCCACCTCAAGAACGCCATCGAGATATTGATCAGCGCGCGCTTTTGCGCAGTCGTGCACATCAATGCCGAGCATGTGGCCTGTAGAGCAGAGCGTCCAGCGGCGGTGGAGGCCCACCTCAGGATCGAGTGACTCTTCGGCTGGAATCGGAAGAATTCCCCACTCTTCGAGGCCCTTGGCGATGACTCGTTGTGAGGCGCGGTGGAAGTCGCGAAACTTCGCACCTGGCTTAATGGTGGCAAGTGCCGCTTCTTGAGCGTCGTAGACCAATTGGTAGATTTTGCGCTGCGCATCAGTGAACTTGCCATTTACCGGAAGCGTACGGGTGACATCTGATGTGTAAAGCGACTCCACTTCAACACCTGCGTCGAGTAGCAGAAGATCTCCATCGTTAACTTCGCCATCGTTTCGCATCCAATGCAAGATGCAAGCATGCGCACCTGACGCCGCAATAGTGTCGTAACCTACGTCATTTCCGTCAGTACGTGCACGCGTGTAGAAAGCGCCTTCGATGATGCGCTCACCACGTTCACTCTTCATGGCATCAGGAAGTGCGCGTACTACATCTTCAAATCCGCGAACAGTTGCTTCGACTGCCTTGCGCATCTCTTCTAATTCGAAGTCATCCTTGATAAGTCGTAACTCAGCGAGCATCTGGAGAAGTTCGCCCTCGCGCTCATGTGCGCCGATCAGTCCATCAACTTTTACATCTTCTCCGCGGACCAAAATAGTGTCGCTCTTACCCGCAATGTCCGTAGCTAAGTCGTTGATGTGTCGCACTTTGATTCCGTACGCTACTTCCGCTTCTTTAGCGGTGGGGTTACGACCTACCCAAAGTTCACCATGTCGACGATCGCGGAAGAATTCCACGCTCTCTCGTGAACTGCGTGGATGTAAGTAGAGGTAGACATCGTGACCGTTTCCATGTGGCTCAAAGACGAGCAC
>NSHZ01000035.1 GCA_002737595.1 Actinomycetota bacterium | reverse complement strand
AAGACAACGAAGAAAGTGACCTCTATTAATCCTCAATGCCCTGTGGGTTACAAGAAGAAGTAGTTACTACTTTCGGCCGAGGAGGCGGCTCGCAACGAGGAAGCCAGAGCCACCACCGAGACCAGGGCCAGGGTGTGTAGAGGCACCGATATGCCAGAGACTTCTTACTGGTGTGCGATGTCCGGTTGCTGAAGAGAGCGGGCGCCAAGCAGCGTATTGATCAATACGGCAATCACCGGCATATGGATCTCCGCCCACTAAGTTTACGTTCATGCGTTCAAGATCAGCTGGACCAAGATTGATTTGCGCTTTGATCAGTGAGCGCAGGTTGGGAATCTCTTCGCAGATCTGATTAATGACGCGTTCTGCATATGCGTCGCGAATCTCATCGGTCCAGGTGCCATCACCGACGTTGATTTCTCCAGCAAGATCACCCTTGATTACTTGTGGGTTCTCTTGTAATTGAATCCAGAGGATGGAAGCACCATCGGGTGCGCGCGTCGGATCGATTGTGCACGGCTGGCCCACCACGATGGTGGGGCGGCGGGGGAGCCATCCACGATTTGAAGCATTGACTGATTCGCTGAGTGAATCCATGCCATCCATGACGTGCACGATGGCAACATCACCAAGGCGAGCATCGCGCTTCCATTCAGGCTTACCTGAGAGCGCAAGGTGGATTTGGAAACCTGCGCGTCCGTAACGGAAGTTGTTTGCGGCCTTCTTGTATGACTCCGGGACATTCTTGGCAGGAATGAGAGTGTTGTAGAGCGCTTGTGGAGTGACGCTGGCGAGAACTGCTTTGCCAGCACGCACTTCTTCGCCACCGGCGCTGCGCACACCAACCGCTTTGCCGCCTTCGGTGATGATTTCGGTGACATCAAAGTTTGTGATGATCGTGCCGCCACCTTCTTTGATGATGCCGTGTAGCGCGTTCACCAGCACCACGCCTCCACCGACCGGCACGGGCATTCCGCCGAGTGCCACAGCAGCTGAAATTACTTTGGTAATAAACGCACTAGATGCATCATCAGGTCCCAGACCGTTGTGGAGTGCCCAAGGTGCGAGGAGGCTCTTGGAGACTTCAGAAGTGAAGGTGCGATCAAGCCATGGAGCTGCAGGTTCCAAGATTTCAGGAGCGATTCCAATGAGGCCGCGAGTGCCGAAGCGTCTGCGAGCATTGAGGAGAAGTTTGAATGACTTGCGCTTCCACAGATCGGCACCAAGGAGACCAAAGGCAAGATCGATCTTTCCCATGAACTCGCCCAGCATGCCTTCCCAGGCAGCTTTGTCACCAAGGCGATCGAACTCGGCGGCGGTGGCTGCCGCATCTGTGAAGAGAATCGCACTGCCTTCCTTGCAAATTACTCCGGTAGGTGCGGGAGTGTTTTTGTATTCAACTCCGCGCTTTTCTAGGAGCGGTGCGAGTTCTGCATATGCAGGTCCGCCTACAAAGAGCGGGTGCCAACTTGAAAGAAGTTCATGCGTGTAGCCAGGAAGCGTTGCTGCCTCAGTGCGAATGGCGCCGCCGGGGCGATCGTTGCGTTCGCAGAGTGCGACTTTCCATCCTCCTTTTGAGAGTACGGCGCCAGCCACCAGTGCATTAATGCCACTTCCGATAATGACTGCGTCATAGTTCTTCATGGCTTACCTCTCTTAGCGAAACTGCTTGAAATCAGGTGGACGCTTCTCAATGAATGCTTGTGCACCTTCATTTGCTTCATCTGTCTCGACGAAGAGATCAAGCACATCGAAGGCGAGTGATTGGATGCCGCCGATGTGATCGGTGTCAGCGTTGAACGAATGCTTTAACGTCTTGAGGGCGGTCGGCGAGAGTGAACCAACCTTGGCGGCCCACTCGAGTGCGAGCGGCATGAGCTCAGCAGGTTCGACAACACGATTAACGAGACCCCAACGCTCGGCAGTGACCGCATCGTATTGATCGCAGAGGAACCAAATTTCACGCGCGCGTTTCTCGCCGACAACGCGGGCAAGGTAAGCGGTTCCAAAACCTGCATCAAATGATCCGACGCGTGGGCCTGTTTGGCCAAAGCGTGCGTTGGAAGAGGCGAGTGACATATCGCAGAGCACGTGAAGAACATGTCCACCGCCAATGGCGAAACCGTTTACGGCTGCGATCACTGGCTTAGGTATGCCGCGAATGAGGCGATGAAGGCGTTCAATTTCAAACATGCCAGTTTCGGTGGGGCCGTAATTTCCAAGTGCCGCGCGTTCTTTCTGATCTCCGCCACTACAGAAAGCCTTATCTCCCGCACCTGTGAGGATGATGGCACCCACCGAGGTGTCGACCCAGGCGTGAGTGAAGGCGGCGAGCAATTCATCGACCGTACGGCCACGCATCGCGTTATAGCGATCTGGGCGATTGATGGTGATGATGGCGGCGCTATCGCGCACCTCGTAGAGAACGTCGGTGAACTCGGCTGGCTGAAGCATGTGGACCCCTTTGCGATCGAAGCGATCATACGGGGATTTGGCGACCGGCAGAAGAAGTGCCGCATACGTGGAAGATGCATGGACCTGCAGAAAAAAAGATGCCAAATTAAAGGTGGGGTGAGCGACGGGACTCGAACCCGCGACATCCGCGACCACAACGCGGCGCTCTACCAGCTGAGCTACGCCCACCATGTCCCGCAAGGCCGGAATCCCAGCGGGCGGTCACATAATAGGGGTTCGCGCCGCGACTTCGGGGGAGGTGGGCGTGGATGTGAGCCTCTAGTTGAGATTGAGGGTCTTACGAGGTCGGTTTTTCATACTTTTCTGCGATGGATTTCGCTCGGTCGCTCTCAAGACCGGGGCCGGGGGTGAAAATCGCCTCTCGGTAATAGCGCAGCTCATTGAGGGAATCTTGAATATCGCCCAGGGCGCGATGGTTACCGCTCTTCTTCGGGCTGGCGAAGTAGCTGCGCGGAAACCACCGGCGCGCGATCTCCTTGATCGAAGAGACGTCGATGATTCGGTAGTGGAGATGGGCATCGAGCAGCGGCAGATCACGCGCGATAAAGAGCCGGTCCATCCCGACGGAATTACCCGCAAGCGGTGCCTTTCGTGCCTCCGGAACCCAGGTGGTGATGTATGCCATCACTTCGGTCTGCGCCGCTTCCAGAGAAGTGCCGTTTTCAAGTTCTTTGATAAGACCGGATTCGGTGTGCATGTTGGCAACAAATTCACTCATAGTGAAGCCGGTCGGTGGCTTGATGATGATGTCCACGCCGTCGCCAAGTGGATTCAAATCAGCATCAGTAACGATGACGGCAATTTCAATAAGAGCATCTTTCTCAAGATCAAGACCGGTCATCTCGCAATCAATCCACACGATGCGCTCGTTGATCTTGTCGCCGATGATCGGATCTATTTTGCTCTCGCTCATTTCGAATCCTTAGCTGCTGCTACTTCTTCGGGACGAGGTTGCGCGGCGCGCCAGCCAATAAAGAATTGTAGAACACAGAGCGCTGCGAGGAAGAAGTAAGGGGCTTTCCAGGAATCCGTTGCTTGATGAATCTGGCCCACAATGATGGGCCCCATTGCAGCCACGATGTAGCCCACACCTTGCGCCATAGCAGAAAGGGGGCCGGCTTCAGAAAGTGATCGCGCTCGCAGTGCGATCATGACAAGTGCGGTGGGGAATGAAGATTGCCCAATGCCAAGAAGAATGATCCAAAAAAGTGGCGTAGTGTTGTGGGCTGCCGCCATGCCAATAAATCCAATAAGTGAAGCGAAACTGACGAGCACCATGGGCTTACGTTGATCCAACCCGCGACCAAGCCAGAGTGGAATGAGTAGTGAGCAGGGGATCGATATTCCCGTGGTCATGGCAAGGAGAGATCCTGCGGATGCAGGGGAGTATCCCCAGTCGATAAGTGTTTTAGGGAGCCAAGCGACGGTTGTATAGAAAGTCGTTGATTGAATTCCCATGTAGAGGGTGACATACCAAGACATAGGATCACGAAAGATTGCGCGCCAAGGAGCTTTCTGAATGGTGGTAGCCACATGAGCATCGGCGTGATGTCTGGCTACCGGGATCCACAAGATCAGCGCGATGATCGGAATAATCACCCAGATGGCGATGCCGCCCCGCCAATTATGTGTAGTGGCTTTCGAGATGGGAACTGAAAGCGCAGCGCCCATCGTCGCAAATGTCGCGAGGACAACCGTGTACACCGGCATAATTTTTGTGAGGTTGGAACCGAAGTCGCGTTTGATGATCACTGGTACCAATACGTTCAGCGCAGCGATCGCAAGGCTGGCTAGGACCGTTCCGAGGAAGAGCGTGGTCGAGTTGAACACGGCGCGCAATGAAAGTGCGACCACAAGAGTGCCAATAAAGAAGAGAATGGCACTTTCGGTTGGCTTCCGGCGGGCAAACTTGGAGATTCCGATGGGTGCGGCCAAGCCGAAGAGGATAAGAGGAATCGAGGTCAATGCGGCGAATTGGCTCAGCGAGAGGTGGAGGTCGCTGCGAATCGCGTTGATTTGGGGCGGAACCGAGGTTAAGGCGGACCTCTGGGATGCGGCGACCGCCATGAGTGCTACAACTTCGCGACCTCTCTTCACCCAAGCGAGCCTACCTTTGCGGCAGACCCTTGAGTTAATTCAGCCTCCGTTCACTTTGAATCCACTTATCTGGCGTGGCGCAGGTAGGAAGCCATAGCAAGATAGCTGTATGAGTGCCCCGACCTCGGTTCCGCTCCAGTCGGAGATCCCACCCGCGCGCGCGATCATCCTTACGCGTCGGCTTTCTGACCGCGTCTTTCGCGGAGTTGTCACGGCAGGCGGATTCGTTTCACTTATCGTTCTCGGCCTGATTGCCCTCTTTTTAGCCTCCCGCAGTATAGATATTTTCAAGACTTTCGGCTTTGGATTTATTACCGAATATAAGTGGGATTCGGGAGACCCAGATAACGGCATTCCACCGGTGCTTGGAATCGGCGCCATGCTCATTGGCACCATTGTTACTGCAGTTGTGGGTCTTGTGATCGCTCTCCCCGTTTCTGTCGGCATGGCACTATTCCTTGAGTACTACATGCCCATCCGACTGAAGAAATCACTCACCATGGTGATTGATTTGATGGCGGCCATTCCATCGGTCATTTTCGGGTTGTGGGGATTTTTCGTACTCATGCCGCACGCCGTTTACTGGGCGAAGTTGCTTCACAAATATTTCGGTTGGATACCCTTCCTCGATGTACAAGCTCCAATCTTCGAGCGTTCGCCATTTATCGCTGGGCTAGTGCTGAGCATCATGATCATCCCGATCGTGACTTCAATTTCGCGCGAAGTATTTTCTCAAGTTCCACTTGATCGAATTCAAGCAGCCTATGCGCTGGGCGCGACACGGTGGACGATGATCAAAGCGGTCGTACTTCCCTTTGGTTCAAGTGGGATCGCTGGTGGGGCAATGCTGGGACTCGGCAGAGCCATGGGTGAAACCGTGGCGGTATATCTCGTACTCAATCTTTACTTCCAACCGAACTTCCAAGTCCTCTTCTCGGCTGGTGGATCAGTTGCATCGATGATTGTCACGAAGTTTGGTGAGGCTGGGAAACTAGAGCTTCAAGGTTTGATGGCCGCTGGTCTCGTGCTCTTCATCGTCACTTTGATTATTAACTTCTTCTCCAACATGATTGTGAAGCGCACTTCTAGGACTGGCAACTGAGATGAGCGCCCAAGTCCCAGAACTTGAAGTCCGAGACTTTTCATCGGTTTCTCCTCAGAAACCTTGGAAGTTGTCGCCTCGCGAAGTCGCAATTAATGCCTCAACAATTCTTATTGCCCTCATTCTTTCGCCGATCATCGTGCAAGTTACCCCGCTAAAGGGAAAGCTCGGTTTAGTTCTCACCTTCATTGTGGTTGCCATGGTCGGAAACATTGTGCTCTCCTTTTTGCGACAAGGTGTTCAAGCGATCGGTAACTCCATTGCCTCAACATTGATTTACTTAGCGGCGGGGTTAGTGCTGCTTCCGGTGGCGAGCATTTTCTTCACGGTGATCATGCGGGGTTATCACGCATTGCGTATCAATACTTTCACGCAAGACATGTCGGTGACGCAGTCAGATGGGCCATATACCGAAGGTGGCGCTTTGCACGCGATTGTCGGAACTCTCATGTTGGTCTTCATTGCATCGCTCATTAGTGTTCCGATTGGGATTCTCACTGCGCTATACCTCACCGAAGTAAAGGGTCGCGCAGAAGGCACGATTCGCTTCCTCGTGCAAGCGATGAGCGGCGTGCCATCGATCGTTGCTGGTCTCTTCATCTATTCCGTTCTAATTGTGGGAGCCGGCGGTCACTACTCTGGATTCGCGGGGGCGCTCTCGCTCTCGATTCTTATGTTGCCGACGGTGGCAAGGACTGCAGAAGAGGTCCTTAAACTGATTCCGCGGGATCTTCGTGAAGCAGGTGTTGCGCTCGGCGGCACCCAATGGCGTACCGTTGTGATGGTCGTGGTTCCCGCCGCACGCAGCGGCATCGTCACCGCGATTATTTTGGGTATTGCGCGCGTTGCGGGCGAGACTGCTCCGCTCCTACTCACCATTCTTGGTAGCACTACCACGCACCTTAATCCCACGGATGCTCCGATATCCGCGCTACCGCTTTACACCTTCAATTTATTGCGTACTGGACTCAACGTCGCCATCGACCGTGCTTGGACTGGCGCACTTGTCCTCATGATTCTCGTACTCATCCTCTTTGTCTTGGCTCGTTTGGCTTCAGGGAGGAAGAAATGAGTGACGTGATGGAATTTGAAGGTAATCAGGATAATATTTCAACCAAGACACACCTGGAGGAAGCAGTGTCACAACCAGAGATCTCATCACTTGCGTCCGTAGCGAGTCATCATTTGGCGCCCGGCTCTCAGCCACTCGGCACAGGTCTTGAGGCGCGTGGCGTCCATGCATGGTTTGGCAAACATCACGCACTGGCCGATGTGAACCTCGACTTCCCTGCAGGCACTGTCACTGCGTTGATTGGTCCATCAGGCTGTGGTAAGTCAACTTTTTTGCGCATTCTCAACCGCATGCATGAATTCATTCCAGGTGCCGCCATGGCAGGAAAAGTCCTGCTCGATGGCAAAGATATTTATGAACCAGGAACAGATGTCACCAAGATTCGTTTGAAGGTAGGCATGGTTTTTCAGAAGCCAAACCCATTCCCTTCCATGACAATCGCAGAGAATGTCCTCGCGGGTCTCAAATTAGCTCAGCTCAAGGCGATAAATAAAAACGATCTACTTGAAGAGTGCTTACATCGTGCTGGTCTGTGGAATGAGGTCAAAGATCGCCTCAAAGCACACGGTGGTTCGCTCTCCGGCGGGCAACAGCAACGTCTCTGCATCGCACGGGCACTTGCGGTAAAGCCAGAAGTACTTTTGATGGATGAGCCATGTTCGGCACTCGACCCAGGTTCTACTTTGAAAATCGAAGAAACTGTTCGTCAATTGATCGAATCGGTCATCGTGGTGATTGTGACTCATAACATGCAACAAGCGGCACGCGTTTCTGATTACACGGGATTCTTCCTGAGCGACGGCGGCCCCGGCCAACTGATTGAAACCGCGCCGACCAGCGAGATCTTTTCACGCCCCAAGGATCCACGCACTGAGGCGTACGTTACCGGTCGTTTCGGCTGATTCTAAGCAATAGTTCAGGCGCAAAATCTAGACACCTACTGTTCACTTGGGCTTAGGGCGACGTTTGCCCAAGTAAGGGTTGGGGTTTCTTTCCACTCCATAACTTCTTCCTTGTAAGACACCTACTCACACGAAAAGGACCCCCGAATGACTCCACGTCTTGGACGTCGATTTAATATTGGAGCAATCGCGCTCGCCTCTGCTGCCCTTGTTGGCGCACTGGTTGTAGCTCCTGCTCACGCAGCAGTAACTATCACCGGATCTGGCTCTACCTTCGTCAAGAATCTTCTTGATGTATGTGTCCCTGATTACCAAAAGGCCACTGGCAACACCGTGAACTACGCAGGTGGCGGCTCGGGCGCAGGTCGCGCAGCTTTCACGGCGGGCACTGTCGATTTCGCGTTCTCTGATGCCACTTATGGTTCAACTGAAGCGAAGCCATCAGATTTCATATACGCACCAATCGTTGCCGGTCCAGTAGCAGTCTTTGCTAAGCTTGATGGATTCAGCGACGAGATCAACCTCAGCCCCAAGACCGTTTCGGGAATCTACTCGGGCAAGATCACCAAGTGGAATGATCCAGCGATCATTGCCGACAATAATAAGAGCGCCAAAGTTGTTACTTACGGTAAGCGTGCAAAAATCGATCCAAAGACCAAGAAGGCTATGAAGGATAAAAAGGGCAAGGCCATCATGGAAAGTTACGTCACCGGCTCCAAGACAGTCGTTGTCGAAGCAAAGATGCCAAGTACTGCAATCACCGTTTGGTTCCGCTCTGATAAGTCAGGCACCACCGGTGTATTCACCAACTGGTTGACCAAGCTTGATTCTGCGACGTGGACCAAGGCTGGCTCTGCCGGACAACAAACCTTCACCTCTGCATTCCCAGGAGATTCAGTACCGGCCGGTACTTTCCAAGGTGGCAGCGGTTCTGATGGTGTGGCAAACGGTGTGGCTTCAAAGAATGGCTCCATCGGTTACGCCGAGCCTTCATACGCCTCTGAGCGCAAGCTCATCGTTGCCAAGATCATGAACAACGCTGGCGAATACATCGCTCCATCTCCTGACGCCACTGCGATCTTCCTTAACAACTACATCCCAGGCGCCAAGGGCACTGTGAACGTTGATGTTCTGGTCAAGACTTCTGGTGCGTACACGCTCAGCACATTCGCTTACGCGCTCGCGTACGGCGGCGGCAAGGATGCCACCAAGCAAGCAGCAGTGAAGGAGTTCTTCACCTACGTGCTTACCACTTGCGCAACCGCGCATGCTGTCGAGAAGGGCTACATCCCAGTTGTTGGCAACCTCGCTGAACTTGGCAAGGCAAATATCGCCGCGATTGGCTAATTAGTAATCCGTCCCTTTCGGGGAGGGGCGTGTGGGGCTCGGAGGCAACTCCGGGCCCATGCGCTTTTTACGGGGAGTTTTTCTCCACCGGAAGATGTTGGCGCGCCCGGCAGGATTTGAACCTGCGACCGTCCGCTTAGAAGGCGGGTGCTCTATCCAGCTGAGCTACGGGCACTTGTCTGCAAGATTACCGGTCTTCTTGGATGCCACCGCAGTCCACAGGCGCTTCGCGGATCCCCAGGCTAAGAATTCACTCTTGGCTTACGAATATCTCGGCTCAAGGCTATGCAGGCTCCCAAACGGGGAGGAAGCGCAGCAAAGGAGATCGAGATGAGCATTCCAGTTACTTTCATGGGAAATGTAGCAACCGAAGTGAAGTCACTTGCCACTGCAAGCGGACGCCAGGTGGCGGTCTTTCGATTAGCAGTTCCGGACCGTCGATGGATTAAGGGCAAGGGCTGGGTTGATGGCGATCCCACCTTCTTGGCAGTTTCGGTCTTCGGGCAGCTGGCAGCCAACGTGACAGCATCGCTTAAACGTGGAGAGCCAGTGGTGGTGGTCGGCCGCCTCCGCATGTCGACCTGGCAGAAGGCGCTCGATGGTGGTGCGACCTCCAGCGGTCAGAGCCTAGAAGTAGAGGCTTCCCATGTAGGGCACGATCTGATGAGGGGAGTGACGACTTTTAGTCGCCCGGCGGTGATGATCGAGCCAGAGGATGAGGCGACCGCCATCGCCGAAGGTCTCCTTCGTCAAGCTGAGCAAGATGGCGAACTATTAGAGGAGAACGTGGCCTAACCCGAGCGCCAGTTTCTTCGGTCACGCCCGTCCCCGGTAAGGTGACGTACGTGGCCGAATTTATTTATACGATGAAGAAAGCGCGCAAAGCGCACGGCGACAAAGTCATTCTTGATGACGTCACCTTAATGTTCTATCCCGGAGCCAAAATTGGCGTGGTCGGGCCCAACGGTGCGGGTAAGTCCACCGTTCTGCAAATCATGGCGGGCATTCAGCAGCCGTCCAATGGTGAAGCTTTCCTTACCCCCGGCTACTCGGTGGGCATCCTCCTCCAAGAGCCGCCACTCAACGAAGAGAAGAACGTCCTGGAAAACGTGCAAGAGGGCGTTGCCGAGACCATAGGTCTACTCAACCGCTTCAATGCCATCAGCGAAGAGATGGGTTCAAACCCCGACGCTGATTACGACAAACTTTTGGCAGAGATGGGGGAGTTGCAAGAGCAACTCGATCATCGAAACGCGTGGGATCTTGACGCGCAATTAGAACAAGCGATGGATGCACTCCGTTGCCCACCTCCTGATGCAGATGTGAAAGTGCTCTCTGGTGGAGAGCGACGTCGCGTTGCGCTCTGCAAATTGCTCTTGCAAGCACCGGATCTGCTTCTGCTCGATGAGCCCACAAACCATTTAGATGCCGAGAGCGTGCAATGGCTCGAGCAACACCTGGGAAAGTACCCAGGCGCGGTGGTCGCAATTACTCACGATCGATACTTCCTGGATAACGTGTCGCAATGGATTTTGGAACTTGACCGTGGTCGCGCTTATCCATACGAAGGCAACTACTCCACATACCTGGAAACTAAATCGACTCGTCTCAAGGTCGAGGGCCAGAAAGATGTGAAGCGGGCTAAACGCCTTGCCGAAGAACTCGACTGGGTACGTCAAAACGCCAAGGGTCGACAAGTGAAGTCGAAGGCTCGTCTTGCGCGTTACGAAGAGATGGCTGCCGAAGCCGACAAGATGCGCAAGCTGGATTTTGATGAAATTCAAATTCCACCTGGGCCACGCCTTGGAAATGTGGTGGTTGAAGTTGATCATCTTTCCAAGGGCTTTGGGGATCGACTGCTCTTTGACGATCTCTCATTCACTTTGCCGCGTAACGGGATCGTCGGCGTCATCGGACCCAACGGTGCTGGTAAAACCACGCTCTTTAAGATGTTGCAAGACATGGAGCAACCAGACAAAGGATCCGTAAAAATTGGTGAGACTGTAAAAATTTCTTATGTTGATCAGTCACGTAGCGGTATCGATCCGAAGAAGTCGCTCTGGGAAGTTGTTTCCGACGGCCTAGATTTCTTAAAGGTTGGCCAGGTAGAAATGCCAAGTCGTGCCTACGTGTCCGCATTTGGTTTCAAAGGCCCTGATCAACAAAAGGCGGCAGGTATTCTCTCGGGCGGTGAGCGAAACCGACTTAACTTGGCGCTCACTCTCAAGATGGGTGGAAACTTATTACTTCTCGATGAGCCCACCAACGACCTTGATGTGGAAACTTTAGGTTCACTGGAAAACGCGCTTCTTGAGTTTCCTGGATGCGCAGTAGTGATTTCCCACGATCGCTGGTTCCTTGACCGAGTCACGACGCACATTTTGGCTTATGAAGGGGATTCTCAATGGTTCTGGTTCGAAGGTAACTTCGAATCGTATGAGAAGAACAAGATCGAACGCCTTGGCGCAGATGCTACTCGTCCACATCGCGCAACTTATCGCAAGCTTACTCGCTAAGCGTTTCGCGTATGCGTCACATTTACCAATGTCCTGTGCGCTGGGGTGATATCGACGCATTCCAACACGTCAATAACGTGGCTTATCTCGAGTATTTGCAAGAGGCACGCGTTGATATGTTTTGGGTGCATCCAGCACGTGCAGGATTGAAGCCGTTGGCTCGCGGAATCGTGGTGGCAAGACATGAAATTGATTACCTGGCGCCGATGGAGTGGCGCGAAGCTCCTATCACTATAGAAATCTGGGCGACCAAGGTACTTGCCTCAAAATTCGAACTCGCATACCTACTGCGCGATGACGAGCGTGCCTATGCGCGCGCCAAGAGTGTGATGGTGCCCTTTGATTTGGAGAGTCAACGTCCTCGAAGGATAAATGATGCTGAGAAAGAAGCGCTCGCACCTTTTCTAGAGCAAGAATGATCAGACGCATTAAGAACGTCCATCCTTCTTGGGTAGCCGCCGCCGTTGGCTCTCTGCTTTGCGGCTGCGATTATCGTCATGTTCATTGATCCCAAGGCGCGCCCGCTAGAATCGAAGACATGAGCGAGAATTTCTACGAAGCCATCGGCGGGGCACCAGTATTCAAAAAGTTGGTAGATCTCTTCTACGAAGGTGTGGTTACGGATCCGCTCCTTCGCCCGCTCTATCCGGATGACGATTTGGATGGCGCCAAAGAGCGCCTCACTCTTTTCCTTATGCAGTACTGGGGAGGCCCCGGAACCTATTCGGAACAGCGTGGCCACCCAAGGCTTCGCATGCGCCACGCTGATTTTGAGATCACTGGTGCTGAACGCGACGCATGGCTCAAACATATGATTTTTGCAGTTGATGCTCTCGAGCTAGCGCCAGACTTGCATGCGGAACTAACTAAGTATTTAGAAGCAGCAGCGTTCTCCTTAGTTAATAGCCCTGACCGGTAATTACAACTCGTTTATCTTTTGAGAGGAATCCGTAACAGGAAGGGTTCTGTAGAAAGTCCAAGTAATGGTCAAAACATTAGTGAAATCTACTGTATTCATTGTCGACAGCGGCTTGTAATGTGAGGAAATCTGAGTTATCTGTCCTATTCGCGTGATCCATTGCAACTCTGAAAGGAGGGCAGATGATGATTATTGATCATGCGGGAGTAACACTAAACAATTTAACTAAATCGTATGGCTCTCAAAAAGTTCTTTATGAGTTGAGCTTTTCGCTTAATCCAGGACAGATAACAGGCCTTTTGGGAGAGAACGGTGCCGGGAAGTCAACGCTTGCCAAGATTCTTGCGGGTGCGACCACGCCTGACACAGGAAGTATTCTGATTGGGAATAAGCATGTTTCTCTTCAAACACCTCGTGAATCATTGGCACATGGGATCTCGTTCATCCCACAGGAAATCATCTATTTTTTGGGGATTTTCAAAATGGTGCCGCACTGATTTCCTAATTTTTGGCCTATGCAACAGATCGTTGAATCATTCTATTTAATACTCGGACTGTTCTGGAATTCCTGTGCGAAGCGATCCATTGGTAAGCAATTTGGCTGAGTGGTCGCACCCCGTTTATGACAACCCCAAGGAACTTGAAACGGGTGAGTTTCAACAGGTAAGCAACTGCAACTGCGCCGGAGAGCGTGCGATTGTCGAGAATCAGATGTACCGAACTCGCTGCCTCCGCTTCGGAGAGCAAGAATTGAGCGAGATCGGCTTCTTGGTAGGGGATAGCTCGAAGTTGCACTCGCGATTGAATCCATTGAACACAATTGCGGCAGAACTCGCACTCGCCATCATAAATCAAGATCACGGTTGTGACTTATTCCCTAACTTGAGAATTTCACCATTGCGCACATACCAAAGAGTTCCATCGGTTGAGCGTACGGTGGTCACTCGAAGGCCCACAGATTCGACAGTACCTTCGGACTCATTAATGATGATGTGATCTCCGACGCCGTATTGGTCTTCAAAGAGCATGAAGATGCCGGAAACCATGTCCTTGACAATGTTTTGCGCACCCAGACTGACGGCCAGGCCGAGCACGCTTGCACTTGCGATAATCGGTGCCACATTAAGACCGAGTTCGCCAAGGATCATTACTAGGGCCACCACGCCGATTGCCGCGTTCATGGTGGAGCGCAGAATGCTGCCCATGGTCATCGCACGTTCACGGCGACGCTGGTGATGGTGGGAGCCGTTCTCTGGGGCAGTAGTGACTCGGGAGATGATGCGCGTGATGGCTCGCCTGCCCACCCAGAGGATGACTATGGCGATGACCAGAATGGCGAGAACGTGCAGTGGGGCATCTTTAAACCAGAGCCAGGCCTGGTTTATTGAAAGGGCTTGTGCTGCCGTTGTCATAGGGCAAGGTTAGCCGGGAAGGGTCAGCGGGTGGCTTCCACGCGTGGAGTTCACCCAATATTTAGCGAAGGCTCGCCCGGTCAATGCTGGAGAAACACCCGAGCGCGGGGCAGGATTTCCCTAGACGGCGCGGGCCACGCGCTGGGAAAGAAGAGCAGATGCGGCAATCACTCGTGTTGAACGCCACCTACGAGCCTCTTGGCGTCGTCTCAGATCGACGCGCGCTTATTCTGGTCCTCAATAATCGAGCCATCACGGTGCAAGAGTCGGCACACATCCTTAAACATCCTGGCGGAGCAGTAGTGCTCCCTGCGGTCATTCGACTCTCTAAATACATTCGTGTTCCCTATCGTCACGCAGTGCCACTCACCAGGCGCGCCATCTTTGCAAGAGATGGCGGACGATGCGTGTACTGCGATGCACCAGCAACCAGCATTGATCATGTGTTGCCACGTAGTCGTGGGGGATCCCACGCCTGGGAAAACGTGGTGTCCGCGTGCCATCGTTGTAATCATGTGAAGGCCGATCGCATGCTCAAAGATTTAGGCTGGCGTATGCGCCATAAGCCGATCGAACCAGCGGGTGCTGCTTGGCGCATTCTGGGGTCGGGTCGAGCAGATCCCACCTGGGTGCAATACCTAGAACCCTATGGCGCTTCTAGCGCAATCGCTTGAGGTAGGCTCGCGGCTATGAGCACACTCGAAACTAACCTTCTTCTAGTTGGCATCGCAGTCGGAGTATTTCTATTAATTTCTGCGATCGTGTGGGTAACTACCGGAGAGAAAGGTCGGGGTGTTGCTGGTCTTGAGCGTCCCGATTGGGAACTCTAAGAGGCATCGCATTTCTGCGCGATAAGTGCCCGCGATAAGGCGTCGCGATTTTCCGCAATATATCTGCGCAAGCCTGGTGCAGCATCTGGATGATCCGAGAGCCATTTCTCGCACTTATTTAATGTGGCGGCTGTTGTTTCGTAAATAGGGAATGCCAGGTTCACAATTGTTGAAGATATTTCATAGGTAAGACGTCCCCAGATCTCTTCAATGATCGCAAAATACTCATCGACGTATACGGAGAGTAAGTCACGTTGCGATGGTCGACGGAATCCAGCAATGAGAGCATCGTTGGTGTGGTTGGCCTCTGTTCCGCTGATGATGCGATCCCACACAGCGCGCTTTGAATTTGCCTCGGGACGTGCGGCGAGTGCGAAAGTTGCAGAGCGGTGCCCGTCTGCGGTGTTGTCGCGTTCAAGCTCTTCGTTTATCGCAGATTCGGAAAGCAAGTTCACTTGGGCGAGGCAACCGACGATGAGCCAGCGGAGGTCGGTGTCGATCTTCAGACCCACGACTGCGCCATCAAGCATCGATTTTAGTTGAGTGTGATGTGCCAAAGATGGTGAGTTTGCGGCTGCATTCACAAAGGCGCGTGCAAATGAGAGTTGCTCACCACTTCCGGGCTGAGCTGCCGATAAGAGCGCATTCAAACCATCTGCAAGCTTGATTCTGAGAGCGTCACGATTGGCAGGCGCTGAGTAGAGCTCTACGGCGGTAGAAAGGTGGGTGGTGACGGTGCGGGCAACTAGAACTAATGAGCTATTCCCGCGTAGCGCCTGCAGTCCAAGTGCCAAGAAGTGGGTCGCTGCGAGTTCACCATCACGAACCATGTCCCAAGCCGCGGC
>NSHZ01000034.1 GCA_002737595.1 Actinomycetota bacterium | reverse complement strand
GCATCGGTACTGATGAGTGGGTCGCTCAACACGAAGACCGGATCGCGCGCAAAAAGGGCATCAAGGGTGTCCCGCAGTTCATCGACGAATCTATTCCCGCGTGGGCGCGCTGGGTGGTGCTGCTTGCCGCAGCATTCGCATTCGGCGCTTTTGTCGATAACCAATATCTACTCCGCATTGGAGTAAACCTCGGCCTCTTCGTGATGCTCTCTTATGGCCTTAACATCGTGATGGGATACGCCGGCCTCCTGGATCTTGGCTATGTGGCCTTCTACGGCATCGGAGCATACGGGTATGCACTGATGTCATCAGAACAACTAGGGCACCATTGGCCAACTCACATCACGGTTTCCATCGTAATAGTGGCAACAGCTCTACTTGGTTACATCGTCAGTTTGCCCGCGCGTCGCCTCTTCGGTGATTACTTAGCCATCGTGACACTCTTCTTTGGCCAAGTTTTTGTGCAATTAGTACTTGCTTCAGACAACATCACATTTCCTTGGGCCGACGATTATGTCGATATCACTGCCGGAGCTAACGGTATTCCCGGTATCGATCCATTCAGTTTCTTTGGCCACAAGTTCTTGAATATTCGTGACTACTACTGGCTCCTGCTGGTTCTCGTCGCACTGTTAACTATTACAATTAGTCGCATTAATCGCACTCGTATCGGACGCGCTTGGCGCACCATTCGAGAAGATGCCTTAGCCGCTGAGTCAATGGGCGTCATGGTGAATCGACTCAAGACAATGGCATTCGTCACTGGGGCTGCGATTGCTGGATTAGCTGGGGCAATCTTTGCCGCGATGCAGTCAGCAGTCTTCGTAAGCGGTTTCGATATGCCGCTCATGACGATGATCTATGCCGCGGTAATCCTCGGTGGAAGCGGCAGCCTCGCAGGTGCCGTCATGGGTGCGATTGTCATGTCAGTACTTCCTGAAGTGCTCCGCGTAACTAACTACAGCGAAATTCTCTTCCTGGCAGTACTCGTTCTCACGCTTGCCGCAGTAGGTAAGAGCGTGAAGAGATTCACGATCAACATTGTGGGCATTGCGCTTATTGGATTCGCCGTCAAAATTCTGCTTGGCTTCGCTTCTATCAAAATAACTCCCACGGAAGAGTGGGTAGTTGGCCCGGTCAGTCGCGCACTTTCTCACTGGATGTACGTACCACTCGATCGAGTGCTCTGGGGTAACTGTGCTTTCGTGATCCTGATCGTGCTCATCGCTTACTTCACAACAACCACGCCACGTATTAAAACGATCCTGCTTCCCATCATTGGATACCTCGGCATCTTCCTCTGGGAAGTGCGCTTAGTAACCGACGTAAACACCACTCGTCAGTTACTCATCGGCGCAATGCTCGTGGTCCTCATGATCACCCGACCACAAGGCTTCCTCGGCAAACCAAGAGTGGAGGTGCTCTAATGCTTAACCTCTCAAATCTCACCATGGAATTCGGCGCACTTCGCTCAATCAGCGAACTTGACCTCACAGTCAATAAAGGCGAGATCGTCAGCGTCATCGGCCCAAACGGCGCAGGTAAGACCACGCTCTTCAATGTCATCACCGGTATCTACACGCCAACGAGCGGAAGCGTTGAGCTCGATGGAAAAAGCTTGCTTGGCCTCGACCCAGCGCGCATCAATCACGCCGGCGTTGCTCGTACTTTCCAGAACGTGCGTCTCTTCCTCAATATGTCTGTCATCGAAAACGTCATGTCAGCGACCTATGGTCACACCCGCTCGGGTCTTTTCTCTTCTGCGCTGGCCCTTCCGAAGAGCCGCAAGGAAGAGAAGTTGGTGCGGGCTAAAGCCGAGGAGTTGCTCAGCTTCTTCGGTTCACGTCTCACGGGCTACCGTTGGGATCAACCTGCATACTCACTCTCCTACGCGAATCGTCGCCGACTTGAGATCGCGCGTGCCCTTGCCACCGAACCAAAGCTGCTTCTCCTCGATGAGCCAGCAGCTGGCATGAACCCCAAAGAGACACAAGAGATCACTGAAGTTGTGGAACGCTTGCGGGTTGAAAAGGGCCTCACTATTTTGATCATCGAACACGACATGCACGTCGTCGAAGGCGTCAGCGATCGAGTTGTTGCCCTGGACCATGGCGTGAAGATCGCTGAAGGCGACTTCGACCATGTGGCAACCCATCCAGACGTGGTCGAGGCATATCTAGGGCGAGGGGCGGCTGATCGTAAATGAGTGAGAAGAAGCCACTTCTAGAGATCTCCAATATCGACACCTACTACGGTGTGATCCACATCTTGCAACAAGTGAACTTGCGAGTGGATGAGGGCGAATTGGTCTGCCTTCTCGGTGGTAACGCCTGCGGAAAATCAACCACGCTCAAGACAATTCTCGGCATGGTCAAGCCCAAGGTCGGAAAGATCATGTTCGCTGGCGAAGACGTCACCCATCAGAACACTCCAGCTCGCGTCAAACTCGGCATGGCAGTAGTGCCCGAGAACCGTCGCCTCTTTGGGCCTATGACAGTTCTCGAGAATCTCAAGATCGGCGCATACGTGCGTGGCGAAGCAGCCCAAGAAGATCTCGAGCGCGTCTATGACCTCTTCCCGAAATTGAAAGAGCGTTCATCCCAATTAGCCGGCACTCTTTCTGGTGGCGAGCAGCAGATGGTGGCCGTGGGGCGTGCACTGATGTCGCATCCTCGACTCATCCTCATGGATGAACCATCCATGGGTCTGGCACCCAAGCTGGTGGAACAGAGCTTTGAAATGATTGCTAACTTGCACTCACAAGGCGTCTCGATGCTCATCGTGGAACAGAACGCAAACATGGCGCTCTCGGTTGCTGATCGGGGCTATGTATTGCAAACTGGTCGCATCGTCCTCGAAGGTGAAGCGAAAGAGCTCGCCGGACACGAAGAACTACGGAGGGCATATCTTGGCCGCTAACGATCTCGCCGCAAAGTATCGTGCACAATTCTCGGTATTTGAGCACGTCACCTATCTCAACTCCTGCTCACAAGGTGCGTTAGCGACTTCGGTCAAGCAGAGTTTTGCCGAATACCTCAGCACTTTGGAACTGCAAGGTTCTGCTTGGGGCGATTGGACTGCCGCGCAAGAGAAGGTTCGCGGACTCACCGCTCACTTCTTCAATGTGCCTGCTACCGAGATGGCCATCACCACGTCAGCTTCAGCTGGTGTCAGTTCAGTTGCATCTGCGCTCAACTTCAATGAAGGTCGTAACAAAGTTGTTACTACCAACAACGAATTTCCTACGATCGGTCAGATCTGGCATGCCCAAGAGAGCCGTGGCGCCAAAGTAGTGCACGTCCCTTCTAACGCAGACCTCACCGTCAACGTTGAAGCCATGGTGAACGCGATCGACGAAGAGACCATGATCGTGTCGATCACTCATATCTGCTTCCGCAATGGCACAGTCACCGAGCTCGCTCCTATCATCGAGGCCGCACATCGCATGGGCGCACTGGTACTGGTTGATTCATACCAAGCAGTTGGCGCGATCCCGATGGATCTTGCTGAACTCAAGGCAGACTTCGTAGTCGGCGGAATGCTCAAGTACCTCATCGGCGTTCCCGGACTTGGATTCCTCTACGCTCGCGAAGAGACCACCAAGCATCTGATTCCGATTAACACCGGATGGTTTGCGGCTCGTGACATCTTCAAGATGGATATTCATTCATACGATCCCGCTACCGACGCGCGTCGCTTCGAATCTGGCACGCCACCAATTCCATCGCTCTACCCGGTAGCGGCCGGATTGGAACTTATTTTAGAAATCGGCATGCAAAACATTGCCGACTATGTCGCCCCACTACATAACGAAATCCGCGCTGGGATCGAGGAGATGGGCGGCAAGGTCGTTACCCCGGCCGCAGCCCACTTGCACGGTGCCATGCTCGCAGTCGCATCCACAGATGAGAATGCACACGTGGCGGTCCTTGAAGGAGAGAAGGTCATCACCTCCTGTCGCGATGGAAATATCCGCATCTCCCCACACTTTTACAACGATCGCGTGGATGTGGAACGCACTTTGGCGGCGTTCCAAAAACATAAGTCCTTCTTGAGGTAGTAATCACGTTCCCTTTGGGGAAGATTCGTGGCAGATTTGCTCTCCATGAAGATCTCACGCCACTACGTCACCATCAATAACTCTCAAGGTTCCCGCCGAGTCCACTACCGCGTCTGCGGAAGCGGCCCAGCGCTCCTGATGATTCATCAGAGCCCAAGGTCTGGGGCCGAGTATGAGCGCTTGATGTTGGAGTGGGGAAAAGAGTTCACCTGCATCGCACCCGACTCCCCCGGTTATGGAAACTCGGCGCCCCTCAATCATCCTGATCCAAAACTCGCTGACTTCGCCGACGGGGTAGCGGAATTCATGGACGCCATTGGTCTTAAACAGGCTGGTGGCTACGGATTCCACTCTGGTGGTGCCATCGCGATGAATCTCCATGTGCGTTATCCAGGGCGCCTCTCCATGCTCGTGTCGGGTGGTTATCCCATTTGGAGCGATGAAGAGAAGGCGATGTTCGCCAGCAGCTACTTGCCTCGTTTTCTTCCGCAAGTTTATGGAGACCATCTCACCTGGCTCTGGGGCCGCATGCTCGAGCAAACATGGTTCTTCCCATGGTTTGATCGTCGCCACGCAAGTCGCATTACAGTGCCCCACCAGGATCCCACCAAGGCCGCCCCCGGGATCGCTGAAGTACTTGATGCAGGCGATAACTATCGATTCGGCTACAACGCAGTGCTCCAAGCAGATAGTGACATTCCACCAGCCGACACCAAGTGCGCGCCCGCGCATATCTCCACGTACAAGGCTGATCCACTTGCAAAGCATCTTGGTCGACTACCGCAATTGCCGGAAGGGTGGAGTTTTGCGCTCGCTGAGAATCCCCCTGAGTTTGAAGCATGGGCGATCGGCAAACTTCGTGAAAATGTGGCACCCGCTCCCCGCGCGTTGAACGAAGACTTTGCTGCCGGATTCATCGCAGTGAAGACCACTAAATTCGATGGACTCATTCATTGGAACGGCCCTGCGGATTCAACAACACTGGCATTGCATGGGCCTGGACGTGCGATGGAACTACTTCCTGCGGACGGTTCATTAAGAATAGACCTCCCTGGGCATGGTCTCTCGAGCGATATCGCTGCTGGTGCATCACTTGCAGAGTGGGTGGAAATCATTTCGCAAGCGGTTGCTTCTTTCTCGAAACTCACTTGTGTTTCAGGCGAAGGTATATCGGCACTCTTAGCGCTTGCACTTTCTGCGACAGAGAAATTTGAATGTGTCTGCGGTACCAACGCACATATCCCAGTCGATAGTGAGAAGTGGATTTCTGAGGTTCCTGACTTCACGCCAGATCGCTTTGGTGCCTACCTCACTCGCGCCTGGCGCATTGTGCGCGCCGGCAGATACTTCTGGCCTTGGTTTGATGTGAAAGATAGCAACGGCATCACTTTCGACCCCGCGAATGAAACTCCGGAATCGATGGCGCTCGAACACAGAGCACTTTTACGCTGTCGCGCACATCTCCCACTCACCGAAGTACTTCTTCGTGCCGATCGCGCCGCGCTTCAAAAGAATGCGGCAAAGATTGATTGCTGGGAAGTGGCACCATGGGCTACGGATCGTGCTGATATCTGGCGTCCGTAATGTTGCTCACTCCACGAGCGATGCGCCAATCTCTCAAAGAACATCCGCGCATTCTCGACGGTGGACTCTCGACCGCACTTGAAGAACGTGGTCACAGGCTCGATGGCTTGCTCTGGACTGGTGAATTACTTCGCACCGAACCTGCCGAGATTGCGGAAGCCCACAAGGCATACGTTGATGCCGGGGCCCAGATTCTTATCACCTCCGCGTATCAAATCTCTTTCACCGGATGTGCCAATTTAGGCTGGAGTGAAGAAGAGACCGAACTAGCACTCTCCCTCTCTACCGAACTAGCAAAACTTGCTCGTGGCAATAAAGACGTCTGGGTGGCAGCGAGCGTAGGGCCGTACGGCGCATCGCTCGCCGACGGTTCGGAGTACCGAGGGAATTATGGCGTCTCAAAGAAGGTGCTTCGCGATTTCCATGAGCGTCGCTTAGAGATCTTGATCGAAAGCAGGCCAGAAATGCTTGCCCTAGAAACCATGCCCGATACTGAAGAGGTAGAAGTCCTCTTAGACTTACTCACTGAGTTCAACGCAGGTATTCCTTTTTGGGTTTCTTACTCGTGCGCTAATGAATTGCGTACCAACGCAGGCCAATTCTTTGTAGATGCAGCTCTTCTGGTAGCAGGACATCCCGACGCCGTAGCCGTTGGTGTTAATTGCACAGCGCCGGAGTACATCACGCCGCTCTTGCAAAGCGCGGGAAGTGAATTGCCCTTTGTCGTTTATCCCAACGCAGGCAATGTGTGGGACGCTGAAAATAATGTATGGATTGGCGGCAAAGGATCCGCTTTTGGCGATGCGCTACTTAATCAGTGGGGCGCAGCCGGTGCGATTATCGTCGGTGGCTGCTGTGGCGTAGCGCCGAGTGATATCGGCGCACTCGCTCTCCCGTAATCTCTGTTGCCATTGGGATGATACGGGTTCGAGCCCCGTCGCCCGCTCCTCACCCTTAAAAAATTCACGATGCGTTTGCAGAAATCGCGAGAAGCGTTACATCCTGTCTTAAAACCGTATCTCCTTAGACAACAGGAGAAATTAACCGACCTCGCATAAAGACTGCTCGGGGCGATCCTTGCTCTGAACCATAGGGAGAGAGTATCCATAGACTCCCCTGAGGGCTAGCAAATCTCGTCAAGCCAAGCCAAGCCACTCGGCACTTTCGGCACATATTTCTATTAGCGAAAATTCTCCTAATTACAGAAGTCGAGGGCTATCGCAGTTAACGCAGTGGTGACTTTCCCCAGCGAATCGAGAGTGACCCACTCTGAGGCTGCATGTGCGCCATCACCGTCAACACCAAAGAGTAAGGACGGGATTCCCGCCTCTTCCATCAGTGCGGCATCAGTCCAGAATGGCTCCGCGCGAATGACTGGCGGGGCACCTAAAACGTTCTCCACGTGAGCGAGAGTCTTCTTCACAATATCGGCATCAGGATTTGCACTAAATGGTCGGCGCGAAAGTCCGGGAGTGAGCGTGTAAGAAAAATCTGGAATGCGCTCCACTAATCCATCAAGTAGTTGCCTCATTTCGGCGGTAAGCATCTCATCTGTCTCACCCGGGATCGTGCGACGTTCGATAGTGATCACACACGCAGCAGGGTAACTCGACGCCTCTTCGCCGCCCTTGATGAGCGAAGCGTGAATGCTTCCTGGGCCCAGGAGTGGATCCCCCGGAGAAGAGGCGAGCGCATTCGCGTGCGCATCGAGAGCCACCAAGAAATGTCCCGCATGAGCGATCGCATCGATTGCGAGATCTGGACGGCTACCGTGTGCCGCCAGCCCATGAATCGTCACTTCAAACCAGGCGAATCCGCGATGCGCCATGGTGACCTGCAAATAAGAAGGTTCTACAACTAAACCACCATCGGCAGTGAACTTTTCTAACACCTCTTCGGTGCCGATACTGCCTGCCTCTTCATCGGAAACACACGCCACGATCACATCGCCCTTGATGCCCTGCTGCTTTGTGCGCTTCGCAGCAATCATCATCGCAGCGAGACCCCCCTTCATATCGAAGGTCCCGCGGCCATACATCTTGCCGTCACGAATCTCGGGCGCAGTGCCATCACCTTCGTAACTTCCAAGGGAGACAGTGTCGGTATGCCCATTCAACATCAGAGACCGTCCACCACCACTCCCCTTTGCGATACCCACGATCGTAGGACGACCCGCATGCTTCTCGAGTCGATGCACTTCAAAACCCCGCGCACTAAACCACTGGGAAATGAAATCGGCAATTGCCGACTCGCCCCGGGCCCCAGCAACTAAGTCGCTGTTAACCGAATCAATCCGCACTAACTCTGCGGTGAGATCTACAACTTCTTGATCAACCATTCAAGGCATCACATCGCCACTGTTTGGCCCCAAGGTCTGACCTACGTAGAGATTTCCACCAGGGCTACTTGCGAGTAGCACGGCGGTCGGGGCAACCTCTTCTACTTCCCCAAATCTGCCGAGTGGTAACTCCTTGGCCTTGGCGGCTTTCCATTCTTCGTCAATGCCAGCCACCATTTGCGTATAGATCGGTCCTGGTGCGATCGCATTAACGAGAACTCCATGAGCAGATACTTCCAACGCGAGCGACTTTGTAAATGCAATGACACCTGCTTTGGCAGCTGAGTAATGGGATAACGAAGCACCACCCTTGATTCCGAGTTGTGATGCAATGTTGATGATGCGCCCGTCGCCGCGTTCAAGCATTTGAGGAAGTACATGGTGGGTAACGAGGAAAACTCCAGAAAGGTCTACTGCAATGGTTTCGTTCCATAATTCCAGGCTCATATCCAGAACCGAAGACTGTGTTGCAATTCCGGCAGAGTTCACCAAAATATCGATTCTGCCCATCAACTTGGTTGCCTGCGCTACTGCGACTCGGACTGATGCATCCTTTGTTACATCAATGGAAACTCCATGGCTACCAATTTCCGCCGCTCGCTGGGAGGTGATCGTTTCATCAAAATCAGCAATGACCACCGAGGCACCTTCGCTGAGAAATGCTTTGGCAATTCCGCCACCGATGCCTCCTGCTCCACCCACAACGAGGGCACAACGACCACTTAGGATTCCCATATCTCCCACTTCCATTTAGCCCTTGCTCTTACATTTCCAAATGACTTGCAAGAGCGTATTTGTGTCGGCCGCCCATTACTAGACCTCAGGCAATGGGTTGGCAGAAAATCCTTCGGTATTGATCAAAATCACTGTTGATGATGCATCAACTCCAAGCGCAGCACGTAACCCTGGATCAGCAAGGGCGTTGCGTAAGCCAGCCAAAGTGGCTCCGCCACACGGCCCACTGTCGACACCAAGAGCATTTAATTCGTGCACGGCATCAGCCGCGTCTTCCTCAGAAACTGCCACCGCACCAGAGATGCCATGTTGCAAGATCGGCCAGGCTGAAGCAGAGGGGGTTCCGCAATTGAGTCCCGCCATGATCGAGGTATACGTCTCAACAGAAGTAAGCGCACCTGCATGAAGAGATTCCAACAAACAGGCAGCGACCTCTGGCTCCACACTGAGCAGGGCAGGAGTAAAGGAAGATTGTCCGCGGTAATAACGCGTTACTCCTTCAGCAAGTGATCCCACACCGACCGGAACTACCACGACGGTGGGGGCACTGCCGAGTTGTTCATCAATCTCTGCGCAGAGCGTTTGATATCCCTCAACAATCCAAGCAGGAATATCTTGATAACCCTCCCAAGACGTATCTTGAATGAGGAGTGCCCCTGGTTGCGAAAGAGCTTGTGCATTTGCACTCTCCACAGCACCGTCATAAGAGCCAGGCACATGAATAACCGTCGCACCCTCACTCTTGATCGCATCTTGCGCTGCCTGTGTCACTCCATCAGGAATAAAGATGAACGCAGGGCGACCCAGTAACTTCGCCATCCGTGCTACCGCACGACCATGATTCCCATCCGTAGCTGCAACAAAAGCTTTCACACCACTCTCATCGATGTGATCAATCAACTTTGGAAGCGTGAGTGCAGAAGCATCGAGGTCAGCTCGTTCTCCTATGGCCCTTGCAACTGCCCATGAAGCACCCAAGATCTTGAAGGCCGGCAATCCCAACCTGCTCGACTCATCTTTGACATAAAAATGAGCAACACCCAGTTGCTCGGCCAAAGCCGGAACTTCCACGAGCGCGCTCTGCCCGTAGCCTGGAAGTGAACGATGGAAGTCAATGGCGCCGTTGGGGCCATGAGGGGCATTCCAGGAGCTGGCCTCAGGGGCGGCATACGGAGCGAGATTGAGCATAGTTCACCCTATCTTCCAGCGTGGGTCGCACCTAGGAGAACCCGTAGACTCTCCTTCCGAGGATCCTCCACACGGAGGTTCTCAGGGGCGGTAGCTCAGTTGGTTAGAGCCCCGGACTCATAATCCGGTCGTCGTCGGTTCGAGCCCGACCCGCCCCACTCTGTATGTGCCCTACTCCGGATCCGGTTTCAATTGAAGAATATATAGACGCAGATATCAGATCGTTTTCGCCCTTATGCTTCCGCTTTTTTCCTATTCGCTGCACGGGCTAAAAATAGAGCAAAAACGAGAGCTAGCACGATCCCAGTGTTAACGCCCATTTCCATGAGAGCGCGATTGAAGTCTTCTGTTGTTCTCTTTTTTTCCATGGTCAGGGACGCTCCAACGGTGAGAATATGCCGTACGGCTGCAATAACTCCGATAGTCAGAAAGTTATCGAGTTGGAAACTACCATCGGTAAATCGCACAATTACTGTTCGCATGATTTCTAGGATGATGACAACAAAAAGAATGTCGTTAATTCCTTGGATCATTCCTAGCGGAAAAAATGGGCGAGTTTCAATGAGGCGTTGCAAGGTATACAGACCAGCTAAGACCGAAATAATAAACAAGATAATCCCAAGAAAACCATGCAAAATATCTTCGAGCTTATCGATAAAAGTCGCAGGAATGAGCGACTCATTCTTTGTGAGTAGACCCTTGACTGATTTGTACTTCATCTATTCTCCGACCCTTTTGCCCATAACTTAGGGTAAATGCAGAAAACCGGTCTCGCAATTTGAAGGCTCATGTTCAAGCCAAGGCCCCTGGTCGGATGCGCGAGAAGGGGTGGGTGACCATTGGGTACCCGTCGGTTCGAGCCCGAACTGCCCCACCTTGTCAGAACGTGTAAAACCTAGAAGCGATCGAGCTCCATGACTTTGGTCCATGCAGCTACGAAGTCTTGAACGAATTTGCCTCTGGCGTCATCGCTGGCGTAAACCTCAGATAGTGCACGCAGGATCGAGTTCGATCCAAAGACTAAGTCAGCGCGAGTGCCACTCCACTTAACTTTTCCGCTCTTGTTGTCGCGGGCTTCAAAGAGTTCGGTACCGGCCTTGGGCGACCAAGATGTGTCCGTGGACAACAAGTTCACGAAGAAATCGTTGTTTAGCTCGTCCTTCTTATTGGTGAATACTCCAGTATCTGAACCATCATAGTTAGCCCCAAGAACGCGCAAGCCACCGACGAGCACGGTCATTTCTGGAGCCGTGAGTGTGAGCAACGCGGCACGATCGACCAGGTAGTACTCAGCCTTAGTTTGATCACCACTCTCCACAAAGTTGCGGAAGCCATCATGGATCGGTTCAAGTACTGCAAAGGAGTCAACATCAGTCTGCTCTTGAGTTGCATCCGCACGCCCAGGCTTAAATGGCACAACGACTTTATGTCCGGCCTTCTTGGCAGCAGCTTCAATCGCCACATTTCCGCCTAGGACGATGAGGTCTGCCATCGAGACAGGTGATTTCACATTCTTGGCGTTAAAGGTTTTCTGAATCTCCTCTAACTTTTTTAACACTTTGCCAAGTTCTTTAGGGTTATTGACTTCCCAGCTTCGTTGGGGTTCAAGGCGAATTCGCGCGCCGTTGGCTCCGCCGCGCTTATCAGTGCCACGAAAAGTTGAGGCAGATGCCCAAGCGGTCTTCACCAGTTGTGAAGAGGTGAGACCAGAGTTCAAGAGCGCACGCTTGAGACCAGAAATCTGCTTCTCTGTAAGTTTCGAGCTGCTTCGCTTTGGTAGTGGATCTTGCCAAATCAATTGCTCCTTAGGAACAAGTGGCCCAAGGTAACGAGCAATTGGACCCATGTCGCGGTGGGTTAATTTAAACCAAGCACGCGCAAACGCGTCAGCGAGTTGATCTGGGTTTTCTAGGAAGCGACGAGAGATCTTCTCGTAGGCAGGGTCTGTGCGTAGGGCAAGATCGGTTGTAAACATGACTGGTGCATGAGTCTTACCCGCGATGTGCGCATCGGGCACCGACTTCGCCGCAGAGGCATCTGTGGGAATCCATTGTGTGGCACCCGCTGGGCTCTTTGTTTGCACCCACTCATATTGAAAGAGTGTTTTAAAGTAAGTGTTATCCCACTTCGTTGGTGTAGGAGTCCATGCGCCTTCGAGGCCACTGGAGATAGTTTCAGCGCCACTGCCGTTACCGAGCGTGTTCTTCCAGCCAAGACCCATCTCTTCCATCGGAGCACCTTCTGGCTCTGCCCCTACATGTTTTCCGGGATCACCCGCACCGTGTGCTTTACCAAATGTATGACCTCCAGCAATTAACGCCACTGTCTCTTCATCGTTCATTGCCATGCGTGCGAAGGTTTCTCGAATATCACGAGCAGAACCAAGGGCATCTGGCACTCCGTTAGGACCCTCTGGATTCACATAAATTAAACCCATCTGAACAGCTGCAAGTGGATTCTCTAGATTCCGATCTCCGCTGTAGCGCTCATCGGCCAACCACTCTGCTTCCTTACCCCAGTACGTCTCATCTGGCTCCCACACATCTTCGCGTCCGCCACCGAAACCAAAGGTCTTAAGACCCATGGATTCGATCGCCACATTGCCGGTCAAGATCATCAGATCTGCCCAAGAAATTTTCTTGCCATACTTCTGCTTAATGGGCCAGAGCAATCGACGTGCCTTATCTAAGTTTGTGTTATCCGGCCAGCTATTAAGAGGAGCAAAGCGCTGCATTCCTGCGCCGCCACCCCCGCGGCCATCACTTGTGCGATAGGTACCCGCGCTGTGCCATGTCATACGAATAAAGAATGGACCGTAATGACCGTAATCTGCGGGCCACCACTCTTGCGAATCCGTCATCAACTTTTCAAGATCACGCTTGAGGGAATTGAGGTCTAACGACTTAAATTCTTTTGCATAGTTAAATTTCTTACCCATGGGATCAGCAAGTGGTGAGTTGTGCTGCAACATCTTGAGATCAAGTTGATCTGGCCACCAGTCGCGGTTGTATCTTCCTTCATCGGCCAGCTTGGCTCCGGTATAGGGGCACGTTGCTGTGTCTTCCATGGGGACCTCCTCATTACGGTGATAAAGGCAAGAGTATCCAAACCAGCGCAGAACGACACCTCGGGGTATCCCAAAATGGGCAAAAT
This sequence comes from Actinomycetota bacterium, assembly GCA_002737595.1. Next base: position 2,547 of record NSHZ01000034.1, on the reverse strand, counting down.
CACGTCTCTACTGGACGAAAGTTTGCTTTCAGGGCTCTCCGTCAATCTTCGCTATAAACTGGCCGTGGCGCCCGGAAAGAGATCGAATCTCCCTTAAATAACGACGAGCCCGAGAGGTCACATGTGAAAACCATCGCGATACTTTCCCACTCCACCGTTGCTCATGAGTTGGTTCTGATTCAGGAGTGGGCTGACGCAAGAGGGCATGGGATAAAGCGATACTTTCGCGAAGAGGAATGGAATCCGAACAAACTTATCGACGCGGATCTCGTCATCATGATGGGCTCCCCCCACTCGGTTGCCACGGGTTATACGCATCACTCCGCCGAGAGGGAGATTGAATTACTACAGCAACGGTTATCAAGCGAGGAAGCTGTTTTTGGCATTTGTTATGGAGCCCAAGCTTTAGCGATAGCCCTCGGTGGCGTAGTAACCAGAAGAGAGCACGCTAATACTGGATATAAAAACATCACCTTGCATGATCTGTCTATCGACGCGGGCGGTTGGGCACTCTGGCACGAAGACATGATCAATCCAGATTCCATAAAGGATCACACTCGAGTCGAAATACTCGCCACGGACGCAGGGGCCGTCATCGCATTCCGAGCAGGTAATGCTTGGGGCGTGCAGTTCCATCCAGAAATCGATGGCAATGGTCTTGGTCGCATGCTCTCTGCCATTGGGATCCCAGAAGAGAAGTGGGAAGACGAAGTTGCTGCGATGAATGCCGACCACGATGCCCACCGCGAACGCGCATTCGCTCTCTTTGATCTAGTGGCGGCCTCTACTGACCACTAAGGTCTATCCATGCTCCTGCAAGATCTCAAGAGTCAATGGAATGCCATTCTTGACGCTATTGAGGCAACTGATCGCATCGCATGGATCGCATTTTTCGATGGCCGTCTATATTCTCTAGACTCCAATCAATTACTCCTTGACTTCTCCGATTCAGAAAAGTTTGCTGATGGTCACGACTATCGAGATGTGCGCATTCGCAAACGTGTTGTATTGGAAGCAGCAATCTTTCGTGTCACTCACGAGCAGATCACGATTCTCCCCTCATAAACAAATGAGGGGCTGAGCCGAAGCCCAACCCCTCATCGCTTAATATTTGCTAGCCGTTGTTGGTGCTATCTGTAGCTGGACCCGCAGGATCACTTGCATCGCCTGTGGGACCGTCTGCATCAAGCGTTGCCATGAAATCGTTTGAGCTGGAATCGCCAGAGCCTTCGTCTGCAGCAGGATCAGAGTCGCTATCGCTACCCCATGAATTGGTGCTCGAGCCATCCGTGTTGCCGTCTTCGCCGACACCACCTTGATCAGAATCGTCAGAGCCATCCTCGACAAGCGCATCAGGTGCAATTTGCGAGAAATCTATAGCCCCACCTTGATCTTCAAGATTAGAGATGAGGTCGTCCATCTGACCACTAGAGATGAGACCAGATGCGCTTATTTGAGGAAGAATCTCACTTTGCATGAGAGCCATGTGATCCTCGAAATCCTGTTGATATTGCGCATACTCGGTTTCGTATTGGGTGACGTCATCGTTGTATTCCTTGAGACTTTCGTCAATATCAGCAGCAATCTCTTTAAAGATTTGACCTCCCTCATGATCCTTCTGTATGAGCTTGATGATTTTACCGAGGCCAGGATCGTTTGCATGATCTTCTAAGAATTGTTCGAACTTCTCCGGATCCTTCTCCCACTGCTTCAAGAAGTTCTTATCCAAATGCTGGGCTTTTGCAAAAGCCTGCAATGTCTTCGCGGCGGAACGTCCCGTGGAGAGCCTGGAGAGAACTCCCAAAATATCGTCGGAGTGATCCATGAATGCTGATGCTCGAATCTCACCGGCGTCGATTTCTAGTGGCGCATCTGGTGGCGTGGGTGGGAACGGAATTGAAATCTTCTGACCGTCAGGCAGGCGCAAGATCTGCGCAGTTGGAACTGTCAGCAAGTCGGTGGCCGAAAGATGTTCCATCCCAGCCTTAGGCGCGAGATTTCCCACCATTCCCATGGCAGCACCCATGCCCATGTTTCCTTGACCTTGCTGCATGCCACCTTGCTGCATGCCACCTTGCTGCATGCCACCTTGCATTGGTTTGAAGTTGCCAAACTGATCAAAGGAACCTTGCATGCCACCTTGTTGCATGCCACCTTGCTGCATACCACCTTGACCTTGCTGCATGCCACCTTGCTGCCATCCACCTTGTTGGCCGCCTTGCTGCATGCCACCTTGTTGGCCGCCTTGCCATGGCATTCCGCCTTGAGGTCCGCCTTGTTGGCCACCTTGAGGTCCGCCTTGACCTTGTTGCATGCCACCTTGAGGTCCGCCCTGTTGGCCACCTTGAGGTCCGCCCTGTTGGCCACCTTGAGGTCCGCCCTGTTGGCCACTCTGAGGTCCACCTTGCCATGGCATTCCGACTTGAGGTCCGCCTTGAGGTCCGCCCTGTTGGCCACTCTGAGGTCCACCTTGCCATGGCATTCCGCCTTGAGGTCCGCCCTGTTGGCCACTCTGAGGTCCACCTTGAGGTCCGCCTTGACCTTGTT
>NSHZ01000033.1 GCA_002737595.1 Actinomycetota bacterium | reverse complement strand
TTTCGCATTTGCCTGGAAGATTCCTGATTTCGAAATAATCCTTGATTGCCGGTTAATGACTGCTGAGTCTTTTCTCAAAATAGTGAACGTCTTTGAAGCCAACGAGGAGATGCAAGCCAGATACCGCTTGTGGGGACCTTGGGAAATACTCGCTGGAAGGTACAGCGTCAGTGAAGACGAGTATGAACAATTACGTGCGATCTATCGGTTCGCCTTCGGGGATGCTCGGTTTACTTTCGAAGATCTGGATAGCGCCACTCACCTTTCAGTAAACGACATTTTGTCCAAGGTGACCGTGAGGTCCACACCGTTTCTTATTTTCACTGAGGGAAACCCCGACGAAGCCATTCTTTTCTTGGGAATGCGTACTCACATCATCGGCACGGGGAATGGTCTTGAAGGTGTAGTCGATCCACTAGACCAAAGAACTTTTATAGTTTTCACTCCCGCTTTAAGCCGCGCACGAAGCGCCGGAGGTAACCTGCAAGCCAATATTCAAAGTGGCTGGGGCTTGCGCTGGGATGACGTGGGCCAATTTGATTTCGGTCGACCCGCGCCGCGCCCTTCCGTCGGCCAATTCTTTAAGATGGTTCGCACTTCGCTCAAGCGGAAGCCACGTCTCAAAGACGTCTTTCGTTTAGCGAATAAGGCATTGATTGTTCTTCACGTGAAAAAGGCTAAGTAACTTTATTAAGAGCATCTGTTAACGCAGGTACTAACGTGCGTGTGAAAGCCACTGATAAGTGGGAGTTATCTCGGTACACGTTGATCCCACCTCGTACTGCAGGACAGGTTGCGCCATCGCATATCCAATCCAAGGGATCAATGAATGCGGCTCCGTACTTCAGCGAGATCTCTTTGGTGACGGTGCTCGATGGCGTACGAGTGCGCTTGACGTCGCAAAGAGTTGGGTCCTTTAAGTGAACGCTCAAGCAACTGGGAGAATTCTTCCCTGGGTATGGCGTATCTCCGATCACGATGACTTTCAAGCCCTGCGCTTTCAGCTTTTCAAGGAAACTCGAAAAACCAGCGCTCCATGTATTCACATATGAATTGGTGGGCGTAGCTACTTTCGCTGTGATTTGAGTGGCATTGGCGATAATGACGTACTCGGGTTTTTCGGAAGCGAGCTTCTTCGGCAATGCGCGCTGCCACTTCACACATTCACTATCGGTGATCCCGCCACGCATCAATGGCAGATCGGTTGCCGGACACCCACTCTTGGTGAAGGTCACTAATTTTCGTTTCGTTTGAGTGGCGAATTCCTCTAACGCCGGAAACCACTGTGCTCCATGCGAATCTCCAATGAGGATAATCTTCGAGTCGCTGGTCTGGTCGCCAAAAATGCACGATGATTTTGGCTCAGATTCCTTGAATGGTAGATGGCAACCGTTGTCATAGATTGCTGGGCTTGTTAAATCGAATTTTATGGCACTTGTACTGTTGTTAAAGGAGTAACTACTCACCGCGAGTGTGGAGATAGCCACGGCACCGAGAGCGAAATAGATAGCAATCCAACGTTTTCTAAATCCACGGATACTTCTAAACTTTAATTCGACAAATTTATGTAGAAAGAGTGAGAGTCCCAGAGCGAGGGTAATGAGCAGTAGGCGAGAGACCACTGACGGTTCAGGGCTACGGAAATTCAAAATGACAATGAGTGGCCAATGCACCAGGTAGAGCGGAAAGGAGAGGTCTCCGAGCCACTCCAAGAATCTATTTGTAGAGAGTTTGGAATCTGCCAGGACGATAAGTCCAGCAGAAAGCACCGGAAGGATGGTGCTCACCCCAGGAGTGGGCTGGTCGCTTCCAATAAGAATGACACTCAGAACAATTCCGCCCCAACCTATGCAGGCGACCAGATTCTTTTTAGCGCCCTCTATCGTCTTCTTGGACACGGCCAAACTAGCGCCTATCAAAAGTTCCCATGCGCGTGATGTAGGAAGATAAAAGGAGTAAACCTCGGAGAAGTTATAGGTAGTAAGTAAGGCAAACACCAGGGATAAGCCTGTTAACAGATAGATAGTCTTTTTTCTATTACGTAGAAAGAGCAGAAAGAGCAAAGGCCACACTAGATAGAACTGCTCTTCTATACCAAGGGACCAAAAGTGCAGAAATGGCGAAGGATCAAGTGATTGACTGAGGTAGTCCGTATTCTGATTAAGGAATATCAGATTGGGAATAGTGAGGAGTACACCAATTCCTTCCACCATATATTGATGGAGATTAAGCGGTGAGAGCAGAAATGAACTCGCAATTGCAATTCCAAGTAACGATAGGAGACTTACAGGGAGTATTCGTCTGGCCCGACTTTGATAGAAAGAGAGTAGTTGCGCTCTTACAGATCCACTACCAGTTGCAATCTTCTGGGTGATGACAAATCCAGAGATGACGAAAAATACATCTACTCCGAGGAAGCCTCCCTTAAAGCCTCCGATGTTGTAATGGTAGAAAATGACCAACAAGACCGAGACTCCACGAAGCGCCTGAATATCTCGGCGCTTGGCGTATGTCTTCATTTGTCGAAGTATATCTTCGACCATCTAAGTGAAGTGGGAGTCAGTAAGCCGTGACGATGATCTAGTGCGTGCGGTAATTGTTGACTAGTGACGCGCGAGCGACGCGACTGCGGCGAACAGTGCCGGCAGCCCATGATGTGATGCCCAGCCCGTTGAGTACATCAAGTGATTCTGTGAGGCTCGCAGCATCAACTGCGGCAACCATGCCGACGCCTACGTTCCAGGTCTTCTCCATCTCGGCCTGTGGGAGACCGGCGATCTGGGAGAGGGTGGCAAAGATCGGTGGAAGCTCCCAGGTGGCGCGATCGAGCACGGCCTCAAGCCCTGCGGGAATGGAGCGGGCGGTGTTGGCGGCGAGCCCGCCACCGGTGATGTGTGCCATTGCGTGCGTGCCCGAAAGAGCAGCGAGGGCAAGAGCGGGCTTTGCATAGATCTGTGTCGGCGCAGCGAGGAGTTCTCCCCACGAGGCCGGGAGGTCGGGGTGGGTGGCGTCGAGGTCGATGGCGTGGGCGGTGAGGATGTGGCGCACGAGTGAGTAGCCGTTGGCATGGAGGCCGGAGGAGGCCATCGCGATGAGGACGTCGCCCTCTTTGACGAGGTGGGCACCGAGAAGGCGCGGTTCATCTACTACTCCGGTGGCTGCGCCGGCAATATCGAATTCATCGGGAGCCATCAGGCCAGGGTGTTCGGCAGTCTCCCCGCCGATGAGCGCGCAACCCGCGATGGCGCAACCATCGGCGATACCGGCAACGATGCGTGCAATATTTTCTGGAACAACTTTGCCGACTGCAATGTAATCGGTCATGAAGAGTGGTTCAGCGCCGCAGACCACTAAGTCATCAACGACCATGGCAACCAGATCGTGTCCGATGGTGTCGAGCAAACCGGTGCGACGAGCGATCTCTGTTTTAGTACCGACACCATCTGTAGAGGTAGCAAGTAAAGGTTTTGCGTAGTTACGTAATTTGCTGGCATCAAAAAGCCCAGCGAAACCACCGATGCCGCCCATCACTTCTGGGCGTGTGGCTTTAGCGATGGATGCTTTCATCAGTTCTACTGCGCGATCGCCCGCTTCGATATCGACACCAGCAGCGGAGTAGGAGATCTCACTCATGCAAGTTTCACACTTTCACTTAATGCAATTGAGGAAAGAGGGATAGGGTATTTTCCATCAAAGCACGCACGACAGAGTTTATCTTCTGCAATGGTGGTGGCTTCAATGAGACCTTCCAGTGATACATAACCAAGTGAATCGGCGCCGATGGAGTTACAGATCTCTTGCACATCTAAACCGTTGGCAATGAGTTCAGCTTTAGTCGCAAAATCAATACCGTAAAAACACGGCCACTTCACGGGTGGTGAAGAGATGCGCACATGCACTTCGGCGGCGCCGGCTTCGCGGAGCATCTTCACAATGGCGCGTTGGGTATTCCCGCGCACGATGGAGTCATCTACCACGACTAAACGTTTACCAGCAACGATGTCTTTAAGCGGATTGAGTTTAAGACGGATGCCGAGTTGGCGAATAGTTTGGCTCGGTTCGATGAAAGTACGACCAACGTAGGAATTCTTCACAAGCCCTGCGCCATAAGGGATTCCAGAGGCTTTGGCATACCCCACAGCAGCTGGTGTTCCTGATTCGGGAACGGGGATCACCAGATCTGCAAGGGCGGGATGTTCAAATGCCAGGCGCTCCCCCACCGCTACGCGAGTGGCGTGAGTGTTGCGTCCAGCAATGATGGTGTCGGGACGCGCAAGGTACACATATTCAAAGAGACAACCCTTGGGATCGGGGGTTGCAAAGGTGCGAGTACGTAAACCATTTTCATCGATAGCAATTAATTCACCGGGTTCGATCTCGCGCACGAAAGCGGCGCCAACAATATCGAGTGCGGCTGATTCACTAGCTACTACGTAACCGCGTTCGAGACGACCAAGAACAAGTGGGCGCACACCATTGCGATCACGTGCGGCATAAAGAGTGTGTTCATCCATAAATACTAGCGAGAACGCGCCTTGTAGAATTGGCAATACTTCCATCGCACTTGCTTCGATACTGTGCGATGGGTTCTCGGCAAGAAGTGCAGTCATGATTTCGGTATCGGTAGTGATATCACTCGAGATGGTGATGTTGCGGCGTTGCGCCACTTCGAGCAGATCACCGGTGTTGGTGAGGTTTCCGTTATGTGCCAGGGCAAGTGAACCGTGATCGGTGGCGCGCAGAGTGGGTTGTGCGTTCTCCCACTTACTTGAACCAGTGGTGGAGTAGCGCGTATGACCGATTGCGATGTGTCCGGTGAGAGTTGCTAGATCTGCTTCAGTGAAAACTTGAGAGACGAGCCCCATCTCTTTGAAGACCACAATGCGATCACCGGCAGTGGCCGCGATGCCAGCAGATTCGGTGCCGCGATGTTGCAATGCGTAGAGACCATAGAAAGTGAGCTTGGCGACCTCTTCACCGGGCGCCCAGACACCGAAGACCCCGCAGGCATCTTGTGGCCCGCGTTCAGAAAAGAGTTCGTGGGTGAGGTGGCCATCGGGGAGACGAGTCATAGCGTTACCTCTCCAGTGAGCGGGAGGTGGGCGGAGAGATCGGCGAGGCTCCCGGAGGCATCGATTGCGCCCCGATTGAGGGCATCGGCCCAGGTGGTGGCCCCGGAGGCGAGTGCGAGCCAGGTGGTGGCCGCCATCTCGATCACATTCGGAGGAGTGCCGCGGGTGTGGCGCGGACCTTGGCCACATTGGATCGCGGCATACGGCGGGATCCGTACTTCGATTGCCTTACCTGGAAATTTCTTTGCAAGTAGATCAAGAGTGGCGAGCACTTCTTCCAGTACTGCGGGATCTTGCTTCATGTTGATCACGTTCATGAGTCACTTCCAAAGAGACGCGGGAAAGTTTCTTCGTGTGCGCTTTTGAGTGTTGCAAGATCAATTACGAATTGACCATCAATTTCGAAGTGATCGCCGCCAGTGGTACCGAGCTCCTTGGCTCTCACGCGATGAAACTTTGCAGTGTTGATCAGTTGATCGACACGATCGCGATTGGTGGTGATGAGAATGCGTCCGGGGGATTCTGAGAAGAGTGCGATGAATGGATCAGCATGATTAGCGAGTCGCACAGTGGCACCGATCTTTTTGCGAAGCGCCATTTCCGCGAGCGCGATCGCTAAGCCCCCTTCACTCAAATCGTGTGCCGCGGTGGCAATGTTGTGCTTCATGATGTCGGTCATCAGATTCGCCAGACGCGCTTCGTGTGGCAGGTTGGCGCGCGGTGGCAGACCACCAAGGTGTCCGTGCATGTGCGCCCACTCGCTACCCGCGAGATCTTCGTTAGTAATTCCTAAAAGGACGATCACTTCATGTGCTGCTTGAAAACTACTCGGGATGCGCTTTCGTACATCTTGAATGACACCGAGTACACCGATAACGGGTGTGGGGAGAATCGCTACATCGCCTGTCTGGTTGTAGAACGAGACGTTTCCACCGGTGACGGGAAGACCTAGTTCTAAACATCCATCCGCTAAGCCAGAGACCGCGCGTTCGAATTGCCACATCACATGGGGATCTTCCGGCGATCCAAAGTTAAGACAGTTAGTCACTGCAAGTGGAGTAGCGCCCGAGGTGGCGACATTGCGATACGCCTCGGCGAGTGCGAGCCTCGCACCTTCGTAGGGATCAAGTTTGCACCAACGACCATTAGCATCGGTGGAGAGTGCGACACCCAGATGAGTCTTCTCATCGATGCGCACCATTCCAGAATCTTCTGGTTGTGCAAGCACGGTATTTCCTTGCACGTAACGATCGAATTGATCAGTGACCCAACTCTTGTCTGCCATGTTGGGAGTGGCGATGAGTGCGAGGACCTCTTTGGCTAGTTGTGCGCCATTGGTGGGTCGCGCAATGGCGGGAATATCCGCATTGAGCGCATCTTGTGTCGGCGGTTTGGAGAGGGGGCGCTGGTAGACCGGACCATCGTGGGCGACGGTGCGCGGCGGCACATCGACGATGAGATCGCCCTTCCATTCAATGTGCAGACGCGTGTCATCGGTGACCTCACCAATCACGGTGACGGTGACATCCCACTTCTTACAGATCTCTAAAAAGCGCTCGATCTTGCTCGGCTCCACGATGGCGCACATGCGCTCTTGTGACTCACTCATCAGGATTTCTTCGGGGGAGAGGGTGGCATCACGGAGCGGCACTCGATCGAGGTAAATATGCATGCCACCGGTGCCGGCGGAGGCGAGCTCGCTAGTGGCACAAGAGAGGCCGGCGCCCCCTAGATCTTGAATACCGACCACGAGATCTTCTTTGAAGATTTCTAGTGAGCACTCGATGAGAAGTTTCTCGAGGAAAGGATCGCCCACTTGCACGCTGGGTCGTTTCGCCCGGTCTTTACCATCGGCGCTTGATTGAAAAGTTTCGCTGGCGAGTACCGAAACACCGCCGATGCCATCGCCACCAGTTTTGGCACCGAAGAGCACCACGAGGTTTCCAGCGCCGGCAGCTTTGGCAAGTTTGATGTCTTCGTGTCGCATCACACCGACGCAGAGCGCGTTTACCAGTGGGTTGCCTGCATAGGTTTCGTCGAACACTACTTCGCCACCGATGTTGGGTAGGCCAAGGCAATTTCCATAACCGCTGATGCCAGCGACGATGCCAGGGAGTACGCGCTTGGTGTCGGGTGCATCGGCGCGGCCGAAACGAAGAGGATCCATGACGGCGATGGGACGTGCGCCCATGGTGAGGATGTCGCGCACGATGCCACCGATACCGGTGGCTGCGCCTTGATACGGTTCCACAAAACTTGGATGGTTATGTGATTCCACTTTAAAAGTAACTGCGTAGCCTTGACCGATATCGACCACGCCTGCATTCTCACCGATTCCGACGAGGAGCGCATCACTCTTGGGCGCCTTATCACTGAATTGTTTGAGATGCACTTTGCTTGATTTGTAGGAGCAGTGTTCGCTCCACATCACGCTATACATCGCGAGCTCGCTACTCGTGGGACGGCGTCCGAGGATTTCTACGATGCGCGCATACTCATCAGGTTTCAGGCCAAGGGCAGCAAAAGGCTGTTCTTTTAAAGGGTTTTTGATGGCTGCAGCAACGGTGTCGAGGCTCATGCGTTGACTGCTTGCATGAGAAGTGAAGTGAAGAAGGGCAGGCCATCGGTTCCTGGCCCAGTGAGATCTTCTACTGCATGTTCGGGGTGTGGCATCAGCCCCACTATATTTCCGCGTTCATTAGTGATGCCAGCAATCTTGTTACGTGATCCGTTGGGATTGCGACCCACATAACGCGCCACGATGCGGTTTTCGTTCTCTAACATTTCCAAAACAGTGTCATCACACTGAAAGGAACCTTCCCCATTTTTTAATGGGACAACAATTTCCTGATTGAGTGCATAACCGCGAGTCCATGAAGTTTCATTGTTCTTAATACTGATGCGTTGATCGCGGCAGAGGAAATGTAATTCGTGATTGCGAACGAGGACACCGGGGAGCAGATGTGATTCGCAGAGAATTTGAAAGCCGTTACAAATTCCAAGGAGTGGCATGCCATCGTTCGCCCGCGAGATTACTGATTCCATAATGGGTGCAAAGCGTGCGATGGCTCCGCACCGCAAGTAATCGCCGTAAGAAAAGCCGCCGGGGAGAACTACCGCATCAACTTTCTTTAAATCAGTATCTGCATGCCAGAGTGGAACGGGGGTAGCCCCGGCAATACGTATTGCGCGCTGGGCGTCGCGGTCATCTAGTGAGCCAGGGAAGGTGACAACCCCGACTTTCATTCGACCACTCGAACGGTGAAGTTTTCGATCACAGGATTAGCGAGCAAGAGTGAGGCGGCCTTCTCAATATCGGCGAGGCGCTCTGGTGTAGCGAGACCTTCGAAGTCGATTTCAAATGACTTTCCTTGGCGCACGGAGGTGATGCCGGCGAATCCTAGGCGAGGCAGTGCGGCGGTAATCGCCTGACCCTGCGGGTCGAGGATTTCGGCCTTCAGTGAGACATCAACCACCACTTTTGCCACCCTTAATCTTAGTAATTTCGCGCTCAACAGAGTGTCGAAATCGCCTGAGTAATAGCGCTCATCTCAGGCTTGCAAAGTCGCCAATAAGTAGCAGGATGGTCAGATGCACCTGCCCCTCTCAACTTCTGGGTATGACGCGCTCATGGGTGGAATCCTGCGCACGCTTACCGGTGGGCATAAATGGCTCCATCGGGTCAGTCGCGGGCGAGCAGGGAAGAGCTTTCCGGGCGGGGCACTGGTGATCTGGGTGACTTTGCCGGGGCGAAAGAGCGGAATGCCACGACTCACTCCGTTGTTGGGTGCTCCCGATGGCGATGCCTGGGTGGTGGCTGGGTCAGCTGGCGGCATGTCGAGCGCGCCCGAGTGGGCACTGAACGCGATTGCGGCGGCGGAGAATCCCACGAGTGAGTGCTTGCTAGAAGTAAACGGTGTGACGCGGAAGATTCGCGTAATCAATTTGGTGGATGAAGCTGAGCGCAGTGCGGCCTATGAAAAATTGATTCTCGATTGGCGATTCTTTAGATCGTATGCGCAACGCACTTCGCGTACCATCCCCGTCTTTCGCCTCGTCGATCTTTAATTTAAAACATGCTCCCAGTTATCCGCAGGTATGACTCTGTGTACTTACTTTGGGTCTCGGCGATGACTACGCGTGAAAGTTCGGGTGGTGGGAATTCACCGTTCTTATCCCACTCTGATTTTGCTAACCAATCACGGAGAAATTGCTTGTCATAGGAAGGTTGCGCCTGACCAGGCTTCCACTCCGTTAATTGCCAAAACCGTGAAGAATCAGGGGTGAGGGCTTCATCTCCCAATGTGATCACACCTGCAGAGTTTCGGCCAAATTCAAATTTAGTGTCGGCGAGAATAATGCCTCGCCCCTTCGCAATCGAGTGTGCGCGTTTGTAAATCGCGATGGAAAGTGTGCGAAGAGTGTTCGCATCTTCGATGCCGATGAGATCAACGACGCGATCGAAGGACACGTTCTCGTCGTGCTCGCCCACTTCTGCCTTCATCGCGGGAGTGAAAATGGGTTCGGGTAATTCACTTCCATCAACGAGGCCGGGTGAAAGATCGATGCCGCAGACAGTACCGCTTTCGATATATTCCACCAGACCTGAACCAGTGAGATATCCGCGAACTACACACTCAACTGGAAACATAGTGAGTTCTTCACATATGACCGCACGCTTATTAACTTCTTGCGGGACATCAGTTGAGATCACGTGATTGGGCACAATGTCAGCGATCTGCTTAAACCACCAGAGCGAGAGCTGCGTAAGAACGATACCTTTGTTGGGAATAAGAGTGGGTAGCACCCAGTCGAAGGCGGAGATGCGATCACTCGCCACCATAAGTATCTGCCTAGCATCGTTGCGATAGAGATCGCGAACTTTTCCCGTGCGGATATGTTCCCAACCAGGAATTGCAATGGCAGGTGGTGGACCTGCTGGTCCGAAGCCGCTCACTCTGTGGGCTTCACGATTAGAAGATGGCGCCGGCGCGGTACTTCGCCGCATCCGGATATCGCTTTGTAACGGTGTTGATCGCGTCGATGATCGCTTTAGTTTGCGAGCGCGCAGCGCCGGTGAATTCCAGTGGTGTCGCTAGGAGTGCATCGAGTGCGGCGCGATCGAGTGGCACGCGCGCATCGCCTGCGAGTCGATCAAGGAGATCGTTACTACTGCGACCAGCGCGCATCTCTAGCGCCACCGCGACTGCATGTTCCTTGATCGCTTCATGGGCACCTTCGCGACCAGTACCAGCCTTCACACATGCCATGAGAATCTTGGTGGTCGCTAGGAACGGCAAGTAACGCTCGATCTCACGTGAGATCACTTCGGGGAAAGCGCCGAACTCTTTAAGAACGGTAAGGGTAGTTTCGAGTACTCCGTCGATAGCGTAGAACGCGTCAGCGAGTGCAACGCGGCGCACTACGGAACAAGAGACATCGCCTTCGTTCCATTGATCACCCGAGATTTCCGCGATCATCTGTGCATAGCCACGAAGTACTACTGCGAGTCCGTTGATACGTTCGCAGGAACGTGTATTCATCTTGTGTGGCATCGCAGAGGAACCCACTTGGCCATCAGCGAAACCTTCGGTGACAAGTTCGGCGCCGGCCATTAAACGAATGCTGGTAGCAAGTGATGATGGACCAGATGCAAGTTGCACGAGTGCGGTGAGTGCTTCGTAATCAAGGGAACGCGGATACACCTGACCCACAGAGATGAGAGTGCGTTCAAAACCCAGGTGTGCGGCGATGCGCTCTTCTAACTTGGCGAACTTTTCTTCGTCTCCATCGAAGAGATCGAGTGCATCTTGGGCAGTTCCTACTGGACCTTTGATTCCGCGCATGGGGTACCGCGAGAGGAAAGATTCGATACGTTCAAATGCGATGAGGCTCTCTTGAGCGGCATTTGCGAAGCGCTTTCCGAGAGTGGTCATTTGCGCCGGCACGTTATGTGAACGACCAGAGATCGGTTGCTCTGCGTAGGTGGCCGATAATTCGCCGAGTGAGTGGAGTAGCGCCACAGTGCGATTGCGCACCAACTCAAGAGAGCGCTTGATCTGTAGTTGTTCTATGTTCTCAGTGAGATCCCGGCTCGTCATTCCGGTATGAATCGCTTCGTGACCGGCGAGTGCGTTAAATTCTTCGATGCGTGCCTTCACGTCATGACGGGTAACTCGTTCACGTGTGGCGATGGATTCCAGATCGACTTTACTGCGCGACTTTTCGTAGGCCGCGATGGCATCAGCAGAGACATTGAGCCCAAGATCCTTCTGCGCCTTGAGCACGGCGATCCAGAGATCGCGCTCAGCGACCACCTTTGATTCGGCTGACCAGATCTCACGCATCTGCATTGATGCATACCGATTCGCTAAGACGCTCATGGGTTCATCCTCTCATCTTTCGCAGCTGGCTTCATTGATTCCTGCTTTAAGGATGCGATGTCGGTGCGAAAGTGTGCGCCAGCAATAGTGATCTGCGAAATGGTGGCGTAGGCGATCTTGCGCGCTTCTTCAAGGCTCGCACCTATCCCTGTGATGGTGAGTAACCGCCCTTTGGCGCCCACTAACCGGCCATCAACTTCTTCCGTACCCGCGTGAAAGATGGTGGCACTGCTCTTACTCAAGGAGCTTTCACCCGGAAGCGTGATCTGCGCGCCAGTGATGACATGCTCCGGATAACCTTCCGCGGCGATCACCACCGTGACAGCGGCATCGCTGCTGAACTTGATTTGCTTACCCGCGAGATTGCCGGTGGCTGCGTCATGGAGCAGGGTGGCAAGTGGAGTAGTAAGACGGGGAAGTAAGACTTGCGTCTCTGGATCACCAAAGCGTGCATTGAATTCAATGACCTTGATGCCCTTGCTGGTGAGGGCTAGGCCCGCATAGAGCAGACCCGCAAAGGGAGTCCCCCGTTTAGCCATCTCATCGATCATCGGCTGGAGAACAGTGCGTTGCACTTCTTCCTTGATATCAACTGGCGCCCACGGAAGTGGTGAGTAGGCCCCCATGCCACCCGTGTTCGGGCCTTCGTCATTATCTCGCACGCGTTTGTAATCTTGCGCAGGATCCATCGGGATGACGGTTGCGCCATCACTTATTCCAAAGAGTGAAACTTCGGGGCCATCAAGGAATTCTTCGATCACTACCCGCGCACATGCTGCGGCATGGGCGAGCGCCTCTGCGCGATCGAGAGTGACAACCACTCCCTTGCCGGCTGCGAGTCCATCATCTTTCACCACATACGGCGGGCCGAAGAGATCAAGTGCTGCAGCGGCTTCTTGCGGCGTAGTGCAGACACGGGCGTCAGCAGTAGCAACACCGGCAGCGCGCATCACTTCTTTTGCGAACGCTTTGGAACCTTCAAGTTGCGCCGCGGCTTTGTTCGGACCAAAGACGGGAATGTGATGCTCGCGCAGCACATCTGCAACACCTGCAATGAGTGGAACTTCTGGACCAATCACCACGAGATCGATACCAATTTTCTTTGCTAATTGCGCGACCGCTTCACCATCTTCAGTATTGATCAGATGCAAGGTGGCAAGGCTGGCGATCCCAGGATTACCCGGTGCACAATGGATTTCGGTGGTGACTGGATCCTTCGCCAAACTCTGGCAAATCGCGTGTTCGCGTCCGCCGGAGCCTATAACGAGGATTTTCATACCAGAGCTTTCTCCAACTTGGCCTTTACTGCGGGCCATTCATCTACGAGTACGGAGTAGAAAACTGAATCACGTGGGGTGCCATCTTTGCGAATAACTAGATGACGGAGCACGCCTTCATGTGTGGCACCTAGACGTTCGATGGCGCGTTGCGAACGTTCGTTACGAGTGTCAGTCTTGAAGCAGAGACGGTCATAGCCACGAACTTCAAAAGCTTCAGTCATGAGAAGGAGTTTGCATTCAGTATTTACCGCGCTACGCCAAAATGCTTGACCGTAAAAAGTCCAACCAATTTCGACTCGGCGATGAACAGGGACCTGATCAAGATATGAAGTAGAGCCAATGCATTCGCCTTGGTAAATCACGGCGAAGGGTTCGCGTTCGCCTGCATCGCGTTCGATCAGTGCGCCTGTGATGATCTGCGTGATGTCAGCAACGCTATGTGGTGTGTGAAAAGCAAGATCGCGCGCGAGCACATCGTCGTTACCGATATGGGTGAAGAGATCTTCTGCGTGTGCCAAGGCGAGCGGCTCAAGCCGCACATGTTTTCCAACTAATACGGTCATGAAACCAGATCGCGAACTGCGATGGTTTCCTCACGTCCTGGGCCAACACCAATCGCACTCATTGGTGCACCAGAAATATCCTCAAGGTATTGCACGTAAGAACGCGCATTAGCAGGGAGATCTTCGAGGCTACGAGCCGCGGAAATATCTTCCTTCCAACCTGGCAAGTATTCATAAATCGGCTTGGCGTGGTGAAAATCTGTTTGGGTAGTGGGAATTTCTTCCACGCGCGTGCCATCAATGTCGTAGGCAACGCAGACCGGAATCTTCTCCCACCCAGTGAGTACATCGAGCTTGGTGAGGAAGAAATCTGTAAGCCCATTCACGCGCGTTGCATAGCGCGCAATCGGTGCATCAAACCAACCACAACGGCGATTGCGGCCAGTAGTGACACCGACTTCGCCACCAATGCGACGAAGTGCTTCGCCATCTTCATCGAAGAGTTCGGTGGGGAATGGGCCCGAACCCACCCGTGTGGTGTACGCCTTCAAGATTCCAATAACGCGAGTGATCTTTGTAGGTCCGATTCCAGAACCGGCACATGCCCCGCCTGCAGTGGGATTACTGGATGTCACGAACGGGTAAGTACCGTGATCCACATCGAGCAGAGTTCCTTGCGATCCTTCAAGGAGTACAACTTTTCCAGCTGCGAGCGCTTGATTCAGTAAGAGCGAGGTATCGGTGACATATGGGCGCAAGATATCTGCGTACTCCAAGTACTCATCGACGATCTGTTTTACTTCCATGCCCTTGCGATTGAATACTTTGGTAAGGACTTGGTTCTTATCGCGAAGAGCGGCTTCGATTTTCTGTTCCAGAATGCTGGGATCAAAGAGGTCTTGTACACGAATACCAATGCGGTTGATCTTGTCTGCGTATGCCGGACCAATTCCGCGGCCAGTGGTACCAATCTTGTTATTTCCAAGAAAACGTTCGGTGACTTTGTCAATCGTGCGGTGATACGGCGTGATGAGATGCGCGTTCGCGCTAATCACAAGCTTTGAGGTGTTAATGCCGCGTTCGTTCAAACCTTTGATTTCTTGAAGCAGTACGCCTGGATCGATTACCACGCCGTTTCCGATTACTGGCACCACTGATGGGCTCAAGATTCCGGATGGAAGAAGGTGAAGTGCGTATTTCTGATCGCCAATGACGACGGTGTGTCCTGCGTTATTGCCACCTTGATAGCGGACTACATATTCGACGCGATCACCGAGAAGGTCTGTGGCTTTGCCCTTGCCTTCATCGCCCCATTGGGCTCCGACGATAACTATGGCTGGCACTTGCCTAACTATATCCCGTTCATGGCCTTTCGGTCGAAGTCGTTTCGACGCTTTTGGCCCCTTGAGCTGAGTGGTTACTGGCTCATCCGAGCGTAAAAGTAGGCCATGATGGGTTCATGACTATTGGACAAGATCTCTTCGGCGGCCCACCTCCCACCCATATCCCCAGCGACGGATCAGATGCCCTTTTCGCGGCTGGCAAGGGAGCAGATGAAGTAGCGAAAGCCTTCCCGGCCTCACCTCTTCCGTGGGCAATGCTGGCAGATGAAGCCTGGGCGCAAGGCCGAGTGCTCGAGTCCTACGCCTTTGCGCGCACCGGCTATCACCGTGGTCTTGATCTCTTGCGTCGAAATGGTTGGAAGGGACACGGGCCGGTTCCGTGGGAGCACGAAGGAAACCGCGGTTGGCTGCGCGCTGTTCATGCACTCGGCCGGGCTGCCGGTTCGATTGGTGAGAGTGAAGAGCATGACCGTTGCACACTCTTCTTACGCGACTCCAGTGCCACCGCTGCAGAATTCTTAAACAAGTAATTCGCTTTCTCCGCTCTCGTTCTAAGGTGTACTGATGAATCCATTGAGTGCGCAATCCATCGTTGAAACCCTCGGCCTCGTGGGCGTCTTCATGGTGTTGCTCGTGGAAACTGGACTGCTGATCGGACTCATCCTTCCTGGAGATTCGCTGCTCTTTGTTGCCGGGGTCGCTGCCTCAGGTGTGGCTATGAAAGCTGTGGGAGTGCAGTTAAGTCTGCCGGCGCTGATGATTGGCGCACCGATTGCCGCCATTGTGGGTTCTCAAGTGGGGCGCAATATCGGTGAGAAGTTAGGGAGACCACTCTTTGCGCGCCCTGATGGTCGCATCTTCTCTCAAGATCGTGTGAAGAAGACCGAAGATTTTCTCGCTCGTTACGGATATGCCAAAGCCTTAATCCTCGCGCGATTTGTACCCGTCGTGCGCACGTTGATTAATCCCATTGCCGGAGTTATTGGAATGCCCAAAGCCACGTTCTTTAAGTGGAACGTTATTAGCGCGATCCTCTGGACTGAGAGCGTCATCATTCTTGGTTACTTACTTGGTGAAAAA
>NSHZ01000032.1 GCA_002737595.1 Actinomycetota bacterium | reverse complement strand
GGCATTGCAAGAGAACGGGAAGTGCTTGGCGATTTACGGGCTGCTGCGGATTTAGTCATCGACACTAGTGCGCTCAATGTGCATCAGTTAAAGGAGCGCATCGAGAGCACTCTGGGTGGCTCATCGATACCAGAATTGCGAACTACCGTCCTTTCTTTCGGTTTTAAGTATGGAATTCCATATGACGCAGACTTTGTGATTGACGTTCGTTTCATTTCCAATCCGCATTGGATTCCTGAACTGCGAGATCGCACGGGCAAAGATGCTGATGTAAAGGCTTATGTATTGGCGGCCCCAGAGGTTTCTGGTTTCATTGAAGATTACGCAAATTTGTTGCTGCGACTTGCGCCCTCCTATCAACGCGAAGGTAAGCGCTATCTCACGATCGGTGTCGGATGCACGGGCGGCAAGCACCGATCGGTGGCAGTAGTAGAGGAGTTGGCGAAGGCGCTCTCCGCACATGGAATGCGGGCGTCTTCAACCCATCGAGATCTTGGTCGGGAGTAATGACACGAGTTGTTGCACTCGGTGGTGGGCATGGATTAGCCGCCACGCTCTCCGCGCTACGTCGAATCACACCTAATATCACCGCGATTGTGACGGTCGCAGATGATGGTGGATCGAGTGGTCGACTACGTTCCGAATTTGGAGTGATGCCTCCGGGTGATCTCCGAATGGCTCTCGCAGCGCTCTGCTCTGATGACGTGTGGGGGCGAAGTTGGGCTGATGCCGTGCAATATCGCTTCCCGGGCGAAGGAGAAGTGGGTGGACACTCGTTAGGAAACCTCATGCTCACTGCGTTGTGGGATGTTACTGGCGATGTAGTCGCCGGCTTGGATCGAATGGGTGCACTCCTCAAAATCATCGGTCGGGTGCTGCCCATGTCTTCTGAACCACTTACCATCCAAGCCGAAGTGCGTCATGAAGGTCAGGTGAGCACCGTAGTGGGGCAGGTAGCGGTTGCTACCACTCAAGGACGGGTGCTTTCGGTTCAGTTAAGCCCGCAGAATCCGCCGGCCACGCAGGCAGCTTTGGAGGCTATAAGTGATGCCGAGTGGGTCATTCTGGGTCCGGGCTCTTGGTACTCGAGTGTGTTGCCTCACCTTTTAGTGCCGGCACAATTGGGCGCGCTACTCGCTTCGCCCGCTAAAAGAATCCTGGTCATGAATCTCGATGCGGGGCAGAATTCCGGAACTCCGGAGGGTGAGCCAGGAGAGGCTATTGGACTCACTGCCAGTGAGCACCTCGCACTTTTGAGTGCGCACGCCCCTGATCTGCACTTCGACGTTGTCATTGTCGACCCGCAATCGCTTCCGCACTCGAATGAGCTGGCAGCGCGTCTGGCGACAGGAGGGAGTCGACTCATCGTCGCAGATGTAGCCACTGGGGCCGGTTTGCTTCAGCATGACCCAGAGAAATTGGCTGCGCTCTTCTCCAAGATTTTTTCCTAAAGTTGTACGGAGTAGCCCAAACCCTGGAAAGATCACCCCTATGGCAATGACGGCAGCGGTCAAAGATGAGTTGGCTCGTCTCATGATCTCCAAAGCGTGCTGTCGCAAATCCGAAGTTTCGGCCATTTTGCGATTCTCCGGTGGCCTTCATGTGGTCAGCGGCCGGATCGTCGTAGAGGCCGAAGTGGATACGGCAGCCACTGCCCGACGAGTGCGCAAAGATATCTTTGATGTTTTTTCTCAGGAGACAGACTTAACGGTGATTGCTCCGGGTGGACTGCGCAAAGCGAGTCGTTATCTCATTCGCTCTACCAAAGACGGAGAATCGCTAGCACGTCAGACTGGACTCATCGATGGCCGCGGCCGTCCAGTCCGGGGATTACCCCCTCAAGTTGTTTCAGCCTCTCTCTGCGATGCACAGGCCGCTTGGCGTGGTGCTTTTCTTGCGCACGGATCGCTTACGGAGCCTGGGCGTTCCTGCGCACTCGAGGTAACGTGCCCTGGCCCTGAAGCAGCGCTGGCACTTGTGGGTGCTGCTCGACGCCTTGGGGTGGTTGCAAAGGCTCGTGAAGTTCGTGGCGTTGACCGAGTTGTTATTCGTGATGGCGATGCAATAGCAATCATGCTGACGCGTCTTGGCGCACACGAGGCTGTGCTTGCATGGGAAGAGCGCCGTATGCGCCGAGAAGTGCGAGCGACTGCTAATCGCTTAGCGAATTTCGATGATGCGAATCTTCGTCGCTCTGCTCGGGCTGCGGTAGCTGCCTCTGCTCGAGTTGCACGTGCCTTAGAAATCCTGGGCGCAGATATTCCGGACCACCTACAAGAAGCTGGGAAATTGCGGATCGAGCACGGACAGGCGAGTCTCGAGGAGTTAGGTTCCCTGGCTAACCCACCACTCACGAAGGATGCGGTGGCCGGACGCATCAGACGCCTCTTGGCGATGGCAGATAAGCGCGCCCAAGATCTCGGAATTCCAGATACTGAGGCAGGTTTAACCCCCGACATGTTGGGGTAAAGTTTTAATAGATGGCGCATGAATCAGTCCGCTTCCTATGCGCCCTGACCTAAGGAGATAGCAGTGACTGTCAAAGTGGGAATCAACGGTTTTGGTCGAATCGGACGTAACTTCTTTCGCGCAGCCCTCACTCAAAACGCGGATATAGAAATTGTCGGCGTCAATGACCTCACTGATATTGCAACCCTTGCGCACCTGCTGAAATACGATTCAATTTTGGGTCGACTTGGTTTACCCGTTTCTTTCACGGCGAACTCCATTACGGTCGATGGAAAGACTTTTGCTGTTACTGCTGAGCGTGATCCAGCTAATCTGCCATGGGCCACACTTGGCGCAGAGGTAGTTATTGAATCGACCGGACATTTTACAAAGGCTGCAGATGCGGGCAAGCACATCGCTGCAGGTGCAAAGAAAGTGATTATCTCTGCGCCGGCCAGTGACGAAGATGTCACCATAGTGATGGGCGTGAATCATGATACTTATGACGCATCCAAGCACCACATCATTTCTAATGCTTCTTGCACCACTAATTGCCTAGCTCCGATGGCCAAGGTTCTTGTGGAGGAGTTTGGTGTTGTGAAGGGATTGATGACAACTATCCATGCCTATACAAATGACCAAGTAATTCTCGACTTCCCACATAAGGATCTTCGTCGTGCGCGCGGAGCGGCTACCAACCTCATTCCCACCACCACTGGAGCGGCCAAAGCGATCTCGCTCGTGATCCCATCCCTCAAAGGAAAACTCGATGGGTACGCCATGCGTGTTCCGGTTCCAACCGGGTCGGCTACTGATCTCACTGTCGAACTTGAGCGCGAGGTGACCAAGGCTGAAGTCAACGCTGCTATGAAGAAGTGGGCCGACGGCCCGCTGAAGGGATTTCTTACTTACACTGAAGATCCCATCGTCTCTAGCGACATTGTGACGGATCCCGCAAGCTGCATCTTTGATGCATCACTGACGATTGTCATAGGCAACACAGTCAAGGTGTTGGGTTGGTATGACAATGAGTGGGGTTATTCAAATCGCCTAGTGGATCTCATTCAACATGTGGGTACCACTCTCTAAATGTCATCTGCCACATTTACCACACTTGCCGCGCTTCCCGATTTGGTCGGCAAGCGGGTACTCCTTCGTAGCGATCTGAACGTACCGATGAAGGATGGGGTCATTGCAGATGATGGCCGCATTCGCGCCTCGCTACCGACTATCAACCATTTGCGTGCGCTCGGTGCAGTTGTTGTAGTCATGGCGCACTTCGGTCGGCCGCAGGGGGAGCGTATCCCCGAAATGTCTCTCGCACCAGTTTCGGTTCGTCTCGCGCAACTACTGGGAAGTGAAGTGAGCTTCATCCCTGAGTACCGGGAAGGCAAGGCGCTATTGACCCTTGCTGAATTAAAGGGTGGAGATGTCGCGCTCTTGGAGAACGTGAGATTTGAAGCCGCCGAAACTAGCAAGATCGACGAAGAGCGACGCGCTTTTGCTCGCGATTTGGCCTCATTAGGAGACATCTTTGTCAGTGACGGGTTCGGCGCAGTCCATCGTAAGCATGCTTCTGTTTTTGACGTGGCTCAGTTGTTGCCCCATTACGCAGGCTTTCTCATTTCCGCAGAAATTGACGTACTTAAGAGACTTACGCTTGATCCAGCCCGTCCATATGCGGTGGTACTCGGCGGCTCTAAGGTGAGTGACAAATTAGGCGTCATTGAACATTTGCTTGACAAGGTAGATCTCTTGGCTATCGGCGGCGGCATGGTCTTTACTTTCCTCGCGGCCCAGGGGCATGAGGTAGGCACCTCGCTCTTGGAAGTCGATCAATTAGAAAATGTACGGGCTTTGATAAGTCGGGCGGAGAGTTTAGGCGTCAAGCTCGTGTTGCCGACGGACATCGTGGTTGCTCCGGAGTTTGCTGCTGATGCACCCGCGACTCTGGTGGCGGCCCATGAGATACCCAAGGAACAGATGGGGTTGGATATTGGTCCATCCTCAGCGGCGGCTTTTGCGGAGGCCATCGCTACCTGTAAGACCGTATTCTGGAATGGCCCCATGGGAGTCTTTGAATTTGCCGCCTTTGCTACAGGTACTCAGGTAGTCGCGCAGGCCCTGGCTGATCTCGATGGCTTCACGGTCGTGGGTGGCGGAGACTCGGCTGCAGCGATTCGTCGGCTAGGTTTTAGGGACGAAGAGTTTGGTTATATTTCAACGGGTGGCGGAGCCTCTCTTGAATATCTAGAGGGCAAGGCGCTCCCTGGTATCACGGTATTGGAGCAGTAATGTCGACAGCGCGTAAGCCCTTGATGGCGGGCAATTGGAAGATGAACATCAACCACCTCGAGGCTATTGGGCTCGTGCAAAAATTGGCGTTCTCACTCGACGATAAAGATCACGATGCGGTCGATGTGGTGGTACTGCCACCCTTTACAGATATTCGTTCAATTCAAACTCTGGTCGATGGCGACAAATTACGAATTCGATACGGCGCGCAGGATCTCTCACCTGAGGCCAATGGTGCCTTCACGGGAGACATCTCTGCTGCAATGCTCTCACGCTTAGGTTGTTCCTTCGCGGTCGTGGGGCATAGCGAACGACGCCAGTATCACGCTGAGAGTGATGAGTTGATCAATCGGAAGGTGAAGGCAGCACTCGCTGCGCATCTCTCTCCAATCCTGTGCATGGGTGAGAATCTGGAGATTCGAGAGTCGGGTAATCATGTCTCTTATGTGATCGCACAATTAGAATCCGCGCTGTTGGGTGTAGTTGATCCGAAGAGCGTAGTGATTGCTTATGAACCTATCTGGGCTATTGGAACGGGCAAGGTGGCTACGCCAGAAGATGCTCAGGAAGTCTGCTCCGCTATTCGTAATCGCTTGGCTGAGCTCTATCCGGGAGATGTGGCCGACGCCATGCGCATCCTCTATGGCGGTTCCGTAAAGGCGAGCAACGTGGTGGAGATCATGGAGCAAGCCGATATCGATGGGGCGCTCATCGGTGGGGCGAGCCTTGAGGCCGAGGGATTTGCCAAGATTGCCCGTTTCCCGGTTGTGATGGCCTTTAACGCGGGGATTAAATAGCCTGGAATATTCGGTGGAGCCGTAGAAATAGGCGCAGCTTCTTCCCGGAGATGTCGATTCTGGGAATAATCCGCCCCCGTCTGGGTTATCCTTTACCCAGTCCACGCGAGGAGTGATTTCTGATGGTTTTGGCACTTTCGATTCTGCTGGTGATCACCAGCGTCTTGATGGTCACTTTGGTGCTACTTCACAAAGGTAAGGGCAGCGGCCTCTCTGATCTCTTTGGAGGCGGCGTCTCCTCTTCATATGGTGGCTCGACCGTTGTGGAACGAAACCTTGATCGCATCACTATCGTGGTGGGCGCACTCTGGTTCGCCAGTGTGGTTGCTCTCGGTCTCTGGCTCAAGTAAGTCCCAGATTTAATTCCGTCCTGGATTCATATCTCGGACTAAATACAAGGAGCGATCATGGCAAGTGGAAGCGCAATCAGAGGAAGCCGAGTCGGCGCAGGTCCCATGGGCGAAGCTGAGCGTGGTGAAGCTGCTCCACGTTTTCGTCTCTCCTACTGGTGCGAACGCGGTCATGAAACAAAACCATCTTTTGCAGATGACGGTACGGTCACACCACCAACAGAGTGGGATTGCCCACGGTGCGGACTTCCTGCCGGACTGGATAAAGACAATCCGCCTGCGGCACCGAAAAATGAGCCATATAAAACTCATTTAGCTTATGTGAAAGAGCGTCGATCAGAAGTTGACGGCGCTGCCATCCTGCAAGAGGCACTTAAGAAGTTGCGCGGGGAAGATTAATCAGCGTCTCAACAAGTTGATCTAAGCCACCTTCATGTAGGTGCAGGTGCAAGAAATTCAAATTTCGTGATCTGAGGGCTAATTCATCACCAGCGGCTTGGGCAAGTTGTAGTTGATGGAAAGTGAATTTACTCCCAGGAATAAGTACGTCTTGGTCGCGTTCTGTCGTAATTTGCAAGAATGATCCAATAAGTGGTCCACCCTTGTGAAATTGTCCGGTGCTGTGTAGGAAACGAGGTCCCCACCCGAAAGTGGTTGGAGTACCGCTGGCACGCTCGAGAAGTGTTCGCAAGATTTTAGCCCGTGAATCCTTTTGTCGATCGAGAAAGGCCATCACTCCGATATAGCCACGGTCTTGATTTAAGAAAATCTGAAGGGCTTGCTCTACCGAACTCTGTTCTCCGACAACTTCGATATTTCTGTCAACATGACCGAGAGATGTGATCTCGTGCGATTCAAGAATTGTATTCGCGCGTTCCTTTGCTTCAGCCACATTTGGTTGATCGAAGGCGTTTACTTTTAGGTATGCGCAGAGCAGGGCAGTGGCCCACTCCCAGAGTAAGAAGTGTTCACCGAGGTTCGCCGAAATCTCGATGTCTCCCGGTTCGCCGTTGAGTGCGATAGCAAGCACGTTGGCTCGTCTGCTTCCAAGTGCGGGGACGACTATAGGCAGTAGACCTTTACCTTCTTTTCCAGTCGATTCAGCAAGAAGTTGTTCGATCCAATCACCCAGACCGTGCGGAGCGGCAATTTCTACGAAAGGAGACTCATGTACGTGGCTCGCTAGAGCGGCTGCGAGTATCACGGCTGGCGAACCAGATTGGGGAAAGACCAGTGCCGCGCTTTGAGAATCGTCAAGAAGCTCTGAAACATCAACCCCGGCAAGAGCGCTCGGAAGCAAACCTGAAGCGCCCAGTGCGCCAAACCGACCGCCTACATGCGGATCTGAATTGAGTAAGCGATATCCCGCTGATGTGGCGTACGCGGACAGCGGCGAGCCTGGATCGGTGATGATGACAAAGTGATCTGCCGGATTCAACCCTAATTTGCGGAGTCGTTCCTCAAGTACTGAGCGATGAACAAGCGTTTCGATGGTGGTACCCGATTTTGATGCGAGCACAATAACGCTGTGAGTCAGGTCCATGTCAAGAACGCGCGCTACATGGTGAGGATCTGTCGAGTCGAGGATTTCGATGCTCTTATGTTCAAAGGCACAGATCACCTCGGGTGCCAGTGAAGATCCGCCCATGCCAGAGAGAATTACATTCTCTAGTTTCTTACTCCTTGCCCAAGCGGCTAGAGAATCAATGGCTGGTAAGAGATTGCGTGACGCTTGAGGCAAGTCGAGCCAACCCAATCGCTCTGCGGCAACAGCCGATGAGGCTTCACCCCAAAGAGAGTTATCTTTCACGAAAAGACGCAGGGCGAACGCATTCATCTCTTCAATAATGTGTGAGGGAACCTCTTTCGTGCGGATTCTTATCATAGTTTGGCGGCGACTACGGAAATGAGATTGGTCCAAGATGCCTCGAACTTTGCAACGCCGTCTCGTTCAAGTTCGTTGAGAATTGAGGGTAGGTCTACTCCCAATCGTGAGAGTGCAGTGAGGTGTGTGCGCGCCTCTTCGAAGCTCCCCGACATGGTGTTTCCGCGAGGTTCGGCCATCTCGCCCACGGCGAGCAAGGTTGCCTCAGGCATGGTGTTGACTGTGTGTGGGGCGATCAATTCAACGACATAACGCGTCTTGTTATATGCCGGGTTCTTTACGCCAGTAGAGGCCCAAAGCGGACGCTGAGGATGTGCGCCGTGCGCCGCGAGCTCATCCCACGCCGGCGATTTTAAGGAGTTCTCGAATATTTCGTACGCGATTTTAGCGTTAGCGATGGCAGCTACCCCTTGCAAGGCCAAAGCCTCCGCAGTGCCAATTACCTCTAAGAGTGGATCGACTGCAGAATCAACCCGGGATATGAAGAACGAGGCAACCGAGTGGATGTGGTCGATCGGTACTTTCTTGCTTACCCGCGCTTGTAGGCCTTCAATGTATGACTGGAGAACTTCTGAATAGCGTTCCGCAGAAAAAATGAGAGTGACATTTACGCTGATGCCGGCAGAGATAAGCGAAGTGATCGCAGGCAGGCCAGCGAGGGTAGCTGGCACTTTGATCAACAAGTTCGGACGATCAATCGAATTCCATAATTCATGTGCCTGAACAACGGTTTTCTCCGTGTCGTGCGCCAGCCTTGGGTCTACCTCGATACTTACGCGTCCATCCTTACCTCCAGAAGCCAAAAAAATTGGTTTAAAGATGTCACACGCATTTTGAACATCTTCAGAGGTGAGTGCCATGATCACTTCTTCTGGGGTTTTACCTCGGTACTGAGCGATTGCAGGTGTGTATAAATCGGAGTGGGTGATCGCCTGTTGGAATATTGATGGATTCGTGGTGACGCCTACCACTGAGTGGCTGGAAATCAGGCTCTTCAATGAGGTGGGTGAATCAATATTCAATCTTTCCCGAGAGAGATCGTCGAGCCAAATACTGGTGCCCTCTGCTGAGAGTAATTGCAGGGGATTCAAAGAAGGCTCTTGACCCTTGTTGCAATATTGGCAGCAGAGAAACCGAACTTCTCAAAGAGTTCGGGCGCACTCGCCGAAGCACCAAAGTGTTCGAGCGAAACGCACGAACCTTGATCTCCCACGTAACGATGCCAATTTTGTGCCACTCCAGCTTCCACACTGACTCGTACTCGCACGTGTCGGGGGAGTACCGATTCTTGGTAAGCCTCATCTTGTTCTTCAAACCACTCAAGACACGGAGCGCTCACGACGCGCACTGCAATGCCCTCTGTAGCAAGCAAGTGTTGGGCTTGAAGTGCGAGGTGAACTTCGGAACCGGTGGCGATAATGATTCCTTGTGTGGGGGAGGCGCCCTCTGAAAGCACATAGGCTCCACGGACTGAATTACTGGCTGGAGCGCACTCATCACGATCAAAAACTGGCACGTTTTGGCGTGTAAGAAGTAGTCCAGCGGGCCCACGACGCTTCAGGATCTCTATCCAGCAAATGGCTACTTCATTTGCATCTGCAGGTCTGACAACTGCCAGATTGGGAATGGCGCGCAGGGCGGCGGCGTGTTCTACAGGTTGATGCGTTGGTCCGTCTTCTCCTAAGCCGATTGAGTCATGGCTCCAGACATAGGTGACGGGTAAATTCATGAGAGCACTCAACCGCACAGAGCCACGCATGTAATCACTGAAGACGAGGAATGTTCCGCCAAATGAACGGGTTAAGCCGTGTAATGCCACGCCGTTGAGAATGGCTCCCATTGCATGTTCGCGAATGCCAAAGTGGATTAAACGTCCGTATGGACTGGCGTTCTTCATGTGAGATGTCGAAGGCAAGAAGGAGGGCGAACCTTCGATGGTGGTGTTATTGCTATCGGCGAGATCAGCCGATCCGCCCCATATCTCTGGCATTACTGACGCCAAATATTGAATGACATCACCTGAAGCTTTACGAGTGGAGAGATCTTTTCCTGGCGGAAAGGTAGGCGGATACAATTGAGGCAGTTTATGAGAAAGGATTCGCGCGAGTAATTCCGCACGATCTGGATGAGCGGCGCTCCACTTATCAAAGTCGTGCTGCCATAACGCGCATATTGCCGCGCCGCGCTTTTTCACATTGCGAGCGTGCGCGAGCACCTCTGCAGGCATAGCGAATGATTCCTCCGGGTTGAGACCGAGCGCTACCTTCGTTGCGGCCACTTCCTCGGCGCCGAGAGCCGATCCGTGTGATTTAGCCGTTCCGCGCGCTTTGGGCGCAGGCCACGCAATCACAGTTTTGAGTCTGATCAGTGAAGGCGCTTTGGAACTCGATTTAGCTTTCTCAATTGCCGAGTTAAGTGTCGCGAGATCAATGTTGCCATCCGCTAATTGATCGACTTCATAAACGTCCCAACCGTATGAGCGATAACGTGCTGAGACGTCCTCGGTGAAGGCAACATGAGTATCTCCTTCAATGGAAATACGGTTGTCGTCGTAGATCACTACAAGATTTGCGAGCTCTTGGGTTCCGGCTAGCGAGGAGGCTTCAGCGCTCACTCCTTCTTGGAGATCACCGTCAGAACAGAGAACGTACACGTGGTGGTCGAAGAGTCCTTGCGAGAGCGGAGTTTCGGGTTCCAATAAGCCGTGGGTGTAGCGAGCGGCCATCGCCATACCCACTCCATTTGCAAGGCCTTGTCCAAGCGGCCCCGTCGTGGTCTCGACACCTGCGGTGTGGCCAAATTCTGGATGGCCAGGGGTGAGCGCTCCCCACGTGCGAAAACTCTGTAAATCTGTCATCTCAACGCCATAGCCAGAGAGAAAGAGTTGGATATACAGCGTGAGGCTGGAGTGTCCGCAACTCAAGATGAAGCGATCACGACCGAGCCACGACGGATCTGCCGGGTTGTGGCGTAAGTGTTTCTGGAAGAGCAGGTATGCCACTGGGGCAAGTGCCATCGCAGTGCCTGGGTGTCCGTTACCTACCTTCTGCACGGCATCGGCGGCCAGTGCGCGCGCATAAGCTATTGCGCGGTGGTCATTCTCGGTGCATTCAAGGGTGTCAGACACAACACCACCCTATCCCGAGAGGTGCTTAGAATTACTGGCTAGACTCGCTACCTATGAGCAGCGAAACTCTCAAAGTTGCGGGAGCACGAGCTCCCAGTGGAGTCTTAGCTCGCTATCTTGCGCTTACTAAGCCACGCATCATAGAACTTCTCCTGGTCACCACGGTACCGACCCTCTTTCTCGCTTCGACGGGGTGGCCATCGCTCTCCATCACGGTGATTACCTTGGTGGGTGGCACCTTCGCGGCTGCCAGTGCAAACTCCTTCAACTCCATTATCGATAGGGATATCGACGCTCTGATGGAACGCACCATGCACCGTCCGATGCCTCGTGGAGAGATCTCTGTTCGCGCAGCTTTTGCTTTTGCGTCAGTACTCGGGGTGATCTCGATACTTCTGCTCTGGGTGCTGGCCAATCCGCTGACGGGCATTCTCGCACTGGTGGCGATTCTGCTTTACGTCTTGGGTTACACCATAGTTCTCAAGCGTCGCACGGCGGAAAATATTGTGTGGGGAGGCGCCGCTGGTTGCATGCCAGTCTTGATCGGTTGGGCTGCAGTAACAAATTCACTCTCCCTTGCGCCAATCGTACTTTTTCTTATCATCTTCTTCTGGACTCCTCCTCACTATTGGCCTTTAGCCATTAAGTACAAAGACGAATACGCCGCGGCTTCCGTTCCTATGTTGCCAGTTATCGCCACCATGCAACATGTTGCGAAGCGCATAGTGATCTACTCCTGGATCATGGTGCTTGTCTCGTTGTCACTTATTCCTATCGCCAATATGGATTGGCTCTACTCCGGAAGTGCGGTCATCCTCGGAGGTGCATTTATTTACGAGTCACACGCGATTGCCAGCAGAGTAAAGCGTCGTGTTGATCCCAAGCCAATGCGTTTATTTCATGGATCCATCACGTATTTGTCATTACTATTTCTTGCAGTTGCCATCGACGCTTTGCTCTAATCGTTTGTAATGCTCTCTTTTTGAAAACTGTAAAAGAGGAAGTTGGCCGCACTCCACACGAGCCCTGACCCCAACAGGTGAAGCGCGACCAAAACCTCCGGCAATCCAGTGAAATACTGTACGTATCCAATGAGGCCTTGAAGCATTACCGCTCCAACAAAGTAGAAGTAAGCACGTGGCACTGGTCTTTTGGTAACTCGCAAAAGCAGCCATAGTGAAATAGTTCCCACAACTAGTGCAATAACGAGATCAGCGTGTAAGACGGCAAGTCTGGCAGCATCAAAGGGATAACGCGGCGCCTTGTCGTCTCCAGCATGCGGCCCACTTCCCGTCACAAAAGTACCGACGATAAGCACGATGGCGGTGAAGCCGACCAGGACTCGACTCAGCAGGAAGATCTCTCGCTTTACATTGATCGCAGTGTGATCCTCATCGATCTGATGTAAGGCACGGACTATGCCAGCGATCAAAATGGCTGATAGTAAGTAATGTCCAGCAACCGTTAATGGATTGAGATCGGTCCACACTGTGATGCCGCCGAGGACAATTTGGGCGATTATTCCGCCGAGTTGAAAGCACGCCAATTTACCGTATCTCTTGTTGATACGAGCTGCGATGACAACATAAGCAACGTTCAGTACCAGCAAGATGGTGAGCAGGCGATTACCAAATTCGATCCAGCTATGAATCCCTTCTATTTGACTCGGCTGAGGACCGATTGACCCCTGGACGCAGTCGGGCCATTCGGGGCAACCAAGGCCAGATTTTGTGAGCCGTACGGCGCCCCCGGTGAGCACGATACCCACCTGGAAGACGAGGAAGGTGCGCCAGGCAAGACGCTCGTATAAGGCGAAAGTTTGCTTGAGTTTCACCCCTCAACAGTAACCCCCAGGACGGAGGTCGGCGATCCGTTTGCGGGGGCAGGAGAATTAAGACACAATAGTGTTGTGAAAAAAACCGCCTCGATCCCCAACCCCACCTCCCCGGTGGAGGGGAGTAAGAATGAGGATGAATCGACCCGGGAGTGGGTAGCGCGCTCGGTGCTCGAAAACGGGCCCTCCACCGCAGTTGTCCTGGGAGAGCGGTTGGGGCTCACCCCCGCAGGTATTCGCCGCCACCTCGACACTTTGGTCTCTCAAGGCATCCTGGAAGCTCGCGAACCACGACTCATCATCCGCGGGCGTGGCCGCCCCGCGAAAGTCTTTGTGGTGACCGATGCCGGCCGCGCCCACTTCGCGCAGTCATACGATGATCTTGCCGCCGCCGCTTTGCGATATTTGCGAACCCAAGGTGGAGTAGCGGCTTTGGAAGGTTTCGCACAGAGCCGGGCCATTGATTTGGAGCGTCGCATCTCCCTCAGCCATCTGAAAGTGGAAGACCGTCTCCCAGCTCTCGTCGAGGCGCTCTCTGCTGAAGGGTACGCGGCCTCCGCTGCCTCTCTCGGTAATGGTGATCAACTCTGTCAACACCATTGTCCAGTAGCTCACGTCGCGGCTGAGTTCCCAGAGATCTGTGAAGCCGAAACTGCAGCACTCTCCAGAATTTTGGGTTCCCACGTACAACGCTTAGCAACCATCGCACATGGTGATGGCGTCTGCACCACATATATCCCAGCACCACTCACTATCCGCACACCATCAGAGATCAAGTAAACGAGAGGCACAACTGTGACTACTACCGCGCATCCAGAGCTCGACGGAATCGGCACTTACGAATTTGGTTGGTCAGATTCTGACAAGGCTGGTGCGAACGCGCGCCGTGGCATCAATGAAGAAGTAGTGCGCGACATCTCGGCTAAGAAGAGTGAGCCGGAGTGGATGCTGGAGACGCGCCTCAAAGGTTTGAGACTTTTCGAAAAGAAGCCGATGCCTACGTGGGGATCAGATCTCACTGGCATCTTCTTCGACACGATCAAATACTTTGTTCGTTCTACCGAGAAGCAAGCCACCACCTGGGAAGAACTTCCCGAGGAAATCAAAAACACCTATGACCGACTCGGAATTCCAGAGGCCGAGAAGAAGCGTCTGGTTTCTGGTGTGGCCGCTCAATATGAGTCCGAAGTTGTATACCACCAGATTAGGGAAGATCTCGAAGAGCAGGGCGTGATTTTTCTAGACACTGATACCGCGCTTAAGACGCACCCAGAAATCTTTAAAGAGTACTTCGGAACCGTCATTCCAGTGGGTGACAATAAGTTCGCTGCGCTCAACACTTCGGTATGGTCTGGAGGGTCGTTCATTTATGTGCCCAAGGGCGTGCACGTGGACATTCCATTGCAAGCCTACTTCCGGATTAATACAGAGAATATGGGCCAGTTCGAGCGCACTCTTATCATCGCCGACGAGGGCTCGTACGTGCATTACGTCGAGGGTTGCACTGCGCCGATTTACAGCTCTGACTCTCTACATTCTGCGGTGGTAGAAATCATCGTGAAGAAAGATGCTCGAGTGCGATACACCACGATTCAGAATTGGTCGAATAACGTTTATAACTTGGTGACTAAGCGCGCTATTTGTGAAGCGGGTGCAACCATGGAGTGGATTGACGGAAATATCGGCTCTAAGGTCACTATGAAGTACCCAGCGGTTTATCTCATGGGTCCTCATGCCAAGGGCGAGACGCTATCGATCGCATTTGCGGGCGAGGGTCAACATCAAGATGCCGGCGCAAAAATGGTGCACGCTGCGCCATACACGTCATCGACCATCATTTCGAAATCGGTCGCTCGCGGTGGTGGTCGCACCTCTTATCGAGGTTTGGTCCAAATTCAAGAAGGCGCACATCATTCAAAGAGCACCGTAAAGTGTGATGCCCTCCTGGTAGACACCATTAGCCGTTCTGATACATATCCTTATGTCGACGTTCGCGAGGATGATGTTTCGATGGGTCATGAAGCTACGGTCTCGAAGGTGAGCGACGATCAGCTCTTTTATTTAATGTCTCGCGGCATGACCGAAGATGAAGCAATGGCCATGATTGTTCGCGGCTTTATCGAACCAATCGCTCGCGAACTCCCGATGGAGTATGCACTTGAACTCAATCGCTTGATCGAACTCCAAATGGAAGGCGCTGTCGGTTAATGAGCACAATTACCACACCAACCGGCAGGGAAGAGGCATGGCGATTCACGCCTCTGAATCGTTTAGGTGGATTGCACGATGGAAGCGCGGCAAATACAGGGACACTAGGTTTTGAGATATCTGGTGATGCAATAGGTGAACATAATTCTTTGCCGGCAATCGATCCTCGTGTTCTTCCAAAGGACGAAACCACTGATGCGGTTGCGTTGCATGCGAGAACAAGAGTAGAGAACGTTGACTTTATTGATATTCCTGCTAACTCCTCGGGCATCGTTCGCATCGTGCGAAATGGTCTGGGTGGTTCTCTCTTTGCTCGCACCCTCATCGCCATCGGGAAACATTCAAAAGTTTCCATAGTGATGGAGAATTTTGGTGATATCTCTCTGGCAGAGGAGATTGAGTTGCGCATCGCAGATGAAGCTAATGTGCAGTTCATCTCCACTCAAGAGTGGTCACCCACGGCAGTGCATGTCGCTAGACACCGATTTGAATTGGGCAGAAATGCCCTGCTTGCTGCTACTCACTTCACGATGGGTGGTTCGGTAGTACGAATCTCTCCCCGTGTCGATTATTTGGCAACTGGTGGCAGCGCCGAGCTTAACGGACTCTACTTCGCAAACACCGGCCAGCACCTTGAGCACCGTCTACATGTCGAGCACGATGTCTCGCACTGCAAGTCGCGAGTAACCTACAAGGGTGCCCTTGATGGTGAAGGCGCTCACACCGTCTGGATAGGTGATGTGGCAATTCGTGCGGTGGCTGAAGGTACAGACACGTATGAGCTCAATCGAAATCTCGTCCTCAGCGATCACGCCAGAGCAGATTCGGTACCTAACCTAGAGATCGAGACCGGAGAAATTGTTGGTGCCGGGCACGCAAGCGCGACCGGACGTTTTGATGATGAGCAACTCTTTTACCTCCAATCGCGAGGAATACCAGAGCATGAGGCTCGAAAGCTTGTGGTACGTGGGTTCTTTGCTGAACTCATCACCAAGATCGGCATCGCTGATCTGGAAGAGCGCCTTTTGGGTGTAATCGACGATGCACTAGAGGCGTCTAATGCTTGAAGTTTCCTTTGCTTCACTGATTCCTGGACGACCAACGAAAGTC
>NSHZ01000031.1 GCA_002737595.1 Actinomycetota bacterium | reverse complement strand
TTCCGCGCACATTGCACCTCTGTACTGATTCAGAGGTGCTCGGTGCACCATTCTATTTAATGGAGCGAGTTATTGGCGAAGTAATTCAAACTGAGAATCAAACCTCTGCTTTAGGTAGTGAGCGCGCACAAACAATTAGCGAAAACGTGATCGACACCCTCGTTGCTTTGCATGCCTGCGAGCCCGATGAGATTGGCCTCAACGATTTTGGTCGCACCGAAGGATTCTTAGACCGTCAAGTCTCTCGCTGGAGTAAGCAACTTGAAGGCTCGCGATCACGAGAGATTATTGGGATCGACGAATTGCTTAACAAAATCGCCATGAGCATTCCAATCACACAACGCAATTCCATCGTGCATGGAGATTTTCGATTAGATAACTGCATCATTGGTGCGAACAATGGGGTGGCAGCCGTAGTCGACTGGGAGATGGCCACTTTGGGAGATTCCTCTACCGATCTCGGTCTCTTCGTCGTTTATTGGGATGGTCTTTCACAAATTATCGGTAACCCTGTAGCAAACGGCATCAAGCCTGAGTATGGCTTCCCTACCGCTACCGATCTGCTTCAACGTTATGCCACCAAGAGCGGGAGCGAGCTGAGACATATCGAGTGGTACATAGCCTTCGGCTACTTCAAACTCGCCGTCATCCTTGAAGGGATCTACTTACGCTTCTCACAAGGGCAGACGGTTGGCCCAGGATTCTCTGAAATTGGACCATTAGTTGAGCCGCTCGTTTCTTGCGGACATCGCGCACTACGAGGAGAGTAAGAACATGGAATTTACAGTAGATGCCACCACTCAAGAATTAATGGGCAAACTCAACTTATTTATGGACGAGTGTATTTATCCAGCCGAAGCCGAACTCGACGCGCATGCACCCGGTAACTTCAATCGTCCACCATCAATGGAAGCGTTGAAAGCAGAAGCGCGCAAACGCGGCCTCTGGAATCTCTTCTTGCCACACGATGCCCGCGGTGCCGGACTTACCAACGTGCAATATGCGCAATTAGCAGAAATCACCGGTCGTAGTCCCATGCTGGCACCCGAGGCTCTCAACTGTTCCGCACCCGACACGGGAAATATGGAAGTGCTTGCGCAATTTGGCAACAAGGAACAACAAGACCGTTGGCTCACACCTCTCCTTGCCGGAGAGATTCGATCTGCTTTCGTGATGACCGAACCAGATGTTGCATCATCAGATGCTAACAACATTGAAATGACAATGAAGCGTGATGGCGATGATTACGTGATCAACGGGCGCAAGTGGTGGTCGACAGGTGCCATGAGCCCTAAGTGCGAAATTCTTATCGTGATGGGCAAGACCAACCTCAATGGCGAGAAGCATAAGCAGCAGAGCATGATTCTTGTTCCAATGAAAACACCAGGTGTGAAGATTGAACGCGCACTCACTGTTTATGGCTACGACGATGGTGCTCACGGCGGACATGCAGAAATGAGTTTCACTAATGTGCGAGTACCCGTTACCAATCTCATTAGCACCGAAGGAAGTGGCTTTGCCATCGCGCAAGCCCGACTTGGTCCCGGGCGCATTCACCACTGCATGCGCACCATCGGTATGGCCGAGCGCGCACTTGAATTGATGTGTAAGCGTGCGCTTACCCGCACGGCATTTGGAAAACCCCTCGCGGATCAAGGCGTGATTCAAGATTGGATTGGCCGTTCACGAGTGGAGATCGAAACGGTTCGCTTACTCACCCTCAAAGCCGCGTGGTTGATGGATACCGTGGGCAATCGTGAGGCCCATACCGAAATCCAAGCTATCAAGATCGCCGCTCCCGAAATGGTGTTACGCGTGATTGATCGTGCGATCCAAGCTCACGGCGGCGCCGGCGTAAGCCAAGTGACGCCACTCGCCCATCTCTGGGCAAGCGCCCGGACTTTACGTCTTGCTGATGGTCCGGATGAAGTTCACATTGCTTCTCTTGCTCGGAAAGAGATTCGTAAGTACCAGTAATTAATTGCTGGCGCGGGTGATGCGATCACGTACCGCTGCCGCAATCCCTCCATCAGTAGGTGGGATGACGGCGATACAGGAATATCCGCGGTGGTCGGCCTCGCGCATCGCGGCATAGAGCTCATGGGCATACTGGGCCGCGTTATCTGGCGATGCCAATCGCGCTAATCCAAGTGGAGTCTCAACGTCGGCGAGCGCAATAATCGCTTCACACTTCTCATTTACTTCCATACACACGTGAGCGCGGGGAGAGTAATGCTGTGCCAGCGTTCCTGGTGCCCGCACAGATGGATCAACTGCAACGACATCGAGCCCAGTTACGATTGCGACTTGTTCGGCAGTGATGGCACCTAATCGCAAAATGCTGGGCGCACTTCCTAAGCAAGAAACAATGGTGGACTCCACACCGATCTCACACTCACCACCATCAAGAATTAAATCTTCTGCGGGTTCGAGATACTCACCCAACTCTTCAAGCACTGCCGCTGCCGAAGTGGGTGAGAGTGAGCCAAAACGATTGGCACTCGGCGCAGCCACACCTAAGCCAGATTCGCGGAGCAACGCAAGAGTAAGTGCATGATCAGGGCAACGTACGCCCACGCTTTCTTGTCCTCCAGTAATCCAATCCCCTACGTGCGCAGCTCGCGGCAAGATCAATGTCAGCGGCCCTGGCCAAAACGCATCTGCGAGCGCACGTGCCCACGTTGGAATATTGATCGCCCACTCATCTAACTGATCTACGTCAGCAATATGCACGATCACCGGATGGTTACTGGGCCGCCCCTTCACCACATAAATACTGACAACCGCCGCTTCATTTCGCGCATCCGCCGCTAGCCCGTAAACCGTCTCTGTGGGGATGGCGACCAGCGCCCCGCCATGGAGGGCGCGCGCTGCCCGCTCGAGAGAGGTGGTGATCACCCTCATATTCTCTCGCAGAGTTCTCTCATGAATTGCGCATTCAGGGCTTTGAAACGTGTGGGACGGTATCCTCATGACTAAAGGAGCCCACATGAGGAATTTGCTGTTGAACCGTCCACTTCGCCGCACCTTTGCCGGCGTCCTCACTTTCGGGCTCACCCTCGGATTTGGCCTCACGCTTTGGAGCGCCCTTCCAGCTACAGCAGCCGACACCACCACCCGCGGTATCACGGTTCAAGGAACCGGCACGGTCAAGATGGTTCCCGATGCCATACGCATCTCGGTCACCACCAATATCGTGCAACCGAGTAGTAAAGAGGCACTCGCCCAATCTTCAGGTGTGGCGGCCGCGATCCGTAAGGTACTCACCGCTAACGCCATCGCGACCAAAGACATCACGACTGCGCGTATCAATGTGAACCCGGAGTACATCTACTCACAAGATAAGGCACCAACCATTAGTGGATATCGGGCTACTCAGAATTTCTCCATCGTGGTTCGCAAGACAGCAAACGCTGGAACCATCCTTGATCAAATCGTAGAAGCCGCTGGCGATAATGCCACCATCGATGGCGCTACCCCGTTCTTGCTCAATTCCGAAAAGGCGATGGCAAGTGCTCGGGCGCTCGCCGTCAAAGCCGCGAAGGCAAAGGCAACTACCTACGCAAAACTTCTCGGCGTGAAGTTAACAACAGTGCAATACCTCAACGAGAACACTTCCTTCTACAATCCAATGCCGATTGCCTACGCGACCAAAGCGTCTGCAGATTCTGCACCGACGCAAATCGACGTCGGCCAGCAAGACGTTTCAATCTCAGTTGAAGTGCGGTGGAATCTGAAGTGAGTTTTGATGCTCTGGAACGCGCACTCGTAGAACTAGTCGCATCTGGCGAGCTCAATCGCGAGCAATCAGAGCAGATTCGTGAGCGCTACATGGTCGAACTTGCACGACCAGAAGATTCAATAGCACCAGCAGTTGTAGCGAAAGAAGGAAGAAGTCGCCGATCACTATTAGGAGAGATCGGTGGTTACGTTGGTGGCGCTTTCACTCTCGTAGCCACTCTCATCATCTTAGGAAGCACTTGGTCGCAACTCTCCAATCTAGGGCGCATCATCACTTTGCTAGCGCTGACCATCATCTTCGCCGCGGTGGCACTTCTCTTGCACCGCGGTGAAAAATCTCCCGTGCGTGCTCGTCTTGTTGCCACGCTCTTCTCATTTGCTGGTATCTCTGCTGCCGCTACCGCTGGGGTGGCATCACCATGGGAGAAGGCACTTGTCGCGAGCATCGTAGGAAGCATCGTCGTCGATGTTGCGTACTTCCGTAATCGCACTTCGGTCGGCCATGTGGCGCTCTTTGCATTCAAAATATTTGTTGCTATGGCAGTTCTCGAAGCAGTGAATATTTTTAATGGTGCAATTTCCGCACTCGTCTTTGCCGCCATCGCAACTGCATGGTACTTCTTTTCAGAGCGTGGCATTTTTCACGAGCAGATGCTCGGCTTCTCCATCGCTAGCGCCACCGCATTTGTCAGCGCGGAAATTGCCTTCACCGGCAGCTCCCAGATCGTCGGCTATCTACTCTTTTTAGGTACCGCCGTTGCTGGCTATCTGCTCTACTCCCAAAGCCGGCTCTGGCCCTTCCTGGTGGCTGCGGTGACCGCTTCCACCTTCGGAGTCGCCCAGCTCATCATCACCACACTCGGTGGGGCCCTCGGGGTTTCTATCGGTCTCTTGGGCGCTGGGCTCGTCTTGCTCGGCGCCAGTACCTTCATTCTTCGTACTCGCCGCTCCGCCCCTCCCCAAGCCTGAGGACTCATGTGCTTCCCAAGCGCCACGCGCGTTTGGTCGCCTCTCCTCCCAGCCCGTATGCTGTGACGGCTCCAAGCGGTACAGGCCTTCACGGGCTACGTCCCCATCGTCTAGGGGCCTAGGACATCGCCCTTTCACGGCGGTAACACGGGTTCGAATCCCGTTGGGGGCACGCAGAAGGATGGGCAACCATCTCGAAGTAAAAGCAGTACCTCACTGGTTCGCCAGTAAGGCCCGGTAGCGCAGTTGGTTAGCGCGTCGCCCTGTCACGGCGAAGGTCGCGGGTTCAAGTCCCGTCCGGGTCGCAAGGTGTCGCAAGGTATGGGTACGTCGCCGGTTCGGTGTCGAACCGATATTAAAACGGTGCCGAGGCCAGGTAGCTCAGTTGGTACGAGCGCGCGACTGAAAATCGTGAGGTCGACGGTTCGATCCCGTCCCTGGCCACCAGCAAGAATTTCTCAAACACTTAAACATGCGTCAAGCTCTGAATGCGCTCCTGATAAGCAACACCTGCTTCGCGCCGATTACTCACATTGAGATTGCGATAGATCTTTACCGTTTCTTGACGGATAAGTGATTCAGAAAAGCCAAGATGTTGTGCTATCACCGAATTGGTGAGGCCTTCCACCATCATTTCAAGAATTTTCTTCTGGCGCTCCGTGAGTTCGACATGCGGCCCCTCTGTGCGTTTCATCGATATCTTGCGACGGTTATCGTCTATCGCAAAGACGATGCATGATGCTAAAGAACGAAGAAATGGCAAGAAGCTGTCATCGCTCGGTATATCGCCCGCGAAAACTATCCCCATCACACCAATACAGACCCCACCTTTAAGAATGGGCACATCAATAATCGAACGTCCGATTCGCGAGTTACGTCGGTCCACGAGATCCTTATACACCTTCGTGATGTGCTCTTCGTTAGCAACCACTATGGAACAACTTTGAGCAGCAACGGCCATCGGGACTCGATCCATAATGTTTACTTCTGCCCAACCGGCTGAATTTTCAAATTGAAAACCGAAATAAGCGATCTCACGAAAGACGCCATCACGATCTACGCGTGCGATAAACGCCCGCTCTGCACTCCACGGTTGCAGAATGCGTGACGCCAAGAAATGGATCAGATCATCGAGGGAGGGGCGTTTGATTTCTAGGTACTCATTGAGCTGCGACACCAGATCGAGATAACGCGTGGAATCTTGCTCGCTCGTTCTTCCTTTATTCAAAATATCCTCCCAAAAGAGATTGGGCTCCCCCTCACCAGTTCAAAAAGACCCCGATGAACTGGTGATCTACCCTTTTCCTGTCTGGACATTTGACCACATCTGGCCGGACATTGTCACTAGGTTGATCACATTTTCTAGTGCTTGGTCCTTTGAGAGGCGGATGAGTTGATTCTCCACCATCTCTTTCCCGCGGCTCTCAGACAAATCCGCTTGGCCGCCAATATGTGGGGTAATAATCAAATGTGGCGACTTCCAGAGTGGATGGCCGGCCGGTAACGGCTCAGGATCCACCACATCAATCGCGGCATGAATGCGACCAGTAGCCAGCGCCTCAACCAACGCTGAGGTATCAACCACTGCTCCCCGCGCGATATTCACTAAGAGCGCCCCGTCTTTCATCGCCGAAAAACGCTCAGTATTGAAGAAATGAAGACTCTCGGAATTGAGCGGCATCAGTAGGAAGATCACATCGAAGCTGGGTAGATGCGCATCAAAATCGGCGACCGGAAGAGAACCAAGTTTTCCCGAGCGAGAAAATGAAACGACTTCAACATCCAGGGGATCCAAGTAAGTTTCCAGTGTGTGGGCGATTGACCCGTATCCCACTATCGCGGCTCTGCAGCCACTCAGCGTGGAGTAACGGTGATGTTGCCACTCGCCGGCTGCTTGCGCCGCACTCGTTTCCACAAAACCGCGTCTTGATGCAATCGCTAGCCCGAGCGCTAATTCAGCGGTTGCTGGATTGTGCACTCCACGTGCGTTGCACAGCGTCATTCCTGGTCGCACAAATTCCAGAGCATCGTCATATCCAGCATTGAGCATTTGTAATATTTGGAGATGGGGCATTTTCAACGAGTGAAGTAGCGCGGGTCGGTGGCCGGCATAAGTGGGTACGTAGAACGTTATTTCACTTAAGTCATCGGTTTCTAATGAGCAGTTACTTGGCGAGAGTCGGGTGAATCCTGAAGGAACTTTCAAATCCTCCCACTGAGACCAGACAGTATGGAGCATTTAAATTACTCGCCTTTCGTCGCAAAAAAATACTTTGGTTAACTCTTTAGTACACCATAAACATTAATGGCATCGATGTCGGTATTTACCGTGTTGGCTCCAGTTGCACCGGTGAACCCGAAGTAGACACCGCTACTGAGATCGGTCATACCAATCGATGAGAGCAGACCGGACGCCGTGGGTGTGGTGCTAAACGTTGAAGTTGCCGAGATATAGACGCGATATCCACGGGTGGCAGCTGAAACGGTGCTTGGGTCAATCACCACTCGCATGTAGTAGCTCGCGTTGTAAGGATTTGTGATGGAGACCGCCGAGAGAGTAGGAAGCACACCGTTTGCTCCGGTGGCTCCATAGACCCGGAGTTGGGGTGAGCCATTGAGAACCACACCGACGCCGAGGAGTGCACCCTTCACCTGGCCCACTGCCCCATCACCGTTGTAAGCGAGATATCCGCCGCCACCGCCAAGCCACGTGCCCCTTGTAGCGGGCGCACTTGCTAGGTCGGCATTGGCTGGGTTGGCGAGGAAGAAGGTAAAGCCATCACCAGGAATTGCGCTTCCGGTGTTGAAATTAAATCGGAACTGCACGTCGAGACCCTTAGTGGTGTCGAATACGGTTTTGTTCATTGCGCCACCGCGTCCGCCGGTACTTGAAGTGATACGAAGTTTATTCGCTACCACAGCGGGTTGCCATGTTGAAGCCGTGCTGGATTCACCGGCAAGCAACCAATTCGACGTGCTACTGATGGTAGCCAAGGTAAGTACAAGTGGTGCAGGAGTTGACGCGAGTGGAGAAGTCGCAGCGCCAATAGTGTTTACGCTGCCACCAAAGATTGGTGTTACTCGGAATTGATAGGTCGTAAGTTCAGTAAGCCCAGTCACCGTGATCGCAGCCGATGTAGAAACCGAGTGCGCGAAAATCTTCCAATCACCAGTAGCTGTTGCAGACTCCACCTGGTAATCACTTACACCCGTCATGTTCAGTGGCGCAGTCCAGGTAACTGCCATCGAGGTTGCAGAACCCGCAATAGAGGTGGCGACCACATTGCTCACGGTCGGGGTGATCACAAAAGTGCTGGGAGCAGAGACCGCTACTCGACCGCTGGTATCGCGAGTGAATAGCAGCATCGTGTACGTGCCGTTTGCAAAGGCGGTGGTATCAATGTTGAAAGAGACCGCTCCCGCCGGTGGAGTCCATACATAATCTGCAGTGCCAGCCACATCGAAGGTGAGTTCTGAAGTTCCATAACCGTTGTAGTAACAGTTATATGCACCGGTGGGGCAGACCCGTGAATAAGAACCAGCACCGAATCCCGTACCGCCGGTAATGCGCACACCCACCTTGTTAATGGTGGCAGTTCCGGAAGAGTCAGCACGAGCCGAGCCAGTGAATGTCCCAATGCCCTTTACTACTCCACCACTCGCCGGTGAAGTAACGGCCGCAGTGGGAGCGCCATTAGAAGTCGTGAAAGTGTTTGGTGTAGAAGCTGCAACGCGACCACTGCTATCACGCGTAAAGAAAGTGATGGTGTACGTGCCGTTTGCCCACGCCGTGGTGTCGATGGCAAACGAAACTGACGCCGATGATGGAGTCCACACATAGTCAGCAACACCCACTGTCCCAAAAGTGAGCTCAGAGGTTCCATAACCGTTGTAGTAACAGTTGTAAGCGCCCGACGGACAAACACGTGCATAAGAGCCTGCGCTAAAACCAGTGCCGCCAGTGACCTTCACACCCACCTTGTTGATGGTGGCGCTGCCGCTGGCAGCCACCCGCGTGGTACCCGTGACGTTAACGATGCCACTCTGGGTCGTGCTAGTAGCCGGAGTGGTGATTGATGTGGTGGGGCCAACATTGTCAGTAACAAACAATTTAGATTCCGAGATAGCCATCCGGCCGCTCGAATCTCTGGTGAAGAGCGTCACTGTGTAGGTGTCATTGGCCCACGTTGTGGTGTCGATAGCGAAGGAGATGGTTCCACTAGGTGGGGTCCACACGTAGTCGGCACTGCCCAAGGTTCCGAAGGTAAGTTCGCTCGTCCCATAACCGTTGTAGTAACAGTTATATCCACCCGTCGGACAGACACGTGCATAGGAGCCTGCGCTAAATCCAAGAGTGCTTGTAATACGAACACCGACTTTGGAGATCGAGGAATTACCGAATCGTTCCGCGGTTGCCACGCCCGTGAAAGTGTATGTACCACGCACCGTAGGAGTATCTACTGGTGTAACGATTGAAATCTTCGCGCTCGCATTAGCATCCGGTGAGTAAGTAAGTGGAGTGACTACCCCACCGTACTCAATGACATAAGCGAATGAATTATTTCCAGCCATGTCATTCCACGTACCATCAGAATTGATCTGTGCCACGTTTTCATTGCTATTAGCGTTATTTGGTTCGCCAGTGCCCCAATTAGAATTTCCGACGGAAGCATTGACGACGCAATTCACTGCGGTCGAAGCAGCGAAGAAGTTCTGGTTTGCCTCTGGACCATCAGTCCACTTCCAGCAACCTTCACTCTCGGCATCGCTTGCGCCTAGCCAGACTTGGTTACCGCCAGCTTTGCGCTTGATCAAGTTCTCTTCGGAACGGGTTGTTGCGGTAGCGAGGTAGCCCTTCAAGCCGTTGTACTCGGTCGCCATAGCAGCCGTGCGGGCATCCAGCCACGAGATACGTGAGCTGACGAACTTGTAATAGTGACCGGTCTGCGAGAAGTAAACGACCTCCGGCATATCAATACCCACGTAATCACTGCCTTCGACATCACCAGCAATATTCGAGACGACGGCCTTACAGATAATCGATCCGCCCACAATCTCATCGATGATGCTCGGCGTTGTTCGCAGAACTGGGCCTACTCCGAGCATGGTGTTAATCGTTGAGAGATTGCCTGCCTTGCCGGAGTACCAAGTGACCATTGCGGTCTCATCTTTAACGAGATCACGGAAGGTGCACTTGGCCAGAGGAGTGTTCACATTAAAAGTAGTTGCGTTACCGCTGGCATCAACGCCTGCAATATCTGGTGAGATCGACGTGGGCTTGATAGGTGCACGAACATAAACGAAGTTAGTGGTGGCGCCAGTTCCCACAATGTTCTCGGCAGAGACATCACACGCGAGGTACTTTTCTTTCGCCGCGAGTACGAGCTCACGAGTGAAGGTGAGAGTGGGAGTAGAACCCAAAACCGAGGAGGCAGTCTTTGAACGATCCTGGCGGATGCTCCACTCATACTTCACATTTGTGTACTGCTCCGGGCGATCGAGTTTGCACGTAAGAGTGGTGCCAACCGAAGGGGCAATCGATC
Source organism: Actinomycetota bacterium (assembly GCA_002737595.1). Next base: position 7,039 of record NSHZ01000031.1, on the reverse strand, counting down.
CGTCGTAGCCCACGAGCGTTACATAAGGCGAGGGCATACTGATGCGTGGTACTGAAACATAAACCCAGACTGATGTGATGCCACCGGCGTTGAGCGCTTGCGCACGGCAGAAGATTCCCTTGGATTGCGCAGCCAGAATCGTCTCTTTATCTAACGTGATCAAGGTTCCTATTGCGGCAGCGCCAAGTTCATCCTTGATAGCAACTTCATTACGAGGGGTGCCGTCGTAATTAATGTCTGCGACAAACCAAGACTTCTTCTCAGCCTCAACGGCATCTGTCCACTTGGCACCAGCACAAGAGACCGCTTGGCCCAGCTTTGGGGTATCTCCCGATGTAATGCCAGAGATGGTCGGTTTAGCAGCGATCAGTGGCGCTCGTGGAATCAACTTCGTGGCGCGCGCTCTCTCCTCACCATTCTTATTAATTCCAGTTACTTCACACTCAAAGAATTGACCAGCATCGGCTTGAGTTACCACGATGTTCGGGGTGCTCTGTCCGGAGATGCGTGAGGGTGAGGTCCATTGAAGGGAGGTGGAGTCAGTTTCTTCTGACCATTGGCCCTTGTCGCATACAAGAGTGGCACCCACGCGGGCATCGCCTTGAATAACAGGAGATTGCACAGCTTCAGGAATCAATCGTCCGTAAACGCTGCGGCGTACAAGTGCCGTACCGGCTTTAATATCAGCAAGGTAGTAGCTCACGCGAGTAAAGATGGTGGGTTTGCCGCGATCGCAACCCGATGCCGAACCCCAACTCGTGAGTCCAGCCAGAACTGTCTTACCGCCGAGCTTGGTAGTGAGCGGACCACCAGAATCACCGTGACAGCCACCGGCGTAGAGGCGCTCACTCTTGATGTACTTACCACTGGCAAGCATGGTCGCCTTATTAAAGAGTCGTCCGTATACCTTGGAAGCTGCGAGATCTTGATTGTCGAGAGTAGCTGCGCGCAAGAATTTCGCCACCTTGGCATCTTGGTCTTCGCCCCATCCGAGAATGCGGAAAGTCTTCGCGGCTGTCACCTTCGCAATTTCGGCAGAGGTGGGAAGCACCATGGGCTTCACATCTTCAACAGGTGTGCGCAACCGGAGGAGACCTAAATCGTTCTGCCCAGTCTTTGTGCTGTAACGCGCGTGGCGCCAGACACCAGAGACTTTGCGAAGTGGTTCATCTGATTCGAGGGTGTCTGACTTAAGTCGCACCCAGTAAAAACCTTTGTCGTATGTGCAGTGGGCGGCAGTAAGAATAATGTCGCTGGCAATCAACGAACCAGTACATACAAACTCCGGGGTCCCGCGTGCATCATCTGAGTACCAGATGGAGGCCACCCATGGGGCGCTGATTCCGGCGTCAGATACTTCACTGCCAAAGACCACCGCATCAGAGCGGTCTGCAAAGGCAGCGAGCGCGACGATGGCGACCGCGGCAATAAGGGCCACCGCCCCCGCCGTTCGCTTCACTGCCTTCACCGCTCGCATACGCTCAATTCTCCTTGATAGACCGCTGATCTGCTCATTTATCTAAGTCCAATGGTAGGCGAGAGATGCCTCTCTCTTACCCACCCAGAAACCCGCCCAGAACCCTTCAGATATTCCTCCACTACGGCTGAGACGGATAGGGAGCCTTCCCGGTTCCCCGAATTCTCACAAGAAATATTCCAAAGATCTCGGGAACCAAACTCTGGGGTCCGGGAGTCAAAGGGGTATCGAACGAAGACCACTACAACTTAGGAGAAACCATGAAGCACTCAGTAAAGACCCTCGTCGGTAGCCTTGCAGCTCTCGTCCTTTCAGCCGGGATGCTCACTGCAGCTCCCGCCCAAGCACTCGATAATCCGACCGTCACCGTGAACAAGCAACAGGTTGTTACCTGGGGTTGGGAAGATGGCGTTTCTAAGAAGTTCCGCGACTTCTCCGAAGATGATTACGACGACGCACTACAGATCCCAGCTCTCAAAGTTACTGTTGGAATGCCTGGCCCTGGCCGTCGCGTGATACTTGAAGTACAAGATCCTTTCGATCGCTCATGGAGCACCGAGGTACAGACTCGTACTGATACTGCCGGTGTTGCACTCATTCGAGTTAGTCCATTCTGCGAAAACGACTACGGCAACTCCACTGAATGGTGCGGCCACGATGTCACCTACCGCCTCAAGGTCTTGAAGTCCGGAATGCAACGTCAGGTAGTAAGTAATCCCTTCACCGTCACCTTCGTCCCCAGCGAAGACGGGATGATGTAAGCCTGATCCACCAGCATAAATAGCCTGCCAAGCGGGCGTAGAAGTAAACAGAGCTCCAGCACACCAAGTACTCTTAGGGAAGTTAAGTCCCCTGGAGGCGGTGTGCTGGAGCTCAGTTTTGAGCATGCGAGTGACGAAGAGTTACTCGCGGCTTTTGTGAGTGGACATCCACGCGCCCTTGAGGCGCTTTTGATTCGTCGCCGGGATTTCATCTGGTCGCTCTCACTGAAATTTTTAGGAAATGCCACCCTCGCTGAAGAAGCGATGCAAGAGGCATCAATTGCACTCTTCAAACGTGCACATCAATTTAAAGGCGATTCCAAGTTCACCACCTGGATGTATCAGATCGTGCATAACTGCGCGATGGATGTGGCGCGTAAGTACCGCAAGGGCGATGTCAACGTCGATGTCGATCAGTACACCGAGACTTTTAGCGTAGAAGATCAGAGCGAAGAGATCACCTCACGCCAGACTGTAATGAAGGCCTTAATGGAGATCGACCCGGATCAGCGGGCCGCCCTCGTACTCGTGATCATGGAGGGGCTCTCCGTGGAGGAGGCCTCGGAAACCTTGGGAGTCCCCGCCGGCACCATCAAGAGCCGCTGCTCTCGAGGGAAAGCTGCGCTAGCCGCTATCTTGAGCGAGCTCGATCCCCGGCTCAGCCAAGGCAGCCCCGGCGGAAAGACTTCCGGTGGCGGGAACCAAAGTGGCCCCCCCAGCGTCTTAGGTACTGAGAACCTCGAAGTAGAGAACAGGGAAGGAGGTCAGTAATGAACGAGAACGAGCAGAAAGGCGTCGATTTCAATGCCAGCAATGGCAGTGATCCGATCCTGGATGCCACCAGCGAAGCAGCTATCGATGCCTTGCTCAGCAACGCGCAATTCACTACTGCCCCTCCTGGTCCGGTAGCCGATCGCTTCACCGCGATGCTCGCCATCGAGGTCGCTAAGCAAGAGAAGGCCCAACAAGAGGCTGCCGTACATACCGCCGCCGCAATAGCTGCTGCCAAGGCTGCTGCCGCCGACGCCGCGCGAGCTGCGAACCCATTTGACCCATCCGATCTCATTAAGGAAGATGACGGCGCGCAAATTATTGCCTTTAAGCCACGTGCTAAGTGGATTACACCAGTCTCCATCGCTGCTGCGTTAGTACTCGTTGCTGGTGTCGGTATCGGTGTTACAAACGGCTATCTCTTCTCATCCAATTCTTCCAGCTCGGTTCCCCTCGCAAGTGATACACCTACCGAGGAACCATCAGCTGATCCATCAGCTGAACCCACTGCGACAGCTACACCTACCAAGGCGCCTTCAAAGAAGCCCACTACGAAACCTTCTACTGATGAATCACTTGCCGACCAAGGCGCCACTGACACTGGTGAGCTCTTGAGTAGAGGCTCAACAGGTAAGACGGTGCCGATCGTGGAACTCTTCTCTGGTCTTGCCTACGACGAATCACTTTCAGAGATCGTGGATTACATCGGGCCAGAATCAGCTGTGGGCGGTCTTGGAGATCTCTCATCAGGAACGGCGGCATGCATCAAGTCGAACGGACTTGCCAAGTATGTAGCCGCTGTCGATAACGGTACTTACCGAGGCAAGGATGTGACTGCTGTTTTCTCACCTTTGAAGAAGGGTGGCTTCCGTATCACGCTACTCAACAGCCGCTGCGGCAAGATGGCTATTCTAAATATCAAGTAACGCTTACCAACGGGCGAGGGCGTATCCCCACACGAGAGCAATCATCAGTGCGAGCAACATCCAACGTGCGAGTTCTGAAATGCGCCACCAGAACTGTGCAATGCGAGTGCGCACTGCACGAAACTTCACTGGAGAAATCATCCAGAAAAGAATGACGATGGAGAGCAAAATTCCGCTGGGGTTATAGGCGATGCTTCCGGAGATATCGCCCTGCACGAGCGCTCCAAAGGAACGTGTCGTTCCGCAGAAGGGACATTGATGTCCGGTGATCAAGCGAAACGGACAGAGGATCGGCCCAGAGGTGTATCCCTCGGTGCGCCTTGCGCCCACCCACGTAAGTGCTGTTGCGAAAAGTACAAGGGCATAGCGGGCGGCCGGGATTTCGCGAAAGAGCGCTGGCCAATATGAGAGGGGGCGGGTTCTCACTTTAGAACCTGCCCCCGTCTTCATACCTGAAACTTTGTAACTAGAACTTTAAGCGTTGTTCATCGCGTCAGCGAATGATCCCCAGAACATAAAGGTGATCACCAAGCTGACAATTGAAATGATCAAACCGGCGATCGCAAGACCGCGTCCACCTTGGTTGGGATCCTTGCTGGTTTGTGACATTCCAATCGCACTGAAGACGATTCCGAGAACACCGCAGAAGAAGCTCAGGACGAAGCCGGTGATGGCCATTCCGTTGGTCTTCTTGGGTGCGGGGGGCATTGCAGTCATGTTTCCTCCATAGATATCCGGTGATTCACCTGGTCAGGGGATTTTCCAAGGCCGCGTGAATACTAAGCAAGCCTGGCAAAGAGTGCTCGATGAAACAAGCCTATTGAGGAGTAATCTGGGACCATTCGCACGCCATAACCTCGGGAGTCCCCATGCGTCGCATCTATCTCGCCCTGATCAGCATCTCAATGGCAGTTGCCGGCACTGTCAGCATCCAAATGAGTCCGGCCTCAGCTGCTGATCCCACGCCTGTAGTCACCATTCCACTCACTGGAACAGACGTCCCCGACCTAGGGGATATTTTCGACGCGATGGATGTGTGCTTTGACTTTCCAAACTCCGTCGGATGTGCAGCTTTTATGCCATTCGTTGAGTTGATCGTGAAGTGCGCGGCTGATCCCACACTCAATATCTGTACTCAAGCAACTGCCTCGAAAACCGCCGCGGTGGTGGTCGCTGACCCATGTAGTGGATCTGGGGCTAGCAGTAATGAATCGTGCAAGGGTGCGGTCATCATTGATCGCTCACCAGGATCGTTCTGTTACAAGAATCCCACCGATGCGAGTTGTACCGTCTCCGGAACCACCGCTATTACCGGTGATGCCGCGTGCGCGGTAAACGTTTTTCAAGAGGGTTGTAAAGATGCTGCGTTGAAGATCGATGGTGACGTGGTGAAGGTACCTTCGGAGGGCAAAGTGAGTGTCGCAGATAGCATCAAGAAATATCTCGACAAAAACGGCATTGTGCTCGAGCCAAAAAGTGTCACAGATGTGTATGGAAATGAATTGACGAATCGAGAAGGTCAGATCATTTACCGCACAATCATCATCACAAGCACGGGAGTTCCCGTCACTGATGCAAACGGTAATGCTATTTATTCCGAACTTGCTAAAGATGATGCTGGCAAGACGCTGCTTACTAAGACCACAAAGAAATCAGCATCGGCTCCTGTGCTCATCTTCAACGTGCTCAGCGCCGACGACAAGCTCATCCTTGGGCCTGATGGAAAACCCCTGAGTACCAAGGCTGCTATGACCAGTGATGGTTTTGCACAAGTAGATCCCGATGGCAACGCCATTCTGCTCTCACCGATACTTAACTCCAAAGGACAAGCGATCATCGGTGTTGATGGCAACCCGCTCTACACCAAACTCATGGTGACCAGTGAAGAGGAACCACTTATTGATGCCAACGGTAAGGGCGTTATCGCTAAGCCGCTGTTAAACGGCAAGGATAAACCTATTACTGCGTCCAATGGCGCAATTCTCTACGCACCTCCGATGTATGACCCGAACGGCAAACCCATCGTCGATGCAAAAGGAAATCCCGTTCTTGCTAAGCCCGTCGTTGATGCCAGCAACAAGTTGAGGCTTGGCGCCGATGGCTTCCCGCTGGTCTCGCAACCACTGCTCTCTACTTCCGGAAGTGCGATTCTCCAAGGAGGAAAGCAGATCACCGTCGGCGCTGTAGGGAGCACACCTCTCAACGCATCAGGTGAAGTGATAGGCAAGAGCACCGGCGTTATTCTCACCTACGGTTTTGGTGGCACCATCATCGATGAGAAGGCACGAAACGTCGTCACACCAGATGGCCGCCCACTCATCCTCGGGGCAACTGGCACACCGCTATTTACTAATGGCACACCGATCACCGATAAGAAAGGTGCACCGATCAAGATCAGTAAGAGCGGTGCGGTCCTCGACTCCACCGGCAAGGCCATCCTCGGGACAGATGGAAAGGCCCTCACCATTGGTAGTACGCAAGGCAGTGGTGCGGTAAAGATCGGCACCCTCACCCTCCTAGGGCCCAACAAGAAGCCGGTGCTCCTTGGGCTTAACGGCGCCCTCTTTGATTCCAGCGCTAATGCGTTGGTGAGCGCCGCAGGTAAGCCACTCTTCCTCGACCCGAAGGCGAAGAAAGTGGTCGACGCGGCCGGTAAAGCCGTTGCGGTGGATAAGAAGGGGAAGATCACCGCAAAGAGTCAGTCGCTAAAGGTGGAGACCACTTCGATTTCCTCGTAGCATTGAAAGATGGAACGCGACTTTGATGTCCTCGTCGTAGGTTCCGGTTTCGGTGGTTCAGTTGCCGCTCTTCGTTTAACGGAGAAGGGCTATCGGGTGGGTGTGCTCGAAGCAGGTCGCCGCTTTCGCGACGAAGACTTTCCCAAAACATCGTGGCGATTGCGCCGCTTCCTCTTTGCCCCGAAGTTAGGGCTCACGGGTATTCAACGCATACACGCTCTCCCGGATGTCTTGGTGCTCGCAGGTGCTGGGGTGGGTGGTGGTTCCCTCGTCTACGCGAACACTCTCTATGCTCCACCCGATACCTACTTCAATGATGTGCAGTGGCAACACATCACCGATTGGAAGCGCGAACTAGCGCCTTGG
>NSHZ01000030.1 GCA_002737595.1 Actinomycetota bacterium | reverse complement strand
GCTGATTCCCAGTGTGCTGATTCCCAGTGTGCTGATTCCCAGTGTGCTGATTCCCAGTGTGGTGATTCCCAGTGTGCTGATTCCAGGTACAGCCACATCGGGGGTGTGGCGTGAAAGAGCGACTCGAGACATCAAGAGTGGACGCAATCGTGAGCACGGTATTGGCCAGGGGGTGGGGCGCAGTGCCCACCCTAAAGAATTCTTGAATGGCTAAGGCATGAAGGCTAGCCGCCAATTGTGCCAGAGGCAGCGGCGCAAGTTCGCTCACACGTGCGAGATAGAGGCCTCTTTCTATGGCATCTGCGTGTGCGTCGTTATCACGTATCCGTAAGCGTTGGCAGCGTAAACATCCGGTACGCCCGGGAAGGACCAGAGGTCCTAAAGTGATGGCACTTCCTAAGGTGGCACTCACTAAGTGCGGCCGCCCCGTGCGCATTGCTTCTGCCTCTACTTCTGGGGGAAATGCTTGTGTCGAGACGAAGAGTTCAGCGTCGTGCGCGCTGGGTGCAGGGTGCGGAGTCGAGCGCGAGAGAAAGACGATCTCTTGAATCCTCTCCGTTACCGCAGTCGAGAACGGTTTACCCACTTCTGCGGGAGTGAGCAAGGCTCCTCCCGAGTCGGCCAATGTGACGGGTCTGCGATCCATTAACACTAAATCTTCAACTCCACAGAGATATAAATTGAGTGCCAGGAGTTGAGCGCTGCGGTCTGATCCATAGATAGCGACTACTCCTGCGTCTGGTTTTACGTGTGCGAGATATCCGAGATCGTTGAGTCGCGTGAGTAGCGCAGTGACAGTTGGAATGGGTAGATCGAGAGAGAGCGCGATCTCGCTCTCATCTCGACGCCCGTTAATGAGTGGAATGGCGGCAGCGGCCTCACCAGTGATAAGAGTGCCGTGCACCCCATCTCCGACGTATTGGCCGTCGCGAAGGGGCGCATAGAAAGTTCCAGGAGCAAAGCGTGGATGGGTCATGGCGGTGAGTATGCAGATTTAGCAGAGTTAAGGTGAGCGGCTTCCCACAAGAGGGATCTTGGCGGCAGTTCGGGATAGCCCCCGGTCAGGTATGCGTGACGCAGAAGTGAGGGAAAAGCAAAAGAGGCGCCGACTCTGTCGGCGCCTCTTTTGGAAGTGTGTTCGTTATGCCTTGCCGAGAATGCGATTGAGCGTGGTGCCGCATACGCTGCACTTGCCCTTGGCCATCCTGCGACCTGACTCGGAGACAACTACGTGGCCTTCGAAGTCACGCTTCTCCTTGCACTTGACGCAGTATGCATCGCCCTTGTAAGTCTCTGTCATAAGTTTCCTCCCGCTCGATCTTGAGTTCACCATACCTGGCGCTCGGCTGAGCGTGAGGCAGCCTGGCGGCGATTCGTGGAGAAATCAGCGGCAAATGTCCGGTTTAGCTACTTTCTCTATCGCCGTGACCTGCCTGCCACCCCTCCAGATAAGCCTCGGCTCGAAGGCGCTCAGGGTAGCGATTCTCTAGTTCATAGAAGGCGGGATTATGTCCAATTTCAATGAGATGGGCTAACTCGTGGACGATCACGTAGTCGAGTACATACTCGGGCATGAGGCGTACACGATCTGAGATGCGAATTGAACCATCTTCGGGCGTGCAGGATCCCCAGCGCTCCCTCATATTGCTCACCCACCGAACGCTACGTGGGAGAGCTAAACCTTCGAAGTACTCTGCACCGAGAGCGAGTGATCGCACTTCCAAATCTTCATCTGAAATCTTCTTCTTCAAATCATGCTTATTCATGCGCTCAACCATCTCTCGCACGGCATCAGCTTCTTCGCGTTTGCTCAGGTTGGCCGGAATGGAGATCACTACATTTTCGCCTTCACGATGTGCCGAAATAGTGCGCTTGCGGCGAGCGCTTCGGCGCACTTCCACACCACTGCCAAGACCCGGAATTAGTTGAAATGAGTCGTCATTCTTCGCGTTCATTTGTGAGCGAAAAAATGGCATGTGCTCACCGTATCGAACTCTTTTTCAAAAACTGTCAACTCTGAACTTCGCCTTGAGAGATCGCCAGATTTCGTGTGCTACTGCTGGGAGGTTTATACACAATGCGCCAGCCACGATATCCACCGGTGTGGGAAAGCCTCAAGCACGAATGAAGGTTGAAAAATTGAGCATTAGCGCAGTTCAGCGCCTGAAAAGTGAGCAGAGTGCGGAATCAGCGGCTACTTATTCTTGACGCAAGTCCGTTGCTATCCCCAGGTAATCAACAGGGCGGAGTGCTTCTGAGCGGCCACCGTCAAGTAAGCGAAATCTTCACAAGTTGACCAGCCACTTTTCTCTTCGTAGCGTTTGCTTCACCAAGCCTCCGGATAACCGATCTGATATCTGCAAGGGGAAGGCAGAGATTGGAACGTGCGCCCCGGGGGCTTGGCTTTTATTTAAATTTAATGAGCGAGAATTTGTTGCGCTTTATCTAACAGACGAACCAGCGCAAAATCACAATCTTGTGGAAGATCGTTTGAGTCAAACCACTTCAAGTCCAGTGATTCATTGCTTATCGCAATCTCCTGATTCTCGTGTGCTACGAGAACGAATTGCACATCAAGGTGAGTGACTAGTCCATCGCCACCACAATTGATGGTGTGTGCATCGAGTTGCACTGGTCCATCTATCAAGAAATCAAACACTTCAAGTCCAGACTCTTCGCGCGCCTCACGAAGAGCAGCAGCTGCTAGGGAGGCATCACTGACTTCACAGTGCCCACCGAGTTGGAGCCACCGCCCCACCTTCGGATGTAGAGTCAATAAAACTTTTCTATGCGTGTGATCCAGCACTAAGGCGCTCACGGTGATGTGGGCAGAGACGCACTTCTTTTCAAAGCCATCTTCATTGACTTCGATATGACGTAAATAGCGCTGGCGCAGGTCAAGTTGGCCCAACTCGCCGTCATTAAATGTTGAAAGGGTATCCAGAGCGTTGATACGTAGGCTCATGCGGGATCGAGTCCTGAAAGATCATCGGGGGCGCTAGTGGAGGAGAGGAAGGCCGCGGGATCTTGCATCTCAATGGCTGCGGGGAGGAGGTCGGGATGGCTCCAGAGTTCATCTCTTCCCTGGAGACCTTTGAGATCGAGTGCCACATTCCAGAAGTGCGTGGCTTCACGCGAAAGTCGAGGAGAGACTTCTAGCCCGACCAAACTTTGGAAAACCGTAGTTGTGGGATTTTGAGATACGCGCTTGCGACGCGAACTCTCTTCGAGGGCTACGTGGCTGGGGAGACGTTCTGCAATTGCAAGATGCACGACGTGATTAACCCATCCTTCGAAGAGTGCAAGCAGTGTTTCAAGTTGAGCTAACGCAAGTTCTTGTGCGGGAGTGGTCGCTGGAGTGAAAAGTGAACGTGGATCAGCACCTTCTTGAAGTGCATTCATGACATCCATAGCTTGATCGGAAATTGCTTGCACATCTATTTGAATACCGCTGCCGTATGCAGTCACCGCATCTGTGAGGTGACCTCTGAGCCAAGGCACTTCAGCAAGGAGGCGAGTGCCGGCGATTTCGCGAAGTGCCAGAAAGAGGCGCACATCGCGCATATCAATCCCAAGGCCTTCACCCCACTCGTTCACGTTTGTGGGGATGAGTGCGGCCACACCATCTGATGCGAGGGGGAGCGAGGTATCTGCGCTTCCCGTAGTGAGCTTTGCGACGGCAGCCACAGTGCCACCCACTTGCTGGGCAAGAAGCATTCCGGTCATCTGTTGGAATACTCCCGCGAGTGGTCCTTGAGTCATTGCGGCGAGATCTATCCCTTCGACCTGGCTCTCGGTCAAGCTCTTGGTAAGTCCGTCAGTGAGACTTTTTGACATAGGTGCGACCAGATTCATCCAGCCAGACATGGTCGATTCCACCCAGTCAGCTTTTGACCAAGCTTGGGGGGTGCGCAGCGCGCTAGGAAATGCGGTGGTGTCGTTAATCCATAGGTCTGCAAGATTGAGCGCCTCGGTTACTTCAGCAAGATCTATATGGCCGATGTATCGATCGTTTCCCAATTGACCTCGGGCGATGTCACGAATGGTGAATTCGGGGAGCGCGCCTGGCTCGCCACTGAACATCTTGCCGAGTTGGGTAAAAAGGGCGCCCAGGTCAGGCATGCCCTTTCCTTCTTCATTACCAAAGCCGTCTCCAGTAAATCCAAAACCGCTCATCTGGCGCTCCTTCTCTCGTGCTCACCTTCAGAATTCCTATGAGTTACCTAACGGGCTCTATTAACCGTAACCTTGTAGACGTGAATTCTCTTCCCGTACCCACCATAGAGATCTCGGAAAATCCGCTGAATCTCGATAGGGCCTATGTGGCACTGGCAGATTCGCGCTCCGGAGGCGTTGCGCTCTTTGTGGGTCGCGTTCGGGAAGAGAACGAAGGTAAGGCAGTGAGTGGGCTCATTTATACCGCTCATCCCACCGCCTTGGACCGCTTGGCCAAAGTGGTAGCCGACGTGAGCGCAGAGTTCACACCACTACAAATCATGGCGACTCATCGCATAGGGGAGCTTGCGATCGGAGAGATTGCGGTGATTTGTGGGGTGGCCACCGTTCATCGTGACGATGCCTTTTCCGCCTGCCAACTACTGATAGACACGCTGAAGAGTGAAGTTCCCATTTGGAAAGAGGAGTTTTACCTCGATGGAAGCACGCATTGGGTCGGTACGCCTTAAGAATCTGAACTACGATCTTCCTTATGTCCGCACTCGTTTGGTTACTCATCCCTTTGGTAGCGACCGTGGCTGCGACCATATACGTCATCTGGAAAGGCCGATCCCGGGGACCAGCTAGCCCTTACACCACCATGTCAGACCATGAGCGTTTCAAGAAGGCTTTCGGCACTGATGAGAAATAGGTTTGGAAACATCACTTGGCACGGTTTGGTAAAAAGTATTGCGGCACTTTGGGTAGTGGCCGCGCTCTTCATTCCCCTTCCTTATGTGGTCTTTTCTCCCGGGCCGACAACGGACGTGCTCTCTTCATACAAAGTGAAAAAAGTCAGCATTCCTTATATTCAGATATCTGGTCAGGAAACTTATCCGAGTGATGGGGAACTCCGTCTCACAACGGTTTCCGTAACGAACCCAGATTATTCGGCGCGCGCGCTCTACATTCTGCCGGCTTGGTTTAATGGCGAGTCAGTCGTGAAGCCGCGCGCAAGTATTTATGCGCCAACAAAGAGTTCTGCCGTCGTGAAAGAAGAAGAGAGCGCGGCCATGACTTCATCACAGCAAAACGCCACGCTCGCTGCCCTCAATTACTTGAAATATCCAGTAACGACTCGTGTTCAAGTTGCGGGAGCGATTGCTAAAACATCAGCAGCAGGCATCTTCAAGAAAGGAGATGTCATCCTCGCAGTCAATGGTGTGAAGATTATTGATATCTCTGGCATCAAGGAGCAATTGGTGAATGTGAAGCCCGGGCAAAGTGTAGAAGTGGAATATTCGCGCGCTGGAGTCACGAAAAAAACTAATGTAGTAGCGGCAGCAGGAAGTGGTGGCCGCACGCTCTTGGGAGTAAGCGCGGGAGTGGTGCCGCAATTACCCTTTAAAATAGAAATTGCTGCTGGGGAGATTGGTGGACCAAGCGCTGGTCTGCTCTTTACTTTGGGGGTGGTCGAGAAACTCACTCCAGGTTCCCTTGCTAAGAAGCGCATCATTACAGGAACCGGAACAATCACTCCAGATGGAAAAGTAGGTGCTATAGGCAGCATTGATGAAAAGATTCGTGGCGCAAAGCGCGCTGGTGCCACCCTCTTTCTTGCACCCCTGGATAATTGCAAGGACATTACAGTTCAGGAATCTGGCCTCACTGTCGTGGGTGTGCGCGACGTCGGTGCGGCAGTGATGTATCTAGAAAATGCCACGGCGGTCGATTCTGGAATTGATAGGAAGTGTAGAAAGTGAGTCCACCGATGAGCGCTTTGAAAGAAACGGTTCTGGAAATAGAGCGCGAGTGCGCCAAGGCCGGGTGGAGTCGGGGAATTGTGCTCTATGCGTTGGTTCCTACCGCGGATGTCATCGAGAGCGCTCCAGAGATGGCAGCAGCACTCGCAGACAAATCTCCCACTTCACTCACCGCAATCGAGCAAGAGGACGTGGAATTAACTGGCACTATCGAAGACTTCTTGGGAACGATTTCGTGGTCGGCAGAAGTCTTCGGTGCGGCGCTGGTCTTGGAACGTTTGATCGTCAACGAAGAGCCCCCTTCTGAGTTTGAGGGTGAGCTCTCAGAGGCAGCACTCGCTGAGTGGGTGGCAGAACACGGGCAAGAGGTCCGGATGGTGGTCGGGGTCCTTCGCGATGGCTCCCAGGAGTGCGCCATGAGGATGCGCGCCTGCGACGAAGAGAACGCCATTATGGCTGGGTCAGAACTCCTCCCTGGCATGGCGGAGGCGCTCGCCCTTACCTTTGCTGAGTAACCCCTGAGAGGTGGCCACTTCTTGTCGCCTGGAGATGTTCAGATCCGCTAATCTCGCTTTATGGAATCAATGCCTCGCCCCGATTTTTCTGGCCTTCGCCGCCGCCGCCCTTTCTTGCTTACCATCATCATTCTGGCGGTGATTGTGGTGGCTTTTGTTTCGCTCAGCGGCTTCTACGCCGATTACCTCTGGTTTGTTTCGGTGGACTCCACCGAGGTGTGGCGGACGCAGCTTCTCACCAAGGGCGTGCTCTTCTTGGGCTTCGGCGTATTGACTGCGGTCATTGTGCTCACCAACGTGTTGATCGCCTACAAGCGTCGCCCGCTCTACGCACCGCTTTCGATGGAAATGGAATCACTCGATCGATACCGCCAGCAGATTGAGCCCCTTCGCAAATTAATCTTCATTGGCGGTGCACTCGCGGTCTTCTTCTTCTCTGGTTCAGCAGGCGCTGCGCTCTGGAAGACTTTGCTTATTTGGCGTAATTCAGTGCCTTTTGGAATTAAGGATGCGCAATTCGGAAGAGATGTTTCATTCTTTGCCTTTGACCTTCCTTGGTATCGGGCCATGCTCAGCTGGGGGTTCTCCACTCTTATTTTCGCAATCATCGCGACGGTTGCTGTGCATTACATCTACGGTGGAATCCGCCTTCAGTCAGCAGGGGACCGCAGCACGGTTACCGCTCGTGTGCAGATCTCAGTTCTCCTTGGGCTCTTTGTCCTATTGAAAGCAGTTGCCTACTGGACGGATCGCTTTGTGCTTTCCACAAAGGAAGGTCGTCTCTTCACAGGTCTTTCTTACACGGATGTAAATGCCTCGCTTCCCGCGAAAACAATTCTTGCGGGTATCGCAATACTTTGTTCATTACTCTTTTTTGCGAATATCGTGCGCAAATCCTGGACTCTGCCTATCGGAGGCATAGGACTCCTGCTCGTCAGCGCATTACTGATCAATGGCGTTTATCCTGCATTAATCCAGCAATTCCAAGTGAAGCCTTCTGAGTCATCGAAGGAAGCACCGTTCATTCAGCGCAATATCGATGCAACTCGTACCGCATACGGTTTGGACAACGTTGAGGTGCAGGATTATCAGGCGACCACCACAACGTCCGCGGGGCAACTCAATAATGACGCGCAAACGACTGCCAGCATTCGATTAATGGATCCCAATCTTATCTCGCCAACTTTCCGTCAATTGCAGCAGATCAAGCCGTACTACTCATTTGCTGACACACTCGACATTGATCGCTACAAAGTAGATGGCGTCATGCGCGACATGGTGGTTGCCGTTCGCGAGCTGGATCTTGCTGGAAGCCCAAATCGGAATTGGATCAACGATCATCTGGTCTATACCCATGGATTCGGTGTGGCTGCGGCATTTGGAAACGTGCGCGATGCCGACGGAAAACCACAATTTACCGAGGGAAATATTCCGCCAAGTGGCAAGTTAGGCGATTATCAACCACGCATTTACTTTGGTGAGAACTCTCCAGAATATTCAATTGTGGGCGGCGGCACTGGCCTTAACGAACTCGATTATCCGGATGATAAGTCTGAAAACGGCCAGAAGAATTACACCTATTCGGGTAAGGGTGGCGTGCCGGTGGGCTCGCTCCTTAACAAGGCAGTTTTTGCTCTGAAGTACGGAGAGCAAAGAATTCTGCTTTCAAACCTGATCAACCCCAAGTCACGCATTCTTTTTGATCGGGATCCAGCCACGCGCGTTGCCAAGGTTGCTCCATGGCTTACGCTCGATTCAGATCCGTACCCCACCATCGTTGATGGCAAGGTGCTCTGGGTCATTGATGCCTACACCACTTCATCAGGTTTCCCTTATTCAAAGCAGACTCTGTTGAGCACTGCGACTGCTGATTCCATTTCAAATGCTCGTGGCGCCACAACCCTTGAGAAATCTGTGAATTACATTCGCAACTCGGTGAAGGCAACGGTTGATGCTTTCGATGGAACAGTGTCTCTCTATACATGGGATGACAAGGATCCAGTGCTCAAGGTATGGAGCAAGATTTATCCAGGAATAGTCAAGCCAAAGAGCGCTATTTCTAAGAATCTGATGGAGCACCTTCGTTATCCGGAAGATCTCTTTCGCGTACAACGCGATGTGCTAAGCGAGTACCACGTGCAGAGTGCAGCGGCATTCTATGGTGGTCAAGATTTCTGGAAGGTTCCCAAGGATCCATCCACCTTCGGCGGTAACGCATCTAATCAGCCGCCGTATTACTTGACGTTAAAGATGCCTGGAACTACAAAGGCGTCCTTCTCGCTCACCACACCATTTGTTCCTCGGGGTGGCCGGGAAAACCTCTCGGCCTTTGCGGCCGTTGTGGCAGAACCTGGCCCGGAGTACGGAAAGATTCGCGTGCTCCAAGTTCCACGAAGCACAAATATCGCCGGGCCATCACAAGTTTCATCTAACTTCGAAGCGCGTCCGGCAGTCTCGCAGGCCCTCACACTCTTGCGTCAAGGTGGGTCCGACGTTGTGCTCGGTAATTTGTTGACGTTGCCGGTAGGTGGCGGATTGCTCTACGTGCAACCTGTCTATGTACGCGCTACATCAAACACTGCCGCGTATCCGCTGCTGCAGAAGGTACTTGTAGCTTTCGGTGATCAAATCGGCTTCGACGACACCTTGCAGGGCGCACTCGATCAAGTCTTCGGAGGCAATGCAGGTGCCACGGCTGGTGGTGGCTCCAGCGCAGGAACCACTGCAGATAGCGGCTCCACCACAACTGGCACTGCTACGACAGCGACAAGCCTTGAACAAGCACTTCTTGATGCGCAACGAGCACTTGCCGATGGCCAAGCCGCGCTTGCCAAGGGTGACTTCGCGGCTTATGGGAAGGCACAAGATCGACTCAAAGTTGCCATCTCACGAGCAGTCTCGGCCTCAGGGAAGTAACGCACGGCTGGTGGATTTGCCGTTGTATGCGTGAAGCGCATACCATCGCAATACCGACGCGGGGTGGAGCAGCTCGGTAGCTCGCTGGGCTCATAACCCAGAGGTCGCAGGTTCAAATCCTGTCCCCGCTACGAAATGAAGGCCCTGGCGAAAGCGAGGGCCTTTTCTTTGCTTAAACGCTATTCAATGTTGAGTTAAAAGTTGGCGAGGAAATCAGTGACAACCCTCTTGAAGCGCGCTGGTTCCTCAATATGAGGCAAGTGTGAAGATTCCGGAAAGAGTTCCCATAGCGCTCCTGGAATGCGATCGTGGACTTGCTTGACCATCAAGGGTGTGGCTTCATCGTATGCTCCAGAAATGAGCAGTGTAGGTACGGAGATGTGATGAAGCGAGTCGGTGATGTCCCACTCCTTAAGTGAGCCGACCACATGGAACTCACTCGGTCCATTCATAGTGTGATAAACCGTGTGATCGAGGGCTTGCTTTCTTCGCCCTTCAAGAACACACGGTGGTGCAGGTATCCGACAGAGGTGACGGTCGTAGAAGACGTTAACTGCGGCGGTGTACTCGGCATCATCGGTAGTGCCTGCGGTTTCGTGTTTGAGAAGAATTTCATTTACTCCAGGTGGCAACTCTTCGCGCAAGCGATTTGCTTCAGATAACCAGAGCTTCATGCTGGCGGGTGAATCGGCAACGATGAGAGCCTGCAACCCTGAAGGATGCGTGATAGCAAATTGCATCCCGAGCATGCCGCCCCACGATTGCCCGATCACTAGATATTTCTCTCGGATTCCTAGGTGTGTAAGGAGTAATTCGAGTTCCTCCATAAATAACTCGGGGCTCCAAAACTCTTTTGGCTTATCTGGAAGAAGGGTCGAGTCACCGCAACCGATCTGGTCATAGAGCACTACGGCACGCCCACTTGGCGCAATGAGATCAGCAATGGGTTCGCAGTAGTTATGACAGGCTCCAGGGCCACCATGGAGCACTACCAGTGGAATTAACCCACTTTGTAGATCTCCTACGACTCGATACCAGGTCTGGCCGTGTTTCCACTTCATGTGGCCTATGTGAGAATCCATCCTGCTTCCCTTTCTAAGGTGTGATGATGGTGATGCCGGTGATCGATGCCGTATCTAGGAGTGGCAATTCCTTGGCAGCGTCTTCAAGTGAAATGGTTCGCTGGATAAGTGACTCTGGATTGAGTTGGCTCTCGGAGATCATCATCAACATCTTTGGATAATCCATCGCTGACATTCCATGACTTCCGAATAAATCTAATTCGTAACTGAGTGCGCGTTGCATCGGAATACGCGAATTCTGGTCGACTGGCAGGAGTAACCCGATCTGCACATGTCGACCACGACGCCGCAGACTCATAATTGATTGACTTGCGGTACCTTCGGATCCGATTGCGTCAATGCCCACATGAGCGCCACCACCAGTGATCTCTTTGATCTTCTCTATGGGTTCTACGTTTCGAGAATTAATGGTGAACTCAGCGCCAGCTGTCTTCGCCTTCTCCATCGCACCTTCATTTACATCTACTGCGATCACCCGAGCGCCAAGGGCTTTAGCGATCATGATGCTTGAAAGCCCCACACCTCCACAACCGAAGATTGCGATCCACTCGCCAGATTGCAATTTGGCACGACCATCAACTCCACGGAATGCAGTAGCGAATCGACAACCTAAACTTGCAGCTGTAGCAAAGGAAATCTCATTTGGAAGAAGAATTGCGTTGAAATCGATTCTGTCTATATGAACGAATTCTGCAAATGATCCCCAATTGCTAAAACCTGGTTGCGTTTGATCTGGGCAGATCTGTGCATTTCCTTCCAGACAGTACGAGCAAGTGCCACACCCCGAAACGAAAGGCACGGTGATGCGATCGCCCACTTTGATGCGTGTAACGTCGCTACCCACCTCAGCAACCACTCCAGCCCACTCGTGCCCGGGGACGTGGGGAAGGTGAATATCCTCGTCGTGGCCCATCCAGCCATGCCAATCGCTGCGACAGAGTCCGGTTGCTTCCACTTTTATAACGGCGCCATGACTTACTGGTGAAGGTGTGGGTACTTCTCGCACGTGTACTGTGCCCTGGAATTCTTCAAAGAGGATGGCTCGCATAATCCGTCAGAGTACCGCTAATGCGCGAGAAACTTCTCGGGTGTAGCGAGGAATCTTTCACGGCATCCGTCCATACAGAAGTAGTACATGGTGCCCTTTACCTCTACTTTTGCAGGAGCATCGACGATGCGCACCTGCATTCCACAGACGTAATCTTTAGCAAATTCTGTCGTCATTTCTCCTCGATTTCTAGTGCGGTAGAGCCAAAAAATAAGTGCGAGGATAAAGAGCGCAACGACATTGAGTACCAGAGTGGATGTGCGCATCCCCATTGGGGCCATTTTGCGTTCGGTAGGAATTAGGTTTAGTAGATGAAAAATTCCTTCAGTAATTAGCCCACTCAGTGACATCACTAGCCAGAAGACCAAGGCGAGGCGCAGGGCGAGTGCGCCACCGTAGATCTTCCGGTAGATCATGACTATCGGGAATGCCAAGAGGTCGGCGAAGATAAATGCGATCACGCCACCAAAAGAGATCCCCCCGTGCCACAAGGCTGCGGCAAGGGGAATGTTGCCGAGAGAACAGACAAAACTGATGAATGCGAGGACCGGTCCAATGAGTGCATTTTCGAGGGCCGACCAGAATCCGTACCCGGGAATAAAGAGTGCCTCCCAGAAGCGCATCGGGACTAACGTCATTGCAAATCCTGCAATAAGATATCCAACTATTAACTCGACACGTAACATGGTGAAATCACCGATAGTGTAACTGGCAGCCTCGCTCCATTTTTGTCGATTGAAAAAACTCAACCTTTTCGTGCTAGTGGCCATCTCTTCATGGCCAGAATCCATTGATTTGCGCGCATTTTCAACAAGTTTTGATGAAATGAAGAGTGGGATAAATACTCGGAGCAAAATAATCATGACTATTCCGCCGATAAGCTCAGCGAGAGCGAATTGCCATCCCATCAAAATCCAAAGGACAATACCCATGTCGATGACTAAGTTCGTACTGGCAAACATAAAAACCATTGAGGCAGTGAAGTTTGCACCCTTGCTGAAAAGGCTTTTGGCTAATGCGCTCGCCGCATACGAACATGATGAACTTACGATTCCAAAGAATGTAGCCTTTACAAGTGTGGCAGCTGAGTCATTTCCGAGGGATTCTCGCATGCGCTTTCGAGATACGAAGGCTTGGACTACGCCAGAGAGTGCAAATCCAAGGACGAGTGCCCAGAAGGTTTCAAAGAACATCCACCAGCCACCTGATATTCCAGAAAGAATCTCTTGCACTATGACTCCTCGCGCTCGCCGAGCATCTGTGGTTAACACTAATCTTGTCAGGTGGAGAGGCAAACGCGAAGGGCTGCACTCGGTGTAATCGCAGTTGTGACGTGGGTCCCACTTGCCCTTCTGGCCGATCGCGGCGCGACTCTGACGACGCAACGCTTTATCGGTCTGGCTACGTGGGTGCTGCTTCTGCTAGCTCTTTGGAAGAGCTCGCCACTTCTTCGTACTCAAATCTTGCTCGTAGTGGTATTTGCCACAGTTGTTGAGTATCTCTTCGCTGGGCACTTTGGGGTTTATGTATACCGTTTGGAAAACGTCCCTTGGTTTGTGCCACCAGGGCACGGGCTCATTTACTTTGGCGCCTACTCACTGGGGCTGCTCTTAAAGTCACGCGAAAAGTTTTGGACTTTCTTTCTTGTTGGGATCCTGGCTCTCTGGGTGCTTTGGGGGCTCTTGCTCTCGCCGCAGTTTGATCTGCTCGGCGCCTTCTGGTTTTTCAATCTCTTGATCTTCTTGAAGTGGGGTCCCTCAAGGCCTACCTACCTGGGGGCCATCGTGGTGGTCTCCTGGCTAGAGATCGTGGGTACTTCAATCGGAACATGGAAATGGATGGAGTACGACACCATCAAAGAGTGGGTGGCGCAAGGAAACCCACCCAGTGGTGCTGCGGGTGGTTATGGATGGTTTGATCTCTTTGCGCTACTCCTGGCGCCACTTCTTTTGCGTCAGGTAAGAAAATTAAGGACCAGAGACCGGTTGCGGAGTGAGCTTTAAAGTTTTAAACCAGAATCCGACGAAGTAGCCCATGGAAATCGACCAGATGAGAGTCCCGAGTCCCACTGGACCTTGCAATATTAAACCGCCAAGTAGGCCGAAGCCCTCGAGGATCAGACGTGCATATGAGATTTTGATTCCAAATCGATTGTGCAGCGCCACCATGAGGCCATCGCGCGGACCAGCTCCGATATGTGCACCGACATAAGTGGCTACGCCTAATGCGGTGATAAAGACTCCAAGTGTGAAAGTGATAACTCTCAATACGAAAGGCGAATTACTGGTGAGCCCGCTGATGGGGTCGAAACGATTGAGAAAATTCACCGTACTTCCCACCAAAATAATGTCGCAGAGCGTTCCCAGACCTGGCTTGACGCCCAACATGATGCTGATGAGGAGTACTCCCAGACTTGTGATAATAATTGCGGTTCCAGTGCCCACGTGAATAATTCTGGCAAGGCCTACATGGAGGACATCCCAGGGGGAGACTCCTAATCCGGAATGTAATGCCAGAAATACGCCGCTACCGGCAATGATGAGACCGAAGCACGTTTGTGGAAGTTTGCGAAAATTCACTTAAGAGCCGCGACAACTTCGTCATGTAAGAGTCCATTACTAGCGATAGCAGTACCTTGATGCGAGCCATCAATTCCATTTACTCCAGTGAACCGACCACCTGCTTCGCGCACCACAATGTCAAGCGCAGCCATGTCGAAGAGTTGGAGTTCTGGTTCGGCAGCAACTTCGAGCGCGCCCTCAGCGACCAACATGTGTGACCAGAAGTCTCCGTATGCTCGTGTGCGCCAGAAGCGCTTAGTCAGGTCTGAGAACTTTCCGTCATCCTTCCAACTATGAAAGCTTGAGTATGAGAGCGAGGCATCTTCAATCTTGCTTATCTTTGAAACGGAAATCTTCCGTGGGTTCGTTTCTCCAAATTGGGTGAACGCGCCAGATCCTTCTGCTGCATACCAGCGGCGATTGAGCGCAGGTGCGCTCACCATGCCCACCACGGATACACCGTCTTCCATGAGCGAAATGAGAGTGCACCAGACAGGCACTCCTCGGACAAAGTTTGCAGTGCCATCGATCGGATCAATCACCCAGGCGCGTTTCGAGGAACCAGCGGTATTCGCGAATTCTTCCCCGATAATTGAATCGGAGGGGTACTTCTCTTGAATGGCGGCGCGAATTGCAAGTTCAACGCTCTTGTCGGCATCAGAGACCGGTGAGAGGTCTGGTTTGGTCTTCACCGAGAGATCGAGAGCCAGAAAGCGATCCATCGAAATCTTGTCGGCAATGTCAGCAAGTGTGTGAACCAAAGTCAGTTCTTCGGAGAAGCGCATAGGGGCACTTTATCGGTTAGCTCCAGATGCTTGCACAGGGATACGTGGAACCGGGCTACGCCAGTCGCATGGAGCGGAGCAGCCGGCGAAGGCTCTCCACCCGGGCATTGCGACCTTCGCTTTCACGTGCCCAGGCATTGAGGGCGCACTCTTCCTCGTCGTGCGTGCAACTTCGTGGGCAGGCTTCAATGATTTCTCCGCAATCCGGAAATGCGTGGATGATGCGATTTGCATCGACATGGGCCAGGCCGAAGGATCTAATTCCAGGAGTGTCGATGATCCAAGTATCCGTATCGACCGGAACGGCAAGGGCATTCGATGAAGTATGTCTGCCTCTTCCAGTGACCGAGTTGACTCCGCCAGTAGAACGTTTGGCTTCAGGGGCGAGCGCATTCACTAGCGTGGATTTGCCTACTCCTGAATGGCCCACGAATACTGATTGTTTTCCTTTGAGTAATTCTCTCAGCTCACCGAGATCACTTTCTTTTCTCAAGATGAACTTTCGCACGCCGAGAGATTCATATTGGGCAAGAAAATCCGCGGGATCGGCGAGATCGGATTTTGTCATCACGATCACGGGGGAGATGCCGGCGTCGTAGGCAGCAATCAGACACCGATCTACTAGCCCGATCTTTGGTTCGGGATCTGCACATGCAGTGACAATCATGAGTTGGTCGATATTGGCAACAATGATGCGCTCAGTCTCGTCGCTGTCATCGGCGGATCGACGTAGTTCGTTCATTCGCTCATCGAGTGCAACGATGCGGGCGAGTGACTCAGAGTTCCCATTGCTATCGCCAATTAATCTAACATGATCACCTACAACCACTCCGCGACGACCGAGCTCACGTGACTTTACGGCGTTGACACTCTCTCCTGTTTCGAGCGCACAGGTAAACCTGCCGCGATCAACGGTGGTCACCATTGCCGTAGTGGTGTTATCGAAAGTGGGTCGATCTTTCGTGCGTGGTCGTGTGCTACGCGGTGGACGTACGCGAATATCGTCCTCTTCGAAGCGACGTGCCATCAAGCACCACTTACTAACTCTTGCCACAACGAAGGGAATGTGGGCATGGTTTTTCCCACAGTTTCCATATTCTCCACGCTAATGCCAGGCACGACGAGACCTAACAAGGCGCCAGCTGTGGCAAGTCGGTGATCTTCATAAGTGTGAAAAGTACCGCCATGGAGTGGCGTTGGTCGAATCTCCAGGCTGGTGGGGTGCTCGATCACATTTCCGCCGAGTGCATTGAGTTCAGTTGCGAGCGCCGCAAGTCGATCAGTTTCGTGGAGGCGCAAGTGCCCAATTCCACGCAAATGTGAAGGCGTGGTGGCCAGTGCTGCCACCGAGGCAATAATCGGCGTGAGCTCACCCACGTCATGTAAGTCGATATCAATTCCGCGAACAGCGCCAACACCGCGTAGTTGTAGACCCACTTGAGTGAAGGAAATGTCACCGCCCATCTTGGCAAAGATAGATCGCAGTTGATCTCCGGGTTGAGTGGTTTCGCTCGGCCAATCCTTGATCGTCACATCGCCGCCAGTTACAAGAGCCGCCGCAAGGAAAGGTGCGGCATTTGAAAGATCTGGTTCAATCACATAATTTTCCGCACTCACTATTCCGGGTGCTACAAACCATTCAACCGCACCCACAACTTCTACTTTGACGCCAGACTTGCGCAGCATTTGGATGGTCATTTCGATGTGAGGCAGTGAGGGTAAAGATGCGCCGATATGTTTCACGCGTATTCCAAGCTCTGTGCTGGCGCCAATTAAGAGAAGTGCAGAAACAAATTGAGATGAGGCGCTCGCGTCAATTTCAATTGTGCCTCCTCGTAAGGTTCCGTTGCTAATGAGGGTAAAAGGAAGCGACCCACGATTGTCATCCTCAACTTTGGCGCCGAGTTCGCGAAGTGCAGCAATGAGTGGACCCAGGGGACGCTCGTAAGAGCGGGCATCTCCATCAAAGCGAAATGTGCCTGCTACGAGCGCTGCCACCGGAGGTAAGAAACGCATGACAGTGCCGGCGTTGCCGACGTCGATCTGGATATTGCGTACTTCCGTTGAACCTTTCCCCCCGACTCTCCAATCACCATTGGCTTCATCGATGATGGAGAACCCGAGGGCGGACAGCGCAGCTGCCATCAATTCGGTATCGCGAGAATGGAGTGGACTCGTGAGGAGAGATTCATCAGGGGATTGCACTGCAAGGACCAGTGCTCGATTTGTCACGGACTTAGACCCTGGCACTGGGAGAACCCCAGATATTGCCCCTTTTGCTAAGGGCGCGGGCCAGAGAGTCGTCACAATGAGAGTTTAGGCGAATACGCTCCCCTTATGTGTGGTCGTTATGCCTCTTCAAAGGGGGCGGATGAGTTAATTGCATACTTTGAAGCCACTGGCGATACAGGGCTTCAGGATCTTGCCCCGTCGTGGAACGTGGCTCCCACCGCGCAGATCTATGCCATTCTCGATCCAGCAAAAGTACTTTCGAGAGCGCGCTGGGGTTTGGTACCCAGTTGGGCAAAGAGTCTTGATTTCGCCGCGAAGACCATCAACGCACGCGTGGAAACAGCGGCCGAGAAACCCTCATTTAGATCAGCATTCAAATCCCGGCGAGCGATCATTCCGGCAGATGGGTATTACGAGTGGTACACCGCAAGTGGCCCGGTCTCGCGCAAGCAGCCTTTC
>NSHZ01000003.1 GCA_002737595.1 Actinomycetota bacterium | reverse complement strand
TTACTGGCAATTCGTTTGGGTCTGGCCCAGAAGGTACGGAGACCCACCGACGGAGCTCACGCCTTGCCACAGTGGGTGTGGGCAAAGTGAGCGCGGAAGGTGGAACCGCTCTGGTTGTACAGGCATAAGGATAACCGAACACCTGTTCGAAAGGTAGCAGGCGCCACTGACACAACTGAGCGTGTCGGGTGCCCATGCCCGCGCCCTTAGATTCAGCCCCGGGCTCATTCCCCAATCTAGGCCAGCTGCGCAGTCCTTTTGATGAAATCAACGGCCAGATTGGGGTAGTTCCACATGATGACATGGGCGCAGTTATCTACAACGATCCAATCTGCATGCTCTGGAGCGGCCGCTCGTTTTTGGGCGATGCTCTCGGGCAGAGTCAGATCGTAATCTCCAAAGATGATCGAAACGCTCACTTTTTTATCCACCTCTGAATCAAATCTTCGCCCACGCAATCCACTCCACATGGGCATGTAGCCCTTGGACCTTGCCATGGCCAAGACCGAGTCCTTACATGTCTCAAAGCTGAGCTCTCGCCACAAGTGAGTGATCTTCTTGTAACCAATCGCCTTCAAAACAGGCAGCCTATACGCCGTTCGCATAAAAAACTGTGTGATCTTTGCAAGAAATCGCGCATCTAAGCTCGGCGGAAATTTGCGGGTGGGTGCGACCTGCCACAAACCAGCTGGGGCCAGGGCGGTCACACTTGCAACCTGGGTTGGAGAGATCGCTCCCATCTCAAGTGCTATCCAGCCACCAACGGAGTTTCCTGCAACATGCATACTGTGAACTCCATACTTATCTCTCATCATCTCCAGAATCGAATGACCTAGAGATTGAGGATCTAACTTCTCATCAACTTCTAACGCGGCGCTTCCATGTCCGGGAAGATCGATGGCATAAACGGTGAAGGTATCGATAAGTTGTGGAATCAGGCTCTTCCATATCGTGCCCGCAGATCCCAAGCCATGAACAAGTACCAATGCAGGTTTAGCCGTGTCCTCTTGATAAATCGTTGCACCCATTGGCATGTCAGTACCTGAATTTTTCTGTCTCTAATGGATGGGCCTTGCACACTACTCGCCAGATTTCATCTGCCTCAACGCCTGCATCAAGTGCCTCATTGACTGTCTTACTGCCCAGCTCAGATAGGGCGATATCGAACGGAAAGTGTGAGCCCTCACCGAATGAGAGCCTTATGCGCTCACGCAGATCAGAGATTCGCACGGGAGATAAGCAGCTCTGCCTGTAGTCGAGAGTCATCTGGTGTGAGGGGATTAAGCACCTGCCCCACGAGCCAGCGAAGTGCGAGATCGGCCATGATCTGGCTGCCTGTCACGACTGCGAGCGCATCACTTAATTCGGCCCAGAGCCGATGCGCACTCGCTGCAAGGCCCAACGTCAAAGGGGCGGGATCATGGGCGCGCATATGGGCAAGGGCTCTATCGGTGGAGATTGCGATAGAGAGATGCTCGAGGGCATCGATTGAATGAGGAGCGTTCTGGGTGATTGTGATCAGACGTGCGAACTCAGATTCACATAGCGCTGCGATGACACTCTCTTTATCGCGAAAATGGTTATATAAGGTTGCGCGCGAGACCTGTGATGTGTCGGCGATTTCAATCATCGACATCTTTGCAAGGCCAACGGTTGCAATGAGTTCTTTTGCTCCGGCTAGAACTGCACTCTGTGTGCGGCGGTGTGTGTTTGCTTGAGGTGCGTACTTATTAAGCGGCATCGACGACGGTAAGTGTTACGCCCTCATGGCTTGCTAATTCGATGGAGACATCGCTAAAAAGAGCTGATGGTGACAGGGCCAAAGCCAGGCAGATCGCATTGAGAAGCTCAGAAGATGCCTCTTTCTGTCCGCGCTCAACCTCAGAGAGATAGCCAAGGGAGACGCGGGCGCAGCGTGCAACATCGCGCAGGGTGCGTCCTTGGGATGTGCGGGCGGTGCGCAGGCTGCGTCCAACGGCCTCACGAACTAGAACCATGCTCTCTCCCTACCTACGATGAACTCCTAAGGATACGCGCAAATGCTGCAATCGCGCTGGCTGTGGCCGCGTTTCGTACAGAATCACGCTCACCT
Organism: Actinomycetota bacterium; assembly: GCA_002737595.1. Next base: position 54,673 of record NSHZ01000003.1, on the reverse strand, counting down.
GAGAGCGAGAGTTCGATCGAATGAGTTACGGGGCCCTCAATCGCTAACCAGATGGAGCCCACATCATGGCCATTCACAGGGTTGGGTCCTGCGACCCCGGTCGTAGAGATGGCCCAGGTCGTCTGGAAAGATGAGAGCGCCCCCTTGGCCATGGCAACGGCGCACTCCTGGCTCATCGAAGAGTGCGTGGCGATGATCGCTGGATCGACATGTAGGTGTGAAATCTTGGTCTCATCGCGGTAAGCGGTGATGCCACCGACAAATACATCAGATGCCCCAGCGATCGTGACGATAGCCGAACTCACTGCGCCGGCTGTGATGGATTCAGCTGTACTGAGGGTTTGATTGCGCTGGCGCAACGTGTCAATGATCTCTGTTATTAATTCGATCATCTCAATTGAGAGCGTCATTTTCTCTACCTATCTGCCTTTAACGCAGACTGTACATAGTAAACACCTGTTGCGATAGTCAGCAGGATGGCAATAACCATAAATCCATCACGAAACCAGAAAAGATTTGATCCCAGAGGCAGGATGTAGAAGCCAACAGCAAAATTCTGGAAGGTGGATTTGACCTTACCCCCCTTATTGGCCGCTATCACTCCACGCTTGATTATTGATAGACGGAAGAAAGTAATACCGATTTCACGCACCAAGATAACGACTGTAATCCACCACGGCATTCGATCAAGAATTGATAGGGAGATCATTGCCGCTGCGATCATTACTTTATCGGCAACTGGATCTAGGAATTTTCCAAACTCAGTAATTGCATTGCGGCTACGGGCTAGATTCCCATCGAGAATATCGGACATGCCTAAAATAAAGAATACGATCCAGGAGATGTACTGCCAACTCGCATCATCACCACCGTTTTTAAATAGGGTGTAGACACCGACTGGGACGAAAAGTAGTCGGGCAACGGTAATAAAATTAGGGGTAATAAAGTGAGGTAGATTCATAGAGGTTGGGCCACTAAATCTGCTCCCATGGAGTCAATCACTACAGCATCAACGTACTGCCCGATCTTGAAATCTGTTCCGATAAAGCTAGTTGATCCATCGACTTCTGGGCCTTGATGGGCAGCTCGCCCCTCTTGAGCCTGGGAGTCTTCAATGAGAACGCGGATATTCTCACCGATTCGTGCCTGTGCACGCTCTGAGACCATCTGATCGGCCAGAGATGACAGGCTCTCTAATCGCGAGGCGATCAGATCGGGATCGACTTTATCGGCAAGGTTCAACGCCTCTGTATTGTCCTCATCAGAGTATCCAAAGATGCCGATGGCATCTAACTTAGCAAAGGTGATGAAGCGCGCTAACTCGTCAAAGTCTGCCGCGCTCTCACCTGGAAAGCCGACGATGAAGTTTGAGCGAATACCCGCTTGTGGTGAGACTGATCGGATCTGATGGATTAGATGTAAGAATTTTTCAGTATCTCCGAAACGACGCATACGGCGCAGTACCGTGGGGCTTGAGTGTTGAAAAGAGAGATCAAAGTAGGGAACGCTCTTGGGTGTTGCAATCATGGCCTGGATCAATGAAGGTCGCATCTCAGCTGGCTGCAGATATGACAGACGCACACGTTCGACACCTTCGATTGCACACAGCTGCGGCAAAGTTTTTTCCATCAATTGCAGATTACCTAGGTCTTTACCGTAAGAGGTCGTATTCTCGCTCACCAAAAAAAGCTCTGTCACTCCATTGGCAACCAACCAGTGTGCCTCCTCCATAATCTCCTGCGGCGAGCGCGAAACGAAAGAGCCACGAAAATATGGGATGGCACAGAACGAGCAGCGCCTGTCACAACCAGATGCGATCTTGAGCGGAGCACATGGTGAACTCTCTAAGCGTTTGCGGGAGAACTCCTGACTCACACGGGTCTGCGCACGATCGGCAGGGGCGATCGGTAGCAAGGCACGGCGATCTCGTGGAATATGCGGGACATGCTTATCACCGGCCACGATTGATTGCAGTCGCGCAGAGATCTCTATGTAATCATCAAAACCTAAGATCGCATCGGCCTCGGGCAGGGCCTTTGCCAACTCTTGACCGTATCGCTCGGCCATACAGCCGACGGCGACTACTGCACGTGTGGTGCCATGGCCTTTGAGTGAGGTAGCCTCTAAAAGAGCGTCAATGGAGTCTTTCTTGGCCGATTCAATGAAGCCACATGTGTTGACGAGTGCAACCTCTGCAGATTCAACATCATCGACCAATGTCCAACCATCGGCGGCCAAGCGCCCAGCCAACTCTTCAGAGTCAACCTCATTACGTGAGCAACCGAGAGTTCGAACTGCAACGGTGCGTTTCATTCAGCGAATCTTACCGCCTTATGAATCTGCTCCGTACGAGAGGCTCACGACCTCACCATCGACCCCTATAGCATCACGCTTTTTTCCATTCACCTCAATATCAACTCCCCCGGCATTTCCAACTTTGAGATCGAGTCGAATATCTGTCGTAAAGGTCTTAGTCGAGCCCTTTAATACCTGACCACTAAAGAGCGTTCGCCCAGCACTATCAGAGACAAATAGCCAACTTTTTGCCCGGATCGCCGTGATGATGACGCTCACTCCAGTACCAGTTGAGATCGAACTCTCTGGTGAGGGCTCGGCTGAGTTGGATGGTGAGGCACTCACGGTTGGTTCTGCTACATCAGTGATTGAGGAGTTGGTAATAATGATCTGAGCGATACCAGCGATACCAAGTGATGCAATAGAGATAATCAACAGCGTCTTGAATGAGATTCTTCGACTCCCATCTGGGGCTTGCATCACACTATTTTCTGTTAATAGATCACGCATTGTGCGCTTTTCAACGCCCTGCTCTTCATCGAAGATTCGCAGAAACTCTCTCTCATCTGCATGTAATGTTTTAGCAATAATTCGGACATGGCCCCGTGCATATGTCTGGCCACCGCATTGAGAGAAATTATCCTTCTCAATCTCATTGATAAGTGTTGCTCGCAGATTGGTGGCCGCAGCCACATCATCCACCGAGAGCGCAGCATCTTTTCGCGCTTTGGCGATTAATGATCCGAGCGTCATAGGCCGGCTCTCTGATTGGGAAAATTGGAAGACAGTGGCCAAGTTTAGAGTCCATCGGGTAATGAGCGAAAGGCGTTGGTGTGAGGCCGATGGGTGAAGTTAGGGTTAACGCTGGCTTGTGAGGGGTTTTGAGTTAGTAGCCGCGAAGAGTTGCCAGTACAGAATCGAGCTCATCAGGCTTGACCATGACGATGCGCGCCTTGGAGCCCTCGGATGGGCCCACGATCCCCCGCGACTCCATCAGATCCATCAAGCGCCCCGCCTTTGCAAAACCAATCCGCAGTTTTCGCTGCAGCATAGATGTAGAGCCAAACTGTGTACCGACAACTAACTCAACGGCCTGACAGAGAATATCTAAATCATCGCCAATCTCTTTATCCATCATCTTAGGATGCAATACTGGCGCAGTTACATCATCGCGATACCGTGGTTTTAACTGCTTCTTAACGTGGTTTACGACCGCCTCTATCTCGCGCTCTGAAACATAGGCTCCTTGAATACGTACGGCGCGACTAGCCCCCATGGGAATAAAGAGAGCATCGCCCTGGCCCACTAGTTTTTCAGCACCAGGTGTATCTAGGATTACGCGGCTATCTGCTAATGAGCTTGTTGCAAATGAGAGGCGCGATGGCACATTTGCCTTGATTAAACCAGTTACGACATCTACAGATGGGCGCTGTGTCGCAAGAACCAAATGAATTCCAGCAGAGCGCGCTAATTGGGTAATTCGTACAACCGATTCCTCTACCTCTTTAGCCGCAACAATCATTAAATCAGCTAACTCATCGATGATTACCAGTAGATATGGATAAGGCTCAACGGTACGGTCACTTCCATCTGGCGGTACGACTTTTCCTGCACGTACAGCCTTATTGAAATCATCGATATGTCTAAAGCCAAATGTTGAAAGATCCTCATAGCGCAGATCCATCTCACGAACTACCCAGGTCAGTGCATCTGCCGCTTTTTTAGGATTAGTAATAATCGGCGTGATGAGATGCGGAATCCCCTCATATGCAGTGAGCTCCACGCGTTTGGGATCGATCAAAATCAGACGCACATCATCGGGTGTTGAGCGAGAGAGAATAGAGACAATCATCGCGTTAATCATCGAGGATTTTCCGGCACCTGTTGCACCGGCAACGAGTAGATGAGGCATCTTGGCTAAGTTAGCGCAGATAAAATTGCCTTCTACATCTTTACCCAAGGCGACCAACATAGGGTGATGATCTTGACCAGCTACCGATGAGCGCAAGGCATCGCCCAATGCAACGATCTCACGGTCGGCATTTGGAATCTCTATACCTACCGCTGATTTTCCTGGGATCGGAGAGAGGATTCGAACATCTCCACTTGCAACGGCGTAGGAGATATTTTTAGCAAGAGCTGTGATTCTCTCTACCTTCACCGCGCTTCCTAACTCGACCTCATAGCGCGTCACAGTAGGACCACGCATAAATCCAGTCACCTGTGCATCGATCTCAAACTGTAGAAACACTTCAGTCAGAGCGGCGACAACTGCCTCATTGGCCTTGCTCTTGGCCTTAGAGGCAGGCCCGGTCCGGAGTAAATCAGCTGGCGGTAGCTCATAGGTCGAATCGGCGGTGAGGAGTAACTGCTCTGGCCGCTTATTTGTCGGGGAAACAATAGGTGTAATGGGAATGGAAACGGTGAACTCCTCATCAAATGAATCCTCATCGAGCTCTTCATCATCTGAGGGGGGCTCATTCCATGCCGTAACAATCGGGGATTCAAATGGCGGAGTATCACTTACCTCAAATGGCTCCTCCTTGATACGGCGCTCTGGTCGCTTGGACCACAGCCATGTGGATGTAAGACCTATTCGCGAGATCACATCCCTAACGGGTGTAGCCGTCACCACGAGAACACCAAAGATGAAGATAATGACAAGCACGGGGTAGGTCAGCACTGATGTCATCAAGGCGACTAATGGCGTGCTTGTGCCATATCCAATCCAGCCACCACCATTTCGCATCGCAGTAGCGCCAGTGCCAATCGAGGCGTTAAGAAGATGAGCAATTCCTGTTGATGAGATCAATAATGCGACCGTTCCGATGATAAGCCGGCCGATTGTCGCCCTATCTTCGGGGGCCTTGAAGAGTTTGAAGGCGAAATACATGAGAGCGATGGGTGCAATAAAACCGATGCGCCCAAAGCCACCATACATGAATGAATATACGGCGCGACTCACTACGTTGTCGGCGCGAAACCATGTGCCGGCAGTTGCAATAAGGGCGAGAATCAAGATCAGAAAGGCGATCCCATCGCGCTGATGCGCAGGATCTAAATCGCGTGCACCACGAGCAACGAACCGAACACTGCTACCGAGAGACTTGGCTATGAATCGCCAGATTGCACCCACTCCACGAGCGAGTGCGCCACCAACGGCACCGCTTTTAGACTGTGATTTTCTCCGCTTTGCCACACCGACAATCTTAAAGGGCGTGCAAATTCGAACTAGCTAGGCTCGCCGCAATCAGACCTCGATAACAACTGGGATGATCATAGGTTTTCTGCGATGCTCTCCGCCAACCCAACCACCAACTGTTTTGCGCACTATTTGGGATAGTTGATGAGTTCCATTTATTCCTTCAAGGACTGCAGCAGCTAGGGCTTTCTCAATCTTCAATTTAACATCATCAAAGAGCGCCATATCCTCATTGAATCCACGTGCATGAATATCTGGACCTGCGACGATTTTTCCACTCTGAGAATCGATGACGACCACTACAGATATAAATCCCTCCTCACCTAAGATGCGACGATCTTTCAGTGATGTCTCAGTGATGTCACCGATGCTTTGGCCATCAACATAGACAAAACCACATGGCACTGCGCCGACAACCGATGCTTCATGGTCGACTAGATCAACGACTACACCATTTTCGATGATGAGGACATTCGTTCGAGCTGTTCCAGCTTGGATAGCCAGTTCAGCATTTGCCCGCAAGTGCCGCCACTCACCATGTACAGGGATCACATACTTAGGTTTGACGATGTTGTAGCAGTAGAGAAGCTCTCCCGCTGCGGCATGACCTGAGACATGGACCAGGGCATTTGCCTTATGAACGACCTTTGCTCCAAAACGTGTGAGTTCATTGATGATTCTAAAGACCGAGTTCTCATTTCCCGGTATGAGTGATGATGCCAAAATAACTGTGTCACCCTCTCCTACACGAATCTGATGATCACCATTTGCCATACGGGCAAGGGCGGCCATCGGCTCACCTTGTGAGCCAGTACAGATCAAAACGACGTTGTCATCGAATGCATCAAGATCTTTAACATCAATCAGGGTTTGCGCTGGAATAGTTAAGTAGCCCATGTCCTGGGCAATCTTCATATTACGCACCATGGATCTACCGATGAAGACGGCCTTGCGACCATGAGCTGCGGCGATATCGATCACCTGTTGAATACGGTGCACATGTGATGAGAAGGAGGCAACTATCACTCTGCGCTTTGTCGATGCAATAACACGATTGAGTGCAGGCATAATCTCGCGCTCTGATGGCAGAAAGCCTGGGATATCCGCGTTTGTAGAGTCGACCATAAAGATATCGACCCCCTCCTCACCCAGTCGTGAGAAGGTGCGCAGATCTGTGATGCGTCCATCTAGTGGAAGCTGATCCATCTTAAAATCACCCGTATGCAAAATCCGACCAGCATCGGTGTTGATTACTAGGGCGAGCGCATCAGGTATCGAGTGATTGACCGCTACGAACTCAAGTTCAAATGGTCCAACATCTTCTCGTCCACCCTCTCGAACCTCGTGCGTCAAGGGAGTGATGCGATGCTCTTTTAACTTTGCGCTAAGAAGGGCCAAGGTCAGCGCCGAGCCGTAAATAGCGATATCGCCCCGCTCACGCAGCAGATATGGCACAGCACCGATATGGTCCTCATGCCCATGCGTGAGAAAAATACCGATCACATCATCGAGGCGATCTCGGATATAGGAAAAATCAGGCAGAATCAGATCGATACCTGGCTGCGTATCTTCAGGAAACAAGACACCGCAGTCAACGATTAATAACTTTCCCTTTGTCTCAAAGACGGTCATATTGCGACCGATTTCAGCAAGGCCACCGAGTGCGACTATGCGCAATCCCCCATGGACCAATGTGGAGGGAATACCTAAATCTGGATGGGGATGATTCATTATTTATACTGCGACACCACCGGCGCGCAGATCTTCGCGCAACTGCGCAATCTGTGCATCGGTTGCATCGACTAATGGAAGGCGAGTGTGGCCACCGGGAAGACCCATAAGCGTGAGTGCCGCTTTGGTCATAATCGCTCCCTGTGTGCGGAAGGTGCCCGTAAATACAGGCAAGAGTTTTTGGTGTATCTCTAAGGCCCTTGCAGAATTACCGTCGAACCAGGCGTTGAGCATCGCCTTAAGATCACTGCCAACGGTATGCCCGCAGACAGAGACAAAACCAACTGCGCCAACTGAAAGAAGTGGAAGATTCAAAATATCATCACCTGAATACACTGGGATTCCACATCGTTTTATCACCCAGGAAGTTGCAGCCACATTTGCCTTTGCATCTTTGAGGGCGACGATTGATGGATGCTCAAAGAGCTCAATGATTGTGTCGGACTCGATCTCAACTCCTGTGCGACCTGGTATGTCGTAGAGCATCATCGGTAGGCCCGTCGCATTTGCCATCGCTAGGAAGTGAGCCTTGATGCCGGCCTGTGGAGGCTTGTTGTAATACGGAGTCACCACCAAAATCCCATCCGCACCTGCAGCCTCACTTCGCTTTGCCTGATTGACCGAGTAATCGGTCTCATTATCACCGGCACCCGATACAACTTTAATTTGCGCACCCACAACCCTCTTGACGACTTTGATGATCTCCTCTTTCTCAGAGGATTTAGTCGTTGGAGCCTCACCTGTCGTTCCATTGACGACGATTCCATCATGACCTGTTTTAAGTAGATGATCGGCGATCGTCTCTACACCGCTCCAGTCGATACTGCCATCTTTTTTAAAGGGCGTGACCATAGCGGTCAACATTCGACCAAAGGGTGCTGGCGTGCTCATGAGCCTAACTCTACTCGTTTTAGGGGGCGATACGTCCAGATTTTTCAAAGGCTCCGTAAGTAAGAGGCATTAATTTCGCAAACTCGGCCTCCATTTTCTCAGCGACCATCTCAATTTCGCGCTGAGGATAACTAGGAAAGTGTGAGCCCTCGCGTGCTGTCCGCAACGATAAAAAGTTCATTAACGCACGCGCATTCATTGATACATACATGGACGAGTATGTTGCAACGGGAAGGACAACGCGCGCAACTTCTCGGGCGATACCGGCATCAAGCATTTTTTTATAACTGTCATAGGCGATTACGTAGGCATCCTTCATCGATTGTACAGAAAGCTCGAACTGTTCCACTGTTCCATCTTCAAATGTATAGGAGCCAGTCTTACCAACTTGTAGCAGTTTGCGAGATTTGGATGGGATATAAAAGACTGGTTTTAATTCGCGGTAACGGCCACTCTCTTCGTTATAAGAGGCGATGCGATGGCGCATGAACTCGCGAAAGACAAATATCGGGGCAGAGACAAAAAAAGTCATAGACGTATGCTCAAAAGGGGATCCATGTCGCTCGCGTGCCAGATAGTTGATCAAGCCCGCCGAGCGCGATGGATCCTCACCAATCTCCTCTAATGATTGCTCTCCCGCTGTTGAAACCCGGGCCGCCCAAATAACATCGGCATCACTTGCACTCGATTTGACGAGCTCGACAGTCACATCGTCTCGGTAAATAATCTCATCGGCCATTGCGCGAGCCTACCTATGCCCGCCTTGGTCGCTTTGGATTTCTACGGCAGACTATGAGCGTGTCCAGAGTTGAAGCCATCACAGTACGAGACTCTCTGAGCGTCTCTTTGACCGTGGGTGCCTACGGCATCGCCTTCGGTGCCGCCGCTGTTGCAAATGGTTTCTCAGTTCTGCAGGCCTGCCTCTTATCTCTTTTAACCTTCTCAGGTGCCTCTCAGTTTGCAGTTGTAGGAGTGATGGGCGCCGGTGGAAGTGCCTTGAGTGCAATCGCCACAGCATCTCTTCTCGGTGTTCGAAACCTTTTATATGGCCTCATTATGGCGCCACACTTACAGGTCAAAGGTTTCAAACGAGTAATCGCGGCACAAGTAACCATCGATGAATCAACAGCGGTAGCTCTTGGTTCACAAAAACGTGGAAGCGATGCGATGCGACATGGATTTTGGTTGACTGGCTTTGGTGTCTTCTTCTTCTGGAACGTATTCACATTGGCCGGAGCCCTTGGAGCCCAGGCATTGGGTGATACACGAGCCTGGGGTTTAGATGCCGCAGTCCCCGCCGCATTCTTAGGTCTAGTCTGGCCGCGTCTTGAGAAAAATAGCGATCGCGCATTGGCTCTAGCCTGCATGGTTTTTGCATTAGCGATGACACCTATCCTGCCTGCAGGTCTGCCCATCATCGCAACGGCCTTCATCGCTATCGCAGTCGGGCTACGGCGATGAGCGCTCTGTGGATTGCCACGATTGGCGCAGGCCTAGTTGCATTTACTCTCAAGTACACCGGACATTCAATACCTGCGCATCTATTGGCACATCCGAGAATTCAACGCATCAATGCGCTCATCCCAATCGCTCTTTTAAGCGCACTTGTCGCCGTACAAAGCTTCACTGAGAAGAGCAGATTGATGATCGATCATCGCGCAGCAGGTGTGAGCGTTGCGCTGGTCGCCCTCTTGCTTAAGGCGCCCTTTCCAGTCGTCGTTCTCTCAGCCGCGATTACCTCCGCGGCCGTATATCGCTTGTTTTAGATAATCCCTAACGAGGTCAGTTTCGCTTTAAGATTTATATCTGACGGCTCCGTCATGTGAGTGCCATCGGCAAAAATGATGACTGGAATGGAGCGCATACCGCCATTGATTTCGATCACTTTATCGGAGGCAGCCTGGTCAGCTTCAATGTCGATTACTGTGTAGGTGACATTGAGTTCATCGAGCAAGCGCCTTGAGCGGCGACAATCCCCACACCAATCGGCGCTATAGATTGTTATCTCTTTACTCGTCATCTGCATCTTCCTTTACATGAATTTATCGAGGCCATGAGTGAGCCCCGGGTTTGTTATGACGTTTCGGATTCCTAAAAGAACTCCTGGCATAAAACTAGAACGATCTAAGGAGTCGTGGCGAATCGTTAACGTCTCACCTAATCCCCCAAGGATGACCTCTTGATGTGCTACTAATCCGCGGGCACGAATTGAATGAATTGCAACATCGCCCACCCTTGCACCCCGTGCACCATCTAGCGCAGTTGTCGTAGCATCTGGCATTGCCCTAAGAGCTGCCGATTTGCGCGCATCGCTCATCAACTGGGCAGTGCGAGTGGCGGTTCCACTTGGTGCATCGACCTTATCTGGGTGATGGAGCTCAATAATCTCAGCCGATTCAAAGTAGCGCGCAGCCTTCGCAGCAAATTCCATCATCAGGACTGCACCGATAGCAAAGTTCGGTGCAATCAAGACGCCAACTCTCGGGTTTTCTTTACATAATGTACTGATAGTCGCAAGCTTGGTCTCATCAAAGCCAGTCGTTCCGACGACGGCATTGATACCATTCTTAATGAGGAAATCTAAATTGCCCATCACACTATCGGGCGTTGTGAAATCAACGACTACATGAGCCCCACAGGCTTTAATCTGCTCAAGTGAATCACCAAGATCCAAGGCTGCAACAAGTGACATTCCTGGCGCTGCCTCTACTGACTTGACGACTTCGGCGCCCATGCGCCCTTGTGCTCCCAGTACTGCAACGTTAATCATCGTAAAACCTTCTCAAACTTAGCAGTGCCTTTGAATGGACCCACAAGGGCAAGCGTAGGTGTTTTAGTCAGATAGGCGCTAGCAATTTCGCGAATATCTGCCTCATTAACCTTGGCAACGGCCTTCACAATATCGTCAAAGCCCATAACGTGGCCATAGACAATCTCATTTTTACCGATGCGGCTCATGCGCGATCCTGAGTCCTCTTGACTCAGTACCAGAGAGCCACGGACCGCCCCCTTTGCCCGCTCGATCTCTTCATAGCTCATTCCATTCTCGGCCACATCGGCTAAAACTTCACGGATGATCTCAAGTACTTCAATCGCCTTAGCCGGTTTACATCCAGCGTAAAAACCTATCTGGCCACTTCCTGCGAACTGTTGAGCGAAGGCATAGACCGAGTACGCAAGGCCACGCTTCTCACGGATCTCTTGGAACAGGCGCGATGACATTCCACCGCCTAGAGCTGATGCCAGGATTCCCATTGCAAAGCGGCGATCATCGTGACGGGCAACGCCCTCCATGCCATAGAACATGTGAGCCTGCTCAGTTGTACGTGAAATCAGACCCACGGATCCCTGTGCACTCTTCTTCACCGGTGTGTTAGCTCGGATGACTGGTGCTCCAGTGACATCTAGGAAGCCATCGATAGAGAGTGCTTTCTCGACCATTTCAACTACTTTTTTATGCTTGATATTTCCTGCAACTGCAACGACTAGATCCTGTGGCAGGTAGCGTTTTTTATAATAATTAAAGACGCTGGTGCGGGAAATCTCATTGATCGATTCGATAGTGCCAAGAATGGGTCGTCCTAATTGGGTGTTACCAAAGTAAGTCTGGGCATATAAATCATGAATCAGATCACTTGGATCATCATCACGCATGGCGATCTCTTCCAAAACAACCTTACGCTCAGCATCGACATCAAGGGCGGTAATGAGTGAGGATGTGATTAAATCGGAGATGACATCAATTGCTAGTGGTAGGTCAGTATCTATTACACGTGCATAGAAGCAGGTGTACTCCTTGGATGTGAAGGCATTCATCTCTCCACCGACGGATTCGATAGATGATGAGATCTCCAGCGCTGTGCGCCGCTTAGTACCCTTGAAAAGTAGATGCTCTAGAAAGTGAGATGCCCCAGCAACAGCCGGGGATTCATCCCTTGAGCCAACGTTGACCCAGATACCGAACGCGGCGCTGCGTACCGAATCAACTTCTTCGGTGACGATACGCAGACCGCTAGGTAGAACTGTGCGACGTACGCTCATTTATTCCGCTGAGCCAGTTGAGCCATCCTCAAGAACTGGCACCAAAGACAACTTACCCTTTGGATCGATCTCACCGATCTCAACTTGAATCTTATCGCCGACCTTCATGACCTCTTCGAGGTTTTCAATGCGCTTTCCACCATGCATCTTGCGAATCTGCGATACATGTAGAAGGCCATCTTTACCTGGCATAAGTGAGATGAAGGCACCAAAGGCGGCAAGCTTGACGACGGTACCTAAGTAGCGCTCACCAACCTCTGGCATTTGTGGGTTCGCGATGGCGTTGATCTGTGCACGAGCAGCTTCGGCCGATGGGCCATCTACTGCGCCGATATAGATCGTTCCATCATCTTCGATGGAGATATCTGCGCCAGTCTCCTCTTGAATCTGGTTGATGATCTTGCCCTTAGGCCCGATTACTGCACCGATTTGATCGACTGGAATCTTGACCGAGATGATGCGTGGAGCAAATGGACTCATCTCATCTGGGCCATCTATCGCCTCGTTCATTACATCAAGAATTGCAAGACGCGCCTCTTTTGCCTGCAAAAGCGCACCGGCAAGAACCGATGCAGGAATTCCATCGAGCTTAGTATCTAGTTGAAGGGCTGTGACAAAGTCCTTAGTACCTGCGACTTTGAAGTCCATGTCACCAAATGCATCCTCTGCACCGAGAATATCGGTGAGAGCCACGTACTCAACCTTGCCATCAACCGTATCTGAGATAAGACCCATTGCAATACCTGCGACAGGTGCACGCAATGGAACACCTGCGTTATAGAGCGCAAGAGTTGATGCACAGACAGAGCCCATTGAAGTTGATCCATTTGAACCAAGTGCCTCAGAGACTTGACGGATTGCATATGGGAACTCTTCACGAGTTGGCAACACTGGAATCAAAGCACGCTCAGCGAGTGCACCATGCCCGATTTCGCGGCGCTTTGGTGTACCTACACGACCGGTCTCACCAGTTGAATACGGTGGAAAGTTGTAGTTGTGCATGTAACGCTTGTGATTCTCTGGATTGAGCGTATCTAACTGCTGCTCCATCTTGAGCATGTTAAGGGTTGTCACTCCAAGAATCTGCGTCTCACCACGCTCAAATATCGCTGAGCCATGGACGCGAGGAATAACTTCAACCTCTGCAGATAATGCACGAATATCGCGCAATCCACGTCCATCGATACGGATCTTGTCACGCAAAACGCGCTGGCGGACAAGCTTCTTGGTCAATGAGCGGAAAGCCGCTGGGACTTCCTTTTCACGTCCTTCAAACTTTGCCGCAACACTCTCTTTTGTTGTTGCGCTGATCTGATCGATCTTTGTCTCACGCTCTTGCTTTCCAGAGATAGTCAGTGCTTGTGCAAGATCTTTTCCTGCCGCTTTTTCGACGGCGGCAAAGACATCATCTTGGTAGTCAAGAAATACTGGGAACTCTGCAGTCGGCTTTGCAGCGGTTTTAGCGAGCTTTGACTGCGCATCACAGAGAATCTTGATGAATGGCTTAGCCGCATCCAGACCTTGTGCAACGACCTCCTCGTTAGGAGTTGGTGCTCCACCTTTGATGAGCTCAATCGTCCTGGTTGTGGCCTCTGCCTCAACCATCATGATTGCAACATCGCCATCATCGCTTATGCGACCGGCAACGACCATATCAAAGACTGCGTTAGCAACCTGTGAATGATTGGGAAATGCTACCCACTGAGCATCTATCAAAGCGACGCGAACGCCACCGATCGGACCAGAAAATGGAAGACCAGCAAGTTGTGTTGACATCGATGCAGCGTTGATTGCGATGACGTCATACATATGATCTGGGTCCAACGCCATCACTGTCACAACGATCTGGACTTCATTACGAAGACCCTTAACAAATGATGGGCGTAATGGTCGATCGATCAAGCGACAGGTGAGAATCGCATCCTCTGATGGGCGGCCCTCACGGCGAAAGAACGATCCTGGGATACGACCAACTGCATACATCTTCTCTTCAACATCAACTGTTAAAGGAAAGAAATCAAATTGATCCTTTGGTGTCTTTGATGCAGTAGTTGCTGAAAAGATCATCGTCTGATCATCTAGAAATACTGCCGCAGCTCCGGCTGCTTGACGCGCTAGGCGCCCTGTTTCAAAACGAATCTCTCGTTTTCCGAACTTTCCGTTATCAATTACTGCAACGGCTGATTGAACCTCTTGACCCTCCATGGGTCCTCCTTTAGTTAGTTTTGAGAACGCTTGGAACAGCTATCTCAATTTCGGGCTACCACACCGAGAACTAACAATGAATCTCCGATCGAAGTTCACGCACGCTCATCAAGAGCCCTTGCGGAAACCACTACCGAGGACCATTCATCCTCTAGTGGGTAGCTATTTTTTTACTTAGCGGCGAATACCGAGCTTTTCGATAATTGCACGATAACGATTGATATCTGTCTTCGACAGATACTGAAGAACTCGACGACGACGACCAACGAGTAACAAAAGGCCACGACGGTTGTGGTGGTCATGTGGGTTGGTCTGTAAATGTGTTGTGATCTCTTCAATGCGCTTGGACAGCAAAGCGACCTGGGTTTCAGGACTTCCCGTGTCAGTAGGAGTCGAGCCATACTCTTTTACGATTGCAGCTGTTGCCTCTGGTTTTAGTGCCATATACGTAGTTCTCCTATTGTTTTCTGGTGATCACGGGGTTTTCCGGTGTACCTCACGGAAATTCGCTTTCTCGTTGTGTTCAAAGGCTACCAGTGGGGCTATAGATAGGTGAAATCGTGGATCAGAGCGCAGTGAGTTCGCGGGCCCTGGCGCAGTCTTTCGCCATCTGAACGAGCATCGGCTCAAGGCCATCAAATGCCACGGTCTCTCGAAGACGCCAACCAAATTCGACACTTGCCTGGCGTGAGTAAAGCTCGAGCCCAACTTGATCGATGGCATATGCCTCAACTTGGCGCGCCCGTACTCCTGCAAATGTTGGGTTAGTACCAATTGAAATCGCCGCTGGCCAGCGATCGATTCCGACGCTCAACCAGCCTGCGTATACGCCATCTGCAGGAATACTCTGATTATCTATCTCACCTAGATTTGCAGTGGGGTAACCAATCTCACGTCCACGCTTCTCACCATGCACCACGATTCCATCCAATCGATGAGGTCGGGTCAATAGCTCGCGTGCTTTCTCCACATTACCTTCGATAACAAGTCTTCGGATTCGCGTAGATGAAACTGCCTCACCATCTTGTGGCGCCAGATCCAAAACTATAGTTTCAAAGCCGGGAAACTGCGCAAGTGTGAGAACTGTGCCTGCGGCTTTATGGCCATATGTAAAATTCTTACCAACAACCACTGTAGTTGCACCCAACTGTTGAACAAGGATTTTCTCCACGAAATCCGTAGGGCTCAGCGCGGCAAAGTCGTGAGTAAAAGCCATAACAGCTACTTGATCGGCGTTGTGAATCTTTAATAGCTCGATGCGATCCGAGAGAGTTGTCAGAAGAGTGGGTGCATGATCTGGTGCGATTATGCTCACTGGATGTGGGTCAAAAGTGAGTGCGATAATTTTCTTATCGCCCGCGATCGCCCTGGCGCGCGTTAGAACATCTTGATGGCCCTTATGCACTCCATCGAATACACCGATCACTACGACGCTCATAAACTCATCCTCCCCTGTTGTGCCGCAGCGAACACGGCAATAGGTTTGGCAAAGCCATCTTTATTGGCAAGGAGTGCGATCAACTCGTTATCACCGCTCATACCGGCGTAGATCTCATCACTTGGATTGCAGGTCAATGGACGACCAAAGGAGAGTTCGGCTCGCTCATCGACATGTAACTCGCGAGTGCTAAAGACCCCACGGGCGACATCACCCAGTGGCAAGGGGCTGAAATCACCGATTTTTAACTGCTCCAATGTGATCGCGCAATCCAATCCGTAGCTAGCGATGCGCGTGCGGCGCAGAGATGAGAGATGTCCGCCCACGCCAAGTGCCTGCCCACAATCACGGGCTATCGCTCGGATAAAGGTACCGGCCGAGCATGTAACTTCGATATCTACTTCAATGGATGTATCAAAGCGACGGATTACCTGCATATCTAACTGACTAATAGTTATCTCTCTAGCCGCGATTTCGAGAGTTTCACCTGCCCGCACACGGGCATAGGCTCGCTCACCATCAACTTTGACTGCAGATACTGAGCTAGGACGCTGCATGATTGCTCCACGCATCTTTGCTAACTCAATTTCAATCTCATCATCGCTTATCCCGCTTGCATCTTTTTGGGAGAGAATCTCACCCTCACGATCATCAGTGATTGTTGCAGCACCTAAGACCATGGTTGCTTGATAACTCTTATCACCATTTGTGATGTAGCCCAATAGACGAGTGCCGTTGTTAAAGCCCAGAATCAATACTCCAGTGGCCATGGGATCGAGAGTCCCAGCGTGACCGACTTTTCGAGTTCCTAATACGCGACGGGCGATAGCGACCACGTCATGACTTGTCATCCCTGGCTCTTTATCTATCACCAGAAAGCCGTGATCGATGATTACTCCGACTCGATGATACGCGGGGCCTTATATGGATCTTCTCCCCCGGCATATGTCGCATTTTTACGCATCGCTGCAACCTGCGCATCTTGTTCGTGAACTTTTGCTAGCAATGAGTCAAGAGCCTTCGCACTCTCTGGAAGACCATCTTCGAAGAACTCAATGGAGGGAGTTATCCGCAGCCCAAGCTCGCGTCCTAAGGCCGATCGAATCGCACCTTTTGCGCTCTCAAGGGCGGCGGCAGTCGATGCACGTGCCTCGATATCGCCAAGAACGGTATAGAAGATCGAGGCTATCTGCAGGTCACCAGTGACCCGTGCATCGGTAACGGTAATGAATCCTAGACGCGGATCTTTGATCTTCGTCTCTAAAATCTGTGCCACGACTACTTTGATGCGGTCGGCCACTTTCAAGGTTCGGTGTGATGGATTCATCTCTTACTCTCTCTTTTTCTCACGCATCTCGAATACCTGAATCGTGTCCCCGATAGCAATCTCTTTCATGCTGCCAAGTCCAATTCCGCACTCAAAGCCCTCTTTGACCTCATTAGCATCGTCTTTGAAGCGCTTGAGTGAGTCGATTGTGAGATCATCGACGAGAATCTGATCGCCTCGCAAGATGCGGGCCTTTGCATTGCGTCGGATGATTCCATCTTTAACGACCGAGCCAGCGATATTTCCAGCCTTGGAGGATTTGAAGATCTCACGAACTTCGGCATTACCGAGAATGATCTCTTCATAAATCGGCTTGAGCAGACCTTTGAGTGAGAGTTCAATCTCCTCGATCGCCTGGTAGATGACTGAATAGAAGCGCACTTCAACACCCTCTTGATCGGCGTAGATCGCAGTCTGTGGTTCAGGTTTGACGTTGAAGCCGATTACAACTGCCGTAGATGCCGAGGCCAATGTGATATCGCTCTTGGTCACAGCACCGACACCGCGGTGAATAACACGAAGATCAACTTCAGCACCGACATCAAGTGCCATGAGTGCCTCTTCGAGTGCCTCTACCGAGCCACTCACATCTCCTTTGAGAATCAAGTTGAGTGTTGAGACTTTGGACTGCTCCATAAAGTCTTCCAGGGAGACCTTCTTGCGCGCCTTGGCAAGCTGTGCATTTCGCTCAGCGGCCTGACGCTTCTCTGCGATCTGGCGTGCGGTGCGATCTTCATCGGCAACGAGGAATGTATCTCCAGCACTTGGTACCGATGTGAATCCGAGAACCTGAACTGGACGAGATGGCCCAGCAGTTTCAACACTATCGCCATTTTCATCGAGCATCGCGCGCACGCGACCAAATGAACCACCGGCAACGATTGCATCGCCAACCTTCAACGTTCCTCGTTGGATGAGAACTGTTGTCACTGGGCCACGGCCACGATCCAGGTGAGCCTCGATCGCTACTCCTCGTGCGCTCTCATCGGCAACTGCGCGAAGATCGATAGCCGCATCGGCTGTGAGAAGGATTGATTCGATCAGATCATCTACACCTTGTCCAGATTTAGCCGAGACGTTTACGAAGATCGTCTCTCCGCCGTACTCCTCTGCGATCAAGTTGTACTCAGTCAACTGCTGACGGACCTTATCGGCGTTAGCACCCTCTTTATCCATCTTATTGACGGCGACAACGATGGGTACATCAGCGGCTTGGGCGTGATTGAGCGCCTCGATTGTCTGCGGCATGATGCCATCATCGGCGGCGACGACAAGCACGGCGATATCAGTCACCTTTGCGCCTCGGGCACGCATGGCGGTGAATGCTTCGTGACCTGGAGTGTCGATAAATGTAATCGCACGGTTAAGACCGTTGTGATCATGGTGAATTTGGTAGGCACCAATGTGCTGGGTGATTCCTCCAGCCTCGGATTTCATCACCTCGCTCTTACGGATCGCATCTAGAAGTGATGTTTTACCGTGATCGACGTGGCCCATGACAGTTACCACTGGTGGACGCGCAACGAGTGAATCAGGATTAATCTGGGCTAACTCATCCATCAAATCGATATCAAAGCCCTGCAAAAGCTCGCGATCCTCATCTTCAGGACTTACTATCGCAATAACATATCCAAGCTGAACACCTAGAATCTCAAAGGTATCTGCATCCACCGATTGTGTTGCCGTGACCATTTCGCCTAAGTGAAAGAGAGCGGCAACTAGTGCCGCTGGATCTGCGCCAATCTTGTCGGCGAAATCAGCTAGAGATGAACCGCGGCGCATACGGATGGGGGTCTTTCCATCGCCATGTGGAACAACTGCGCCACCAAGTTGTGGTGCTTGCATATTGTCGAACTCATCGCGAAGGGCCTTACGTGACTTTGCTTTGCGACCAGATTTCTTGCTCGCATTCTTTCCAAATGCTCCGCCTGCACCTCCACGTTGTGGTGGGCGACCACCGCCTGGACGAGTGGGTGCACCTGTCGTGGGTGCGCCAGTTGGGCCGCCACTCTTGTAGGGAGAGCTAGTTGTTGGGCCAGCGCTGGTGCGCGCAGGAAAACCTGCACCGGTTGCCGGACGCGAACTTGGTGGACGTGCGGCAAAGCCTGGACGTACTGAACCTGGACGAGCACCTGCCATTCCTGGACGTGGCGCACCTGGTGGACGTTGTGGTGGACGTGGAGTTGTGCCCCCAGTTGAGAATGGATTATTACCTGGACGCGGTGGACGCGGAACAACAGATGGCCCAGATGAGAATGGATTATTACCTACACGTGGAGCCGGCTTTGCAACCTCGGCCTCTGGTGCACTCTGTGCTGCACGCTCTGCCTCTGCCTTTGCAGCCATCTCGGCCTTATGTAACTCTGAGCGCACTTGCTCAGCTTTAAGCGCCTCTAAATCAACTCCGAGCTCAGCGGCCAGTGAGGCTGCCTGTTCGGCGCTTACCTCTTCTTTAGGTTTTATAGCGGCTTTTTTTGCAGCCGCCTTTTTGACAGGCTTCTTCTCCTCAACGGGCTTTGCATCTGGATATAACTCGATGAGTTTGCGCACAACGGGCGCCTCAACCGTGGATGAAGCCGATCGGACGAATTCGCCCATTTCTTGGAGCTTTGCAAGTACGACCTTGCTCTCCATACCGAGTTGTTTTGCTAACTCGTGTACGCGGACCTTTGACACATTTTCCCCTGTCTTGGCCCGCATATACATCACATGCAAGCCCTAGTTGTACGACCTCATAGTCCTAGCGAGCTCATGTGAGTTTCATATCTTTCTTATCCATTTCGATTGTTGGTGAACTCCCTTATCTTATCCAATCAGGGCCCGCTTTACATAATGGGAGTATCGGGATGAATATCGATACGCCAGCCGGTCAGGCGTGCAGCCAGGCGTGCATTCTGTCCATCTTTTCCAATGGCCAGAGATAACTGATAGTCCGGAACCACAACTTTGGCACAGCGCCCTGCAAGGTCGGTGATCTCAACCGAGATGACCTTAGCTGGGGCTAGTGCATGGCCGACAAAGATCGCTGGATCATCAGACCAATCCACGATGTCGATTTTTTCTCCATGGAGCTCATCCATGACTGCGCGAGCTCGTGAGCCCATGGGGCCAATGAGTGAGCCTTTAGGGCTCACACCTGCGCGATGGGATTTGACCGCAACTTTGCTGCGATGACCAGCCTCGCGGGCAACGGCCATAATCTCAACGATGCGATCATTAATCTCTGGAACTTCAAATGCGAAGAGCTGCTTGACAAGTGCGGGGTGGCTTCGAGATAGCATAATTTCTGGGCCTTTCAAACCCTGCTTTACCTCTACGACAAAGCATTTAATGCGATCGCCGTGATTATAGATCTCCCCTGGTACTTGCTCCTGCGGAGGTATGCGACCCTCTGTGCGCCCTAAGTTGACGTTGATCATTTTTGGATCACGACCCTGCGCAACAACTCCTGATATGACATCTCCAACATTGCCAGTGAACTCACCAACGATGGATGCATCATTAGTCTCACGCATCTTCAACTTGATGATCTGCCTTGCCGTCGATGTCGCTATCCGAGAGAACCCAGCCGGCATGTCTATGACATCGCCAATTTTCTCACCGAGCTCATTGAACTCTGGAACCAGTATTGAGATTTCACCACTCTCACGATCTAAAACCGCTCTTGCATGGCGCTTGGATTCATCACTCTGGTTGTAAGCCGTTAAGACTCCAATTTCAATGGCATAAATGAGCTGCTCGAGTGCGATCTCCTTCTGCGTTGTCATCTCGACTAATGCACTCATCTCTACATGCATTTACTTCTCATCCTTACGACTGAATTCGACTTGCACCTGTGCTCGCTTGATATCGGCCAAGACAACGGTGTGTGACTTCATCCGACCCTTGATATTTTCAACAAATATGGCATCACTCTCGCCTAAATGAGTCAATCGGGCAGTTAGGGTGCCACCATCATGAAAGACCATCGCAATTATCCGGGTCACGTTCTTCTCCCAGTGCCGGCGCTGCGTCAGTGGTCTGTCAACGCCCGGTGATGTGACTTCAAGGGTAAAGGTGCCCTCAATGAGTGTGCTTGTATCCAAATGCTCTGAAATCAACCGTGAGAGAAGGGTTACCTCATCCAGGTTCAGGGGCTTTGGGCCATCTACGACACAGGTGAGAATGCAATGATCGCCAGGGTTTGAGACGACAAGCTCCTCAAGAAAGTAACCTGCATTTTCGATATCAGGCAGAAGGAGCGCAGTTAAAGATTGTGTCAGTGACATATAAGACTACTTTCTTATTAAGTTGTAATCCAAGTGTAACTAGAAAAATTGAAAAGTATCAATCCCTACCTTAACAATGAGCGCAACGGTCACGACCATGAAGGTTTTACGCACCAGCGTTGAACCGCCACGAATAGCAAGGCGAGAGCCGATGATTGCCCCAGTTACATTTGCCGCTCCCAGGGCCAATCCAATCTGCCAGATAATCGCACCATTGAAACCGAAGATGAGGATTGCACCCAAATTGGTTGAGACGTTGACAACCTTTGCGATAGCAGAGGCGGTGATGAAGGCATAACCAAGGGAGGCCACCAAGATCAGCATCAGAAATGAGCCAGTACCTGGCCCAAAGATTCCGTCATAGAAACCGATGATGGCTCCTGCCAGGGCTGCGATCTGAATTCGGCGTGCCGCGTGATGGCGTAAAAGCTCTATCTTTCCTAAATCAGGTTTGAGCCAGGTGTAGATCGCAACGACAATCAAAAGTATCAACACGAGCGGACGCATACTTGAAGTTGGGATTGAGGATGCAAGAGATGCACCACCGGCCGATCCAATAAATGCCGGCACTGCCATAGCGAGTAGAACCTTGGGTTCGGGTTTTATCACTCGGCGATAAAGTCCAGCTGCGACCGTAGTTCCAAAGACTGAGCCAAGTTTATTTGTTCCAAGAATTGTCACCGTCTCAGTCTTGGGTAAACCGATTAAAAGCGCTGGAAGTTGAATCAATCCCCCACCGCCAGCGATTGAATCGATAAATCCAGCGAAGAAGGATGCACTCAGGAGAAATAAACCAGTTGCAAGGCTTAGCTCTGCCATATTCCCTCCTTACTTGAGCAGTGCTGAGATAGCACTCACCGCAGTTGCAAGAGATACCTCGCTCTTAGCCCCAGTTGATCGTAGGCGCACTTCAACATTGCCATCGGCCAGGGCTTTACCCACAACAACGATGATGGGATTACCGATTAACTCAGCATCTTTGAATTTTACGCCAGCACTTGCCTCTCGGCGATCATCGAGCATGACCGAGATACCAATGTCCTCTAGATTCTGCCCAAGTGTCAGAGCGGTATCAAAGGGTAGATCCTCCTTACCTGTGGCCACGATATGCACCTTGGCCGGTGCTATCTCAACTGGCCAGTTAAGACCAATCTCATCACTTGTCTGTTCTGCGATCGCAGCGACCGCCCGGGATACACCGATACCGTAAGAGCCCATAGTGAGCACTTGCGACTTTCCGTTCTGGTCTAAGACTGTGAGGTCGAGGGCATCTGCATACTTTCGACCTAATTGAAAGATATGACCTATCTCAATTGCACGATCAATCACAATCTGTGTTGCGCACTGCGGGCAGGCATCTCCTGCGCGTACCTCTGCAGCCTCGACATAGGCATCAGGTGTGAAGTCGCGACCATTGAGAACAAAGCGTGCATGGCGATTCTTCTTGTTAGCACCACTTATCCACGATGTTCCAGGTGCCACACGCGGATCGGCATAGAGGGGAATCCCAAATGTCTTGACGTCCTGGGGCCCTATATAGCCTTTGACGAGCTTGGGATACTTATCAAAGTCGGCCTCTTCGAAGATACGAAGCTCGTGGACTCCAATTAAGTTCTCCTGCAGACGCTTGAGATCTACCTCGCGATCTCCGGGTACTAAGACTGCAATCGCTTTTCCATCTGCAACCAACATAATATTTTTAAGCGTATCCGCGGCACTATGGCCACCACCAAAGTTTGAGTTCATAACGCCAACCAAGGAGTCAATCGTCGGAGTATTAGGAGTGTCTAACTCCTCTAGCGCTGGAATACCCGATGGATCACCCGGCGCAACCTTCGTTATCATCGCCTCAACATTTGCAGCATAACCACACTGTGGGCACAGAACGTAGGTGTCCTCGCCTGTGTCGCAGGGTGCTAGAAACTCCTCTGAGCGCGATCCACCCATCGCACCTGAGACGGCTTGGACGATGTTGTACTTCATCCCCAATCGATCAAAGCAGCTGACATATGCATCACGGTGCCTTTGATAAGAGATATCAAGGCCGGCATCATCAATATCAAATGAATAAGAGTCCTTCATCACAAACTCACGACCGCGGATGATCCCACTGCGTGGACGGGCCTCATCACGATACTTCGTCTGTATCTGATACAAAGAGACAGGCAGGTCTTTATATGAGGAGTATTCGCTTTTGACCATCAATGTGAACATCTCTTCATGTGTTGGTCCGAGTAAGTAATCTGCACCTTTGCGATCTTTCAGGCGAAAAAGAGATGGTCCATACTCACTCCAACGATGAGTGCTCTCATATGGCTCACGCGGAAGCAGCGCAGGAAAGTGGACCTCTTGAAAGCCTGCCTGGTCCATCTCTTGACGAACGATGTTCTCAACGTTGCGAAGGGTGATGACGCCCAATGGAAGCCATGAGTAGATACCTGCGGCGATTCGACGGATATATCCGGCTCGAACGAGCAGACGATGGCTGGCTACCTCTGCATCGGCTGGATCATCGCGCAGCGTACGCAAAAAGAGCGTAGACATCTTCAACATAGGGTGAGCCTACCGAATATCAACGGTAGGCATGCCTGATGCAACGCCCGCGGCCTCCATTTCTTCGGCTAATCTCATCGCCTCTTCAATTAAAGTTTCAACAATCATCGCTTCAGGCACGGTCTTAATGACCTCACCCTTAACAAAGATCTGACCTTTACCATTTCCAGATGCAACACCTAAATCGGCCTCGCGAGCTTCACCCGGTCCGTTAACAACACATCCCATCACTGCAACACGAAGTGGCACGGTCATACCCTCTAATCCTGCCTGCACTTTCTCAGCCAGCGTATAGACATCGACTTGTGCACGCCCACATGATGGACAGGAGACTATTTCAAGTTTTCGCTGACGAAGATTTAGTGATTCTAGAATTGAGATTCCCACCTTGACCTCCTCCACTGGAGGTGCAGAGAGAGAGACACGGATCGTGTCACCGATTCCCTCAGCTAATAAAATTGCAAAGGCGGTCGAAGATTTGATCGTGCCTTGAAAAATCGGTCCAGCCTCGGTCACCCCAAGGTGTAGGGGATAGTCACACTTTGCCGCCAAGATTCGATATGCATTCACCATTGTCACTGGATCATGGTGCTTTACTGAGATTTTGATATCTGAAAAACCATGCTCCTCGAATAAGGATGCCTCCCAGAGCGCAGACTCGGCTAGGGCCTCAGGGGTTGCCTTGCCATACTTTGCAAGTAGTCGAGGATCGAGTGATCCCGCATTGACTCCAATTCGAATCGGAATCTTGGCATCACCGGCCGCCTTTGCGACCTCTTTCACCTTGTCATCGAACTGCTTGATATTTCCTGGGTTCACTCGTACGGCTGCGCAGCCTGCATCGATAGCTGCAAAAATATACTTGGGTTGAAAGTGAATATCGGCGATTACTGGAATCTGGGATTTCTTGGCGATCTGAGCCAGTGCATCTGCATCATCCTGGCTCGGAACCGCGACTCGGACAATCTGACATCCAGCGGCAGTGAGCTCGGCGATCTGTTGCAGCGTTGCGTTGACATCAGATGTGAGTGTGGTGCACATCGATTGCACACTCACCGGTGATGCACTACCGACACCGACCTTGCCAACCATCATCTGCCTGGTCGTGCGACGTGCGGCAAGTACAGGAGGCGGTGCGCTAGGAATCCCTAAATCGACCATGGCCCTATTGTGCCGTAACTAGTCGTGATCTGCTAAAGATTGAGAATGACTGGATTGACGATATCTGCCACAAGAAGAAGAAGCGTCAACGCAGCTAAAATCACAAATACCACTACCGTGATCGGGGTAAGCACAGTCACATCGATCGGTGCCGGCCGTGCACGTCCACGCATGCGAGCAAAGAGAGCGCGTATCTCATCGGCGATGGCAACGGCCATATGTCCGCCATCAAGGGGAAGGATTGGAAGGAGGTTGAAGATGCCGACGAAGATATTCAAACTTGCAATAATCAGAGTGAAAGTAGCAAGGCGCTCCATCGGCGTTAAGTTATCGCTGCTGACGGCCTCTCCAGATACACGTGCGACTCCGACGATACCGACAAGACCGTTGGCATCGCGCTCTTGTCCATCAACAGTCTGACCCCAGAGCTGCGGAATCTTGGAGGGAAGATTGGCAAGAGATTTAACGCTCTGAAAGAGAAAGTCCTTGGTAACAATCGCAGCCTTTTGAAAGGAGAAGATGAACCCTGTACGCACTAACCCAGATTCATTGATTATTCCCAACAGATACCTCTGCTCGCCATCAATGGTCTCAAGGGTAGGTGTTGCAGTGATGATGAGCTCTTGCCCAGAGCGTTGTACTCCAAGGCTCAACTCTCGACCTGCAGAGTCACGGATGACTTGGACATCTCTGTACCAATCAGTGATTTTCTTACCGTTGATAGATACCACTTCATCCCCAGCCAACAGGCCTGCAGATTGCGCCGCTGATCCCTTGATGACCTCACCGATGATCGGTAAAACCTGCGTAGTACCGATCCCAGCAAAGAGCGTGAAAAGCAGGACATATCCGATGACAAAGTGCAGGAAGGATCCAGCGCCAAGGACGATTAATTTGCGTCCCGATGTCGCCTTATAAAAGGCTCGCTCCTCTTGGCCCACAGGCATCTGATCTGTCGGTGTCATACCTTCGATCCTGCAGTAGCCACCAGCTGGAATCGCCTTAATTCCAAACTCGGTCTCCCCGATCTGGCGCGAGAACAGGCGTGTTCCAAATCCGAGGAAAAACTCAGAGACCTTCATCCCATATCGTTTTGCCGTCAAGTAATGACCAAACTCATGGATCATCACTGATAGGAGAAGGGCAACGACAAAGGCAAGGACACCGAGTATCTGCATTATGGGGCCAATCGTATTAGATGTTCACGGGCGAGCATCCGCGCATCATTGTGCACGGCACTGACATCGACCAAGTCTCGCAGCCTTTGAGGTGCTAATTTTGCAGATTGCGCAACCACAGCCTCAACTAAGGGAACTATTGAGGTAAATGCGATCTTTCCAGCGATAAATCCTGCGACCGCAATCTCATTTGCCGCGTTAAATATCGCAGGAAGGCCCCCGCCGATCTCACCACAATGGCGTGCGAGGGCGAGCGCTGGAAACTGTGTGTCATCGATTGGCTCGAAACTCCACTCGTGTTTCATACTCCAATTAATAGGTGCAGTCGCCTTTACCAGACGGTTTGGAAAGTTAAGTGCATAGGCGATCGCACCCTTCATATTGGGGGGACTTGCCTGGGCGATTGTTGATCCATCCACGAACTCAACCAATGAGTGCACAACCGATTGGCGATGAATGACCGCCTCTATTGCCGAGTATGGCATTGAAAATAGATGGTGGGCCTCGATTATCTCAAGACCCTTATTGACTAGGGTCGCAGAATTTATAGTGACAACAGCTCCCATGCTCCATGTTGGATGCTTGAGTGCATCGGCCAGGCTCACCCCACTCACATCTTTTCGATCCACAAATGGACCACCGCTTGCGGTCAAGATCACCTTACTGATCTCATCACGCTTACCAGCCAAGGCGCTCTGCCAGATTGCCGAATGCTCAGAGTCGACCGGGATGATTTGCAGTGGCTTTGCCTTTGACATGACGAGATCACCTGCTACAACGAGTGACTCTTTATTGGCCAAGGCCAATATATTTCCCGCATCAAGGGCGGCAAGAGTTGGACCAAGTCCGATCGAGCCTGTAATGCCATTGATGACGACATCACAGGCAAGAGATGCGATCTCGGTCGATGCTAGCTCTCCATCAATCACCTTGACACCTGGTAGCGCCTGTGCGATCACATCGGCATTGCTCACAACGCCGACATAACTCACTTTCAAAGCCCTCGCTTGTTCAATGACCAAGGCCGGATCACTACCTGCCGATGAGATTGCAAGGGCACGAAACTTATCTGGGTAGGCGGCTATGATCTCTAGAGCCTGGCGCCCGATGGAGCCAGTGGAGCCTAGGACTACAACTTCACGCATCTAGCGATCCAATAAGTTTTGTGTTGGTGAATACTTCTCACCGCTACGACGCTTTGCAATCGCACTTAACGCCTCTAAAACGACTCTATTAGCCAGAATCGCAGTGATCTCTGCAGTATCGAATGCAGGTGCCACCTCCACCACATCGATACCGACTATTGGAAGTTCAAGACAGATTCGACGTACAGATTCGAGTAGTTCGCGACTCGTCATTCCTCCTGGCTCTGGTGTTCCAGTCCCTGGCGCCATCCCCGGATCTACAACGTCGATATCTACTGAGAGAAATACACCATCACAGCCATCGGTCAAAGTCACAAATGACTCATCTAAGACAGTGTGTAATCCACGATGATGGATCTCAGTCATCTCATAGGAGCGCATACCCTGATCTCTCATCCAATCTAGGGTTTTGGCATCTGGCCAATATCCGCGCAGACCTAGCTGCAGGAAACGATCTCCTCGCACCGCACCAGATTCAATCAAACGGCGCATCGGGGTTCCATGTCCAACAAGGGCACCGAAGTGATCCTCACCTGTATCGGCGTGAGCATCGAAGTGGATCATTGAAATCTTTCCAAGACCTCGATGACGTGCGATTCCTGCAACATCGGCAGATGCAATTGAGTGATCTCCACCAAGAATGACTGGGATAGCACCTGCACGTGAAATCTTCTCTGTTGCAACTGCTAGTACCTCAAGTGAGGCGATGAGATCTCCCCCAGGCATGAGTAAATCCCCTGCATCAACGACCTTCATCTCCTTTAATGAATCGATACGCAGCGCCAAATGAGGACGCGCAGCATCATGAGGCAGATAATCCCCACCACGAATGGCCTGAGGACCAAACTTTGCACCCGAGCGATGAGATGTACCGCTGTCAATCGGTGCACCAATGATTACAACATCGGCATCGGCAAAGCTCGATGGGATATCTAAATCACAGCGTTCGATACCAAGAAATGTAAAGTCGGGGCCATACATGTTGCCGTGATTGACCATGTATCAAGAATAGGCGTAAAACATTAAGAATCGAAACCTAAGCCCAAGGAATCGAGCATGCGAAGCCACAAGTTACGCCTACCCTGCTTGTGGTCTGCTCTATTAATGGACCATTGCGTCAGGCGGATAAAGAGGAATCGAAATGGCTCGGGAGGAAATGGCCATGGTTTCTTTCGTACCATCGTAAGACGAGTGCGTTCATTATCAACACCATCCAAAAGATCCAGCATTACCTGTGCACCAAAGCGGGTTGATCCGACCCCCAAACCTGTATAGCCCATGACGTATGCCAAACGTTTGCGATATGCCATGCCCCAGAATGGTGAAAAACGTGTGCAGGTATCGATCGCGCCTCCCCAACCATGTGTGAACTTGATTCCCTTGAGTTGCGGGAACGTCTCCAAAAAAGCCTGTGCTAAATGTGCATATGTTTGGGCATCTGACTCATACTCTTGTCTGACCTTGCCACTGAAGTTATAAATCGCATCATAGCCACCCCATAAGATCTCATTATCTTTCGTCATTCGATAGTAATGAAATTGATTACCAGCATCAGATAATCCCTCGCGCTCCTTCCAACCGATGGAGTCGAGTTGCGCTGGAGTTAATGGCTCAGTGACGAGTTGGAAGTCATAGACAGGGATCACGTACTTATGGGCCCTGCGTACAAGTGATTTAAAGATATTAGTTGCGAGTGCAACTTTCTTCGCATGCACAACTCCATATGGAGTGTGAACAATCATCCCTGTTCGAGTCTGCTCAACTTTTTCTACATGAGTATTTTCAAAGATTTTCACACCTAGTTGTATACAAACGCGCTCAAGTCCCCAGACCAAACGTGCAGGATCGACTAAGGCGGTGCCATCTGGATCCCAGAGTGCACCCTTGTAAATCGGTGAGTTCACCCGAGCCTGCACCTGGGCGGCGTTCAAAACTTCAACGTTATCTCCAAAGGAGTTGCGAAGGGTCGCCTCTTCGATGATCGACTCCATCTGCCAATCTTGAACTGCGACTCGAAGCTCCCCATTCCACTCAAAATCACATTCAATTCCATATTTCTTGATTGTCGCTTCGATGCTATCCAGATTTTCGCGACCCATACGCTCAATAATCGCCATCTCATCCTTGAAGCGGGCATAGCCATTCATGAATCCATGAGTAAGTGTGTAACTACAAAAGCCCCCATTACGACCCGATGCGCCGGCGCCGGTTTCACGCTGCTCGAGAATAATGACTTCGCGCTGCGGATCGGCCTCTTTGGCAAGAAGAGCGGTCCACAAGCCTGTGTAGCCAGCACCTACGATGCAGAGATTGGTCGTCACATCACCGATGAGCGTTGGATGCGGCATCGGCTCGAGGGGATCTTCATCGAGCCAGTACAAAGCCGGCTGCATATAACTCAGATGGGTGAGAACAGAGGGGTCGATGGTTACCATCGCGCTATCCGGCCTTGACCGGAATCACCCCTTCAATCACAACTCGTAGTTGGCCCGGGTCCTCCGGAACCTAACCCCATAGCGCAGATTTTCTCTTTACAACCTGTCGGTCGCTATAGCAACGTGTAAAGGCTAGCGTATTTTCTTACGATTGACTATCTGAACCGCGATGACAAGGGCTAAAGCTAAGAAAAACATCGCAGAACCGATCACATTTGCCTGTGCGGGGATTCCTCGCGCAGCAGCCACATAGACGAACTTTGGGAAGGTGATTAACGTCCCAGAATTAAAGTTAGTGATGATGAAATCATCAAAGGAGAGTGAGAAGGCCAACAAAGCCGCTCCTGCAATACCGGGTGCAACTAATGGCAAGGTCACACGCCTGAATGTCTCTATCTCATTGGCATAGAGATCCATCGCAGCCTGCTCAAGTCGTGGATCTAAGCTTGCGATTCGCGCTTTGACGGTGACGACGACGAAAGAGATACAAAATACGACGTGAGCGATGACCGTGGGCCAAAATCCTGGATTTATTTTGAAGACAAGAAAAAGCGATAGAAGTGAGGCTCCAAGGACTATCTCGGGTGTTGCCATAGGTAGAAAGATCAGCAGGTTAGAGCTTGAGCGGCCCTTGAAGTGATAACGCCCGATTGCAAAGGCGATGAGAGTCCCAAGAATTGTTGAAAATATCGTAGCCAGTAAGCCGATCTTGATTGAGTTACCAAGTGCATTACAAATCTGCGGCGCACCGCATGGATTCTGCCAATTATCTAGCGTAAAGCCCTTCCAGATCAGATTACTCTTGCCTGAATCATTGAATGAGAATACAAAGGTGTAGGCCACTGGGATGAAGAGATATGTAAATCCAAAGACCATATAGATACGCAAGAGGTTACGTCCAAACCAGCGCGAAAGCCTGGCCTTAATTGGAATCGTCGGGATAGAGGCGCTCTTCAACTGCGTACTCATACCAACTCCTCCGTCCCAGCTTTTCGGATATAGAGGGTGACAAGGATCAAGATAGCTGCCATCAAGGTAAATGAAAGTGCTGCTGCAGTGGGATAGTCAACGATCTTGAAATACCGAGATTCGATGACATTACCGATCATCTTTGTGTTAGGACTTCCTAAGATCGCAGCGTTTACATAGTCACCGGCTGCTGGGATAAAGGTAAGTAATGTGCCTGCTACGACACCTGGGAGAGATAGTGGCAAGGTTACGCGGCGAAAAGTTGTGATGGCATTTGCATATAAGTCGCCAGATGCCTCAATTGTTCGTGGATCGATACGCTCAAGCGAGGCATATAAAGGAAGCGTCATGAAGGGTAGAAAGTTATAGGTCATACCCGCCACAACAGCGATAGATGTCGATGTAATCGTTGTGGATTGCCCCATGAGATTTAAGTTACGAAGCGTCGGCACCACAAAGCCCTCTTCACCCAAGATCTGTTTCCAGGCGATGGTCCGAAGTAGAAACGATGTGAAGAAGGGTGCCACGACTAGAACAAGAAGAATATTCTTGAACTTTCCAGATTTGAATGCGATGGCATACGCCAATGGATAGGCAATGGCTAAGGCAAAAATCGTTGCAAGGGTCGCATAGATGAATGAGCGTCCGAACTGCTCTCGGTTTTCGATGAAGGCGTTGATGTAGTTACTAAAGGCGAAAGTCTGTTCATTCTGGCCCGTATCACCACCAGCGATAGGAGTCTGCGTTGAGGTTTGGGCTAAGTTGATTATGGGAAGAATAAAAAAGATGAAGAGAAATGCAAAACCAGGAAATAGCAGTAGGTAAGGGGTCTTTACCTTCGCCAAGGTGGCCCTCATTACTCTTTATTCATCTAACTGCTCTGGACTTACTTCCATACCTGCCTCGACATCCTCATCTCCGCGAAGACCAAATGTGAAATTTGGCTCCCATGAGATGACGACCTCTTCGCCCTTGTTAAATGGTGGGACGCCATCATCGTTTTGCTCGAAGACCATCAGCTCTTGGCCCCATGGCATGGCAACTACATACTGGGTGCTCACACCAATATAGGAGACATCCTCAATATGGCCACCGCTCAAGGTATTGCCCCGTACCTGCGATCCCGTGCGGGTAATGCGAAACTTCTCTGGCCGAATTCCGGCATAGAGGGAGTTATCAACGGCATGTGAGCGTGATTTTGGCATCGATATCTTTTGGCCAAAGAGATCGATAACTAAGTTCTCACCATCATTGCCATCGATTTTTCCCTTGATGAGATTTGACTGACCTAAAAAGTTAGCGACAAATGCCGTCTCGGGATCGTCATATAAATCTGCGGGAGTACCCATCTGCTCGATCTTGCCCTCGTTCATCACCGCAATCGTGTCGGCCATTGTCATGGCCTCTTCTTGATCATGGGTGACATGCACGAAAGTGAGCCCGACTTCGCGTTGAATCCACTTGAGCTCGATCTGCATCTGTCGCCGTAGCTTTAAATCAAGTGCGCCCAGTGGTTCATCAAGTAAAAGCAATGCCGGGCGATTGACTATGGCGCGCGCTAATGCGATGCGCTGCTGCTGCCCACCTGATAGCTGGGTTGGCTTGCGCTGGGCTAGATGTGGCAGCTCAACGAGTGTAAGTACTTTATCCACTCGCTCTTTGACATCTTTAACACCACGTCGGCGTAGGCCAAATGCGATATTTTCAAAGATAGTCAAATGTGGAAAGAGTGCATAGTTTTGAAAGACGGTATTGATAGGACGTTGATAGGGGCGAGTCGTCGTGATATCGGTTTCACCTAAGTGGATACTGCCAACCGTTGGCTCCTCTAACCCTGCAACCATGCGCAGCGTTGTCGTCTTGCCACAGCCCGATGGACCAAGGAGAGCAAAAAAAGATCCTTTAGGAATCGTCAACGTTAAATCATCAACGGCTGTGAACTCACCGTATGACTTAGTGATGCGAGTTAAGCGTAGATCCCCACGGGCTGTGATTGGATCTACAGACACTAGTTACCTTGCGCCTGCTGGAATGCCTCTGCCCACTTTGTCTCTTCATCTGGAGTCAGAGAGCGAAATACATTCAGACGTGAGGATGTCTTCTGCGTTGGGAAGATGTACTCACTTGTTGCTAGCTCTGGAGCGATCTTCTCCATCTCGGCCTGTGCACCCTTTACTGGACAGACATAGTTGACGTAGGCCGCAACCTCTGCAGCTACAACTGGGTCGTAGTAATAGTTGATTAACTTCTCAGCATTTACCTTGCCAGTAGGAGATGCAGTTGATGGAATCATCAGGTTATCTCCTGAGATTGTGCCACCCGACTCTGGAATTGCGAAGTCAAACTTACCCTCGTTCTCGCTGGCCAAAATGAACATATCGCCAGACCAACCGATGACGGCAGTTGCATCCCCAGAAGTTAAATCCTCGGCATACTCATTGCCCTTAACGCCACGGATCCAACCATCGGCAATCTTCTTTGCCATAAAGTCAACGGCATTCATAAACTGATCTTCGGTGACCTTTGTAATATCGACGCCTTGGGAGAGAAGAATCACTCCAATGGTGTCTCGCATCTCGGTCAAAACAACGATTTTGCCCTTATTTTGCGGGGAAAAGAGATCCTCGATTGTGCGAACTCCCTTTGGATTTTTCTCTGTGTTCCAACCAAAGCCGGCCATAATGCCCTGCCAGGTCAATGTAGATTCGCGCATTGGATCATAGGATGGTGATTTCAAAGAGTCCAAAATATTTACGTGATTTGGGATATTTGCTAGATCATATTTTTGAGCATAACCGAGTCGAATCCAGCGCGCTGCCATCCAGTCAGTTGGAGTAACTAAGTCGTAGCCGATGTCCTCACCTAACTTAAGTTGGGCTTGGACCTTTCCAAAAAACTCATCGTTATCGTTGTAATCCTCGAAGTACTGCGCATCTATCCCGGTCTGTGTCTTGAACTTTTCTAACGTTGGATAGGTCTTACTATCTTCATCGAAATCTAAATACAGCGGCCAGTTACCCCAACGTACCGAGTTCTCTGCAGCGGCATCATCACCGCCGCCACCGCATGCAGCGAGTAATCCCACCGCTCCCAACCCACCGGCACCGGCAAGAACGGCGCGACGAGAGATGCCGGATTTGAGAATTGACTGTGCTTCAGCCGAGAGTGATTGCTCTTTCGCCATGCTGGTGTGCTCCTTTAGTGGTTAGGTCGATGCCAAATACTACGCCCCAAGATTAGTCATGACATGCTTTATACGCGTGTAATCTTCAAATCCATAGGCCGATAAATCCTTGCCATAGCCCGAGCGCTTGAATCCCCCGTGCGGCATCTCGGCTACGACGGGGATATGGGTATTGATCCAGACACAGCCAAAGTCGAAGGCCTTGGCCATACGCATCGCACGGCCATGATCCTTGGTCCAAACACTAGAGGCAAGGCCGTAGTCAACGCCATTGGCCTTTGAAACGGCATCGGCCTCATCACTAAATTTTTGAACAGTGATAACGGGTCCAAAGATCTCATTTTGAATCATCTCATCTTCCTGGCGCAGACCGGCGACGACCGTTGCTGGGAAGAAGTAGCCCGGGCGATCAAGGGCGCTGCCACCGGTCATTACCGTTGCATGCGATGGCACACGCTCTAAAAAGCCGGCCACTCGTGATAATTGATTGGCGTTATTGACTGGGCCCAAGAAGACATCTTCATCGGGTGCTCCAATAGCAATGGCTTTGGCTTGCTCTGTTAAGAGGGCTACAAAATCATCATAAACCTTCTCTTGAACTATGACGCGGGTAGCTGCAGTGCAGTCTTGGCCGGCATTGAAATAACCTGCGATCGCAATGGCTTCGGCGGCGGCCGGTAAATCTGCATCGGCAAATACAACTACTGGTGCCTTTCCACCGAGCTCAAGGTGTACACGTTTTAACTGTGTAGCTGCCGATTGTGCCACTTGAATTCCAGCGCCAACTGAGCCCGTTATCGAAACCATATCGGGACGCTTGTGTTCTACGAGGGAGCGACCAGTTTCGCGCTCCCCACATACAACGTTGAAGACTCCCTCAGGTAGAAACTCTGCCATAACACTTGCCATCCAAACAGTGGATGCAGGTGTCGTATCACTTGGCTTTAATACAACGGTGTTACCAGCTGCAATTGCTGGTGCCCACTTCCATACGGCCATCATCATTGGATAGTTCCAGGGAGTTACTTGAGCGATAACACCGATCGGCTCGCGACGAATCATCGATGTCATACCTGGCATATATTCACCAGCGGATTTTCCTTCAAGGTTTCTTGCAGCTCCGGCAAAGAAACGGATCTGATCGACCATTGGTGGAACCTCTTCAGAGGTCGTTAATGAGATCGGTTTTCCAGTGTTGCGACATTCAATCTCAATGATTTCGCCTTGACGCTCCTCGATTGCATCGGCAATTTTGAGCAGAGCGCGTTGGCGCACTGAGGGCGTGCTATCGCGCCAGGCGGGAAAGGCCTTACTCGCTGCATTAAAAGCGGCATCAATATCAGCTGCATTAGATTGTGGCGCAGTTGCAAATACCTGTCCGCTCGATGGATTAATCAGATTTGTTGTCTGCCCCGACGTGCTATCTACGGCATTACCGTTGATGAAGTTCTGTAGCGTTTCCATGGACGGGAGCCTATCAATTCAATGAGTGAGTAACTAGTCCGACTTATTTTTTTCCGCGCCCGCTAATTGGCCACATGCGCCATCAATCTCGCGACCACGAGTATCTCGAACCGTCACTGGCACTGCGTAGCTCTCCAAGATGCGCACAAATTCCGCCTCATCTTCACGTCGAGATGCCGTCCATTTCGATCCTGGGGTTGGGTTCAGGGGAATCAAATTAACATGGGCATTGCGATTTTTGAGTAGCCGCCCCAATAAATCTGCGCGCCACGATTGATCATTAATGTCACGGATGAGGGCGTATTCAATGGAGTATCGACGACCCGTACGTTTTTCATATGCATCAGCGGCAGCTAAAACCTCTTTAATATTCCAGCGCGAATTGATCGGAACCAATGTGTCGCGCAGTTCGTCATCAGGTGTATGAAGTGAGACTGCTAAAGTCACTGCAATCCCCTCTTGCGTAAGTTTTTCAATTCCATTGACAAGGCCAACAGTGGATACCGTCACTGAGCGGGCACTGATTCCTAAGCCATCTGGGTTTGGATCAGTGATGTTTCGAACCGATCGCATGACGGCGTTGTAGTTAGCAAGGGGCTCTCCCATTCCCATAAAGACGATATTGGATAGCCTCGTTGGGCCACCTGGCAGCTCTCCATCGGCGCATGCACGAGCCGCGGCCACGATCTGTTCAGTGATTTCACCTGCACTCAAATTACGGGTGAGACCGGCTTGACCAGTTGCACAAAATGGGCAGTTCATTCCACATCCGGCTTGCGATGAGATGCATACGGTTACGCGATCGGTATAGCGCATTAAAACGCTCTCGACTAAGACTCCATCATGTAGCTTCCATAAATCCTTGCGCGTTGTGCCAGCATCACACGTTACCGATTTTACTAGGTGGATAAGTTGTGGAGTGAGTTGATCGGCGATGCTCTGGCGCATCTCAGCTGGTATATCGCTCCAGCTTTGGGGATCATTTGAGAGATGTGAGAAATAATGTGTTGCTACTTGCACCCCTCGATATGGCGGCAGACCAAACTGCTTGGCCATCTCACGCCGCTCATCTGGGGAGTAATCCGCTAAGTGCTTCGGTATTTTTTTGCGCTGAACGGGTTCATCAAAGGTAAGTTTTATCTCAGGCGCACTCATAACCAGGCCTTTACTAACTCAAGAGCCAGCCAAAGCGCCGGTGCTGAGATTAAAACTGAATCAAGCCGATCAAGCATTCCACCATGACCTGGCAACATCGAGCCCATATCTTTGAGTGCGAGATCTCGTTTCATGGCACTCTCAATCAAGTCACCACACGTCGCACTAAAGACAATCATCAATCCAACGAGTGCGCCTATCCACCACTGCACATTCAAGATATGAATAAAGGCGAGAGTCCCACCAGTCACGGTGAAGATGAGAGAGCCAATTAAGCCCTCCCAGCTCTTCTTAGGACTGATCTTTGGCACAAGAGGATGTTTGCCGATCAAGACACCAACCAGATAGCCAAAAGTATCGTTACAACCGACGAGGACGACCAAAGTCATGACTCTCTCTAGACCCATCTCCGTGCGGCCTAACAAGATAAGGAAGCCACCCAAGAAAGGTAGATAAAGAAGTGAAAATGTGGTCGCGGTGGCACTTGCAACAAATCCTTCAGGGCCTCTAGTGAGCAGTTGAATCAGAAGTATGGGTAATGCAACGGCAGTGGCGACTGCCAGGCCTGCTATCCCCCCATTCCATGTCGCATATGCAAGTGCAAGAGATGCAATCATCAATCCGTTGAGTGAAATATAAGTGCCACGAAGATTGAAGGCGCGCACAATCTCACGGATGCCAAACAAAACAGCTGCCGCCACAACCAATGCAAATACCTCTCGGCGATATGCAAGAGTGGTCCAGATGAGTGCAACTAAAGATAAGGAGACTGCAATTGAGGGTAGGAGCTTGCGCCCAGCCCGCTTGTTAATCGCCTCATTAATCGAATGCATATCAGACATAGAACGCCCCTTAGATTTCTAGGAGTTCTGTCTCTTTGTGCTTGAGCATCTCATCAACCTGCGTAACATGATCGGCAGTAATTTTCTCTAACTCTTTCTCCCCACGCGCCACATCATCTTTTCCAGCAAGGCCATCTTTCTCCATTTTCTCAATCGCCTCTTTTGCAGAGCGCCGAATGTTACGCATTGAGATCTTTGAATCCTCAGCCTTGCTTTTGGTGAGTTTTATATACTCTTTGCGTCGCTCTTCAGTTAATTGTGGAAAATTGATACGTATCAAAGATCCATCACTAGATGGATTAACACCTAAATCACTATCCCTGATCGCTTTTTCAATGTTGAGCATCGCTCCTTTATCAAAGGGGGCGATGGTGGCCATACGCGCCTCTGGAACTTGAATCGATGCAAGTTGTGAGAGAGCTGTATAGGTGCCGTAATAGTCGACCATGATCTTATTAAATAGTGATGGGTGAGCACGGCCAGTGCGAATCGATGCAAAATCATCCTTTGCAACATCCACTGCCTTGCTCATCTTGATATCGGCATCTTTGAGGATGCTTGCTACATCTGACATTACCGCTCCTTTTTTTCGGCCCTGATCACCTAAGTGACCAAGGTTCCGATCATCTCACCGCGCACCGCACGGCCGATATTCCCATTTTTCATCAGATCAAAGACAACTATCGGAAGTTTGTTCTCTCGACATAGAGCAAAGGCTGCGGCATCGGCCACCGCTAATGATTTAGATAAGACCTCATCGTAAGAGATGCTTTCGTATTTTGTGGCGGCAGGATTTTTCTTAGGATCTGCGCTGTAGACACCATCGACACCACTCTTGGCGAGCAAAAGCGCCTGCGCGCCAATTTCTAGGGCGCGTTGTGCTGAGACAGTATCGGTTGTGAAATACGGCATTCCAGCACCTGCACCAAAGATGACAACACGACCCTTTTCTAGGTGGCGAATCGCCCGCAATGGAACGTATGGCTCAGCGACCTGTCCCATAGTGATCGCGGTCTGAACCCGGGTTTGAATCCCCTCTTTCTCAAGAAAATCCTGCAGTGCAAGACAGTTCATGACCGTTCCTAACATACCCATGTAATCGGCGCGGGAGCGATCCATGCCTCGCTGTTGAAGTTCGGCACCACGAAAATAATTACCACCACCGACGACTATGGCGACTTGTACACCAGTGCGTGCAACATCAGCTATTTGTTTAGCAATATCTTGAACTACATCAGGGTCTACACCGATACCTTTGGCCCCACCAAAGACTTCTCCAGAGAGTTTAAGAAGCACTCGCCCATATGTTCCACGTGTACCGGACATACATGCTCCTCTTGAAACTATTCGATCGGTGTCTAAATCTTAACTCTTAGCTCCTTGAAGCTTATTGACCCACGCGGAAGCGATAGAAGGCCTTCACGCCCGTTTCTGCCTCATCGAGAATCTGCTTGACAGTTTTCTTGGCATCCTTGGCAAATGATTGCTCGATTAATGAGACCTCTTTAACGAAGCCTGTTACACGACCCTCGATTATTTTCGCAAGAGAGGCTTCAGGTTTTCCCTCTTCAATCGCGCTTTCATGTGCGATGCGACGCTCATTCTCGATCAAATCTGCAGGGACATCTTCACGAGTGACAAACTGCGGTGCAAAAGCGGCAATGTGCTGCGCAATATCCTTACCGACTTCACCGGCATCTTTGGATAGTTGAACGAGCACGCCAACCTGTGGGGGAAGATCGGGGCTTGTGCGGTGCAGATAGATTCCAACTGGTGAGTCCTTGATGACTGCAATTCGGCGAACCTCAATTTTTTCACCTAACATGGCATTTGCCTCATCAACTACAGCCTGGACTGTGCTCCCATTGGCCATACTTGATTCAAGGAATTTTTCAGTTGAGTCAGATTGTGCGCTCTGCAAATGGACAAGAAGCTCATCGGCAAGGCCGACAAAGCGATCACCCTTTGCAACGAAATCCGTCTCGCAGTTGAGCTCAAGCATCACGCCGAGACCACCTTCAACCTTTGCAACGACTGCGCCGTTAGATGTCAGACGACCCTCGCGCTTGGTGACTCCCTTGAGCCCCTTCACACGAATAAGATCGACCGCCTTTTCATAATCGCCCTGTGCCTCATCGAGAGCCTTCTTGCAATCGAGCATTCCGGCAGCCGTTGCCTCTCGAAGGCGCTTAACGTCGGTAGCTGTATATGCAGCCATAGAAATTATGCTCCCTCTTCTGATGCTGGGGCTTGTGCGACTAGTTCGGGTGATGCAATCTCTTTCTCCCAATCTGCCATCGGTTCACCTGCGCCAACCTCTGCTGGAGTTTCGGTCTTGCTCTCTTCTTTGACAACTGCAGAGCGCGCGGCAAGTCCGGCAACGATTGCATCGGTGATGACGCGAGTAAGCAGGCCGATTGAACGGATTGCATCATCATTTCCTGGAATCTTGTAGTCGACCTCATCTGGATCGCAGTTTGTGTCCAAGATCGCGATCACGGGAATACCTAACTTCTTAGCCTCTTGAACTGCAAGATGCTCTTTCTTTGTATCTACAACCCAAATCGCTGAGGGCAACTTGGTCATATGACGAATTCCATCTAGGTTCTTAAATAGTTTTTCTCGCTCACGGCGCAGCATCAAAAGCTCCTTCTTGGTCAAAAGAAGGTCATTGGTGTTCTCAAGGGCCTCTAACTCCTTGAGGCGCTGAACACGCTTATAAACAGTTGGGAAGTTAGTAAGCATTCCACCTAACCAACGCTCAGTTACGGTTGGCATCCCCACACGTGCCGCTTGTTGCATGATCGGTTCATGAGCCTGCTTCTTTGTACCAACAAAGAGGATATGACCGCCCTTTGCAACTGTATCCTTCACAAAGTTGTATGCACTATCGATGAGTGCAAGTGATTGCTGAATATCGATGATGTAGATGCCGTTGCGCTCGGTGAAGATGAAGCGCTTCATCTTTGGATTCCATCGACGAGTCTGATGTCCGAAGTGGACCCCACTGTCGAGAAGTTCTCGCATTGTTACAACTGCCATGGCAGGTTGACTCCTTCATAGATTTAATGCGCACGCGCAGAAAACCCGCTCGGTTTTGGCCAAACATTTGTTGGGCCCGTCGCACTCGAAATCACCGACCATAATCTCTTATGGACCGAGGTGGTTATGCCGATCCAATTAGTTTAAAACCAACTAGCTCGGTGAGTGCTGAGATGTCACCTTTGAACTAGGTCAATGGTGCAGTGCAAATCCTACCCGTAACGACCCGGTGCAAACTACCGTCCAATCAGGCGCAAAAGCCCCCAAGAGGTGATTCGAAGGATCGCCTCAATCGCGATAGAGATCGACATCTTGCTCACTCCGTGTGCCCGATCGATAAAAGTGATGGGAATCTCCCCTATCGAAGCCCCGCATGCGATAGCCCTGCGAGTCATCTCGATCTGAAAACAGTAGCCCTCACTCCTGATCGTTCTTATCTCCATCTTACGTAATAGCTCTGTGCTGTATATCCGTAGGCCCGATGTTGAATCTTTCACATCAAGTGATAGCAATGTATTGGCATATGTATTTGCCGCCCTTGAGAGGTACTCACGAAACTTACTCCAATTTTCGATTGCACCATCACTGACCCAGCGAGAACCGATTAACAGATCACTTGAACCAATCCACTCCATCATTGTGACCAAATCACTCACTCTGTGAGAGCCATCGGCATCCATTTCAATCACGTTTACATAAGCGCGATCAAGTGCGATCGCAAAGCCAGTGCGGTAAGCACTTCCCAATCCCAATTTCGATTCACGCGAGATGACTTCAACCCCATGGGCTTTACATATTTCGGCAGTACCATCGGGCGAATTATCATCAATGACTAAAATATCGACCGGCAACTCTTTAAGAGCTTGTATAAGCGAGCCGATGCTCTCTACCTCATTGAATGTCGGAATTACAACTATCGATGTATTCATGCCCGTGGGTGTGCCTGTTTGAATACTTTTTGCAATCGCGCGCTCGATACATGTGTGTAGATCTGAGTTGTGGCAAGGGATGCATGACCCAGAATCTCTTGTACGGTGCGCAAGTCGGCTCCACCCTCTAACAAGTGCGTTGCCGCCGAATGTCGCAAGGCATGTGGTCCCATCCGCTCTATTCCCTCAATCGCAGATAGCGCTTCGTAGACGACAGTACGTACGGTGCGTTGGTCAATACGCTTTCCACGCAGACCGAGAAAGACCGCATTCGCTGATTGAGTGCTCACTAAAGCCTGACGTCCATCCTTGAGATAAATCTCTAATGCCGCCACCGCTGGTCTACCCATCGGAATCACCCGCTCTTTATCTCCTTTACCTAACACTCGAATGGTGTTTCGGCTGTAATCAATATCGCCGATGTCTAAACCGCAGAGCTCGCCAACACGCGCACCCGTTGCATAGAGAAGTTCCACCATCGCAACATCGCGCAAAGAGATGGGCGTCTGCTCCTGTGCCGCCCTTGTGGCCATTGAGTCCATCGCAATCTGTGCATTATTAACATCTAAGACACCTGGCAGTGTGCGATGTCCTTTAGGAGTTGCCAGGCTTGCACCCACGTCGCTGCTTAAAAACTTATTTTTTAACGCCCACTTCGTAAACATTCGAACCGAGACGGCGCGACGTGCGAGCGTAGTTCGTGCTCCACCCTTGACCGCCTGATTGGCCAGCCACGATCGCAGATGCGTGAGTTCAAGGGCGCTGATATCACTTAAGCCAAGCTTTTCTAAGTGTAAAAGGAGCGATTTTAAATCCCCCATATAAGCACGGATTGTGTGAGGCGAAAGGTTGCGCTCAACTTTTAAGTTGCGTTCAAAGGCGGTAAGCAGCTTTTCGAAATTCTCACTCACAGATGAAAGTTTACTCGGGTTTACGTCCCTGACGCAGAAGGCCGAAGGTCAGTGCATCCTCAAGGGCCATCGCCGAAGCGGCAATCACATTTTCGTGAACACCAACAGTGCTCCAGTCACCCTTACCATCACTTGTCTCTACCAAGACACGGGTGATAGCACCAGTACCCAAGCGACCCTCGAGGATACGTACTTTGTAATCGGTGAGCTCTAGAACTTCAAGCTCTGGATAGAGTTGGGCTAGACCGGTGCGAAGTGCGTTATCAAATGCATTCACTGGACCGTTACCAGTTCCATTACAGATAATTTTCTTGCCTGCTGCAACTACGGTGACCTCTGCTTTGGTCATGATGCTGTGATCCTGTGCGCGCTCTACCGTTGTCAGCCAGTGTTCGATCGTAAAGAAAGATGGGCGCTTTCCACTTATCTCCTCATGGACCAAAAGTTCAAAAGAGGCATCGGCTGCCTCGAAGGTAAAGCCACGAGACTCCATATCTTTGACTCGATCGACAATCCGACCAATCAGGGCTTTGTCCCCACCTAAATCCACACCGAGCTCCTGTGACTTCAACTCAATCGATGCACGCCCTGCCATATCACTTACTAACATTCGCATATCGTTGCCGACAGTTGAAGGCTCTTCATGTTGATACAGCGATGGATCTACCTTGATTGCACTGGCATGAAGGCCAGCCTTGTGTGCAAAGGCAGAGACACCTACATATGGTTGGCGCGCACTTGATGAGACATTCGTGACTTCAGCGATCGCATGTGAGATTCGAAACGCCTCTTGTAAGGCATTCTTGGGCAGAACGAGTTGGTTCTTTTTTAACTCTAAGTTGGCGATAATCGTGACTAAATCAGCATTTCCGGTTCGTTCGCCATAGCCATTGAGTGTGCCCTGGACATGTGTCGCACCTGCAGCCAGGGCGGCCATGGAGTTGGCAACGGCGCAGCCTGTGTCGTTGTGACAGTGAATCCCTAAGCGGGCAGAGCTTGCAGCCAATACATCATGGACGACTTGAGAGAGTTCATCGGGCAACATTCCACCATTGGTATCACATAGAGCAACTACATCGGCCCCAGCTTCACTCGCCACACGTACGACTTCGAGTGCATATGCTCGATTACTGCGATAGCCATCAAAGAAATGCTCGGCATCTAGAAATACTCGCTGACCTTCAGTAACCAAATGTTTTATCGAATCCCGAATCATGGCAAGGTTCTCATCTAATGAGGTTTTTAATGCTAAATCCACGTGGCGATCAAAGGCTTTAGCAACCAAAGTGACTACTGGAGCCCCAGAATCACGGAGTGCACCCAGGAGAACATCATCGGACGCGGCAACATTCGGACGACGCGTTGCTCCAAATGCGACGAACGTCGCATTCTTAAGAACTAACTCTTTTTTTGCACGGGCAAAAAACTCTGTGTCCTTGGGATTAGCACCTGGCCAGCCACCCTCAATGAAACCCACACCCAAATCATCTAAATGTCGCGCAATCGTTAACTTGTCATGCACGGAAAGGTTAAGACCCTCTTGCTGTGCCCCATCACGCAAGGTCGTGTCATAGATATGAAATGCATCTGATACTGACATCAACAGAGCTTTTTCATCCAGTTATGTGTGTCAAGAACCGTGCCATGTTGAATGCCAAGTAAGTGGTTACGGATTTGCATCGTAATTACACCAGGCTGACCATCTCCAGTTTTCCATGTACCCATCACGCTCTTTGCTAGACCTACAGGTGAGACAACCGCTGCTGTTCCACAGGCAAATATCTCAGTGATCTCACCACTTGCAACTCCATCGCGCCAATCATCAATACTCACCATGGCCTCTTGCACTTTATAGCCAAGATCTTTTGCGACACTCAAAATCGAATCACGTGTTATTCCAGGCAGAAGAGTTCCGGTTAATTGTGGTGTCATCACAGTTGCGCCTGCGCCGATTCCCTTTACAAAGTAGAGGTTCATGCCCCCCATCTCTTCGACCCATTTACGCTCTCTTGCATCGATCCAGACGACTTGATCGCAGCCCTCTTTCGCCGCTGCCCTTTGAGCAACCAGTGAAGCTGCATAGTTTCCACCGCACTTTGCCTCACCCGTGCCGCCTATTGCAGCGCGAACATACTCGGTAGAGATCCAGACAGAGACCGCTTTAGATGGATCAAAATATGCACCGGCTGGGGTTGCGATCAACATGTATGTCGCCTTATTCGATGGTCGAACTCCTAATCCAACCTCGGTTGCGAACATAAATGGCCTGATGTACAGCGACTCGCCTACTTGGTGCGGAACCCAACCAGCATCTTGTTTCACCAACGTCTCGATGGTCTCAAGAAAGAGTGCCTCAGGCATTTCTGGTAGCGCTAAGCGCGCCGC
This sequence comes from Actinomycetota bacterium, assembly GCA_002737595.1. The sequence continues at coordinate 9,922 of NSHZ01000003.1, read as the reverse complement.
TGATTTTGCGAAGCGTTGGGCATTTGCCTGCGGGCGAAAAAGTGATATCTCGCCATTGGGCTGGCGATAGGCCTTCATACCTTCAAAAATCTCTTGGCCATAATGAAAAACAGCCGTTGCTGGATCCAATGAAATTGGGCCGTAGGGCATTAAATGTGGCTCTTCCCAGCCACCTTTCTCGCTCCACTCACACACCACCATATGGTCGGTGTAGTACTTACCAAAGCCACCTTCGGCTACTAATGCATCGCGTGTGGATGCATCTTTCGCATTGGGATTAAGTGTGATCTTCATGGTCTATAGCGCTGCGACGAGCGCATCCCCCACTTGTGTTGTGCTTCGCTTTTTATCTCCACGGGAGAGTAAATCCGCTGCGACCACACGCTCCACATCACGGGCCGCCTCACTAAAGCCCAAGTGATCGAGCATCATTGCAACAGACATGACCGTTGCCGTTGGATCGGCGATATTCTTTCCCGCTATATCAGGGGCCGATCCATGGACGGGCTCAAACATCGATGGAAATTCTCTAGTTGGATTGATGTTGCCAGAGGCAGCTAAGCCAATACCACCACAGATTGCAGCGGCGATATCAGTTAAAATATCACCAAATAAATTATCGGTCACTACCACATCAAAGCGTTCAGGATTTGTCACCATAAACATCGATGCGGCATCAACATGTAGATAATCTGTTGTGACAGTTGGATACTCTTTGGCAACCTCATTAAATGTGCGCGTCCATAAACTACCAGCCCGAGTTAAAACATTATTTTTATGCACAAGTGTTAGCTTTTTACGATCACGCCTTTGCGCGCGCTCAAAGGCATCACGAATAACCCGCTCGGCACCGCGGCGGGTATTAAGGCTCTCCTCTGTTGCAATTTCATCGGCAGTGCCGTGGGCAAGTACCCCGCCAGCGCCAACGTAGGGTCCCTCAGTACCTTCGCGCACAACGATAAAATCGATCGCCGCTTTGGTCGCAAGTGGACCAGTCACACCAGGCATTAATCGCGCAGGGCGCAGATTTACATACTGGTCAAAGGCAAATCGCAGTTTGAGTAAAAGTCCACGCTCTAGAACACCACTTGGGACGCTGGGATCGCCCACTGCTCCGAGCAAAATCACATCTGCCTTGGCTATCTCGGCCAGCGTTGCATCGGGCAAAACTTCTCCCGTTCGATGCCAGAGGCCAGCGCCTAGATCATAAGAAGTTGGCTTGAACTCTAGGTCATACTTTTTGGCAACTGCATCGAGAACCTTCAAGCCCTCATTAACAACGTCTGGGCCGATTCCATCGCCTGCAATAACAGCCACGTTTATAACCTTCATCAATCCACCATCACGACTGTGCGCACGGACTCGGCTGCAGTCTCTCTCTTGATGGATGCTAATAAAACATCACTGACTTCAGAGTCGACTGTCAAGGCCATCAACGCACTTCCACCTGCACTGGCACGGGCGACCTGCATACCTGCAATGTTTATATTGGCCTGACCTAAGGTGTGACCAACGGTACCGATCACTCCTGGATGATCTATGTAGCGTAAGAACAGGATGTGAGCAGTGGGAGGAAGATCGAGGGAGAAAGAGTCGATTCCAATTATTTTTTGGGTCTGCTTGATTCCCATCAATGTTCCATCCACAGTTATGGATTTACCACTTCCAGTTGCAGCATGCAGAGAGATCATCGAGCGATATTCAGCGCTATCAGGAGTTGTTGTGACCGCAGATGTCATGCCACGCTCGGTGGCAAGGCCTGGAGCATTCACATAGGTAACTTCTTCGGCACCCACTGCGATGAGTGCGCCCTTGAGTGCACTGATTGCAAGAATTGATGAATCATGAACTGCAATCTCACCGCGCACCTGAATATCAATATGTACGGGTACTTCACCCAGAAGTTCGGTGGCAATCTGCGCCATCTTCTCGACAAGAGGCAGACTCGGACGGATCTCTTCGGCTATCACACCGCCTTTGACGTTGACAGCATCGGGAACTAACTCACCCGCTAGGGCTTTGCGCACAGATACTGCAACTGCGATACCTGCCCGCTCCTGTGCCTCATCAGTTGATGCACCTAGGTGTGGAGTTGCAATGACTCGATCTAATGTAAATAACGGTGAGTCTGTACAAGGCTCGGCTGCAAACACATCCAGTCCAGCACCTGCAACACGGCCCTGAACTACCGCATCGTATAAGGCCACTTCATCGAGTACTCCGCCACGGGCGGCATTAACGATGTGCACAGATGGTTTAACTTTTTTAAGCGCCTCGACACCGATTAGATGTGCAGTCTCTTTGGTCTTAGGTAGATGTATTGTGATGAAATCAGAGCTACGAAGGAGCTCATCTAGATCCACAAGCTTTACATCAAGTTGCGCCGCACGCGCTGGCTGTAAATATGGGTCATATGCGATGACATTCATACCAAATGCCTGCATCCGATGGGCCACTAACTGACCAATACGGCCAAAGCCAACGATACCTAAGGTTTTTTCAAATAACTCCGTACCTGTGTACTGGGAACGTGCCCACTTGCCGCTGCGCAGAGCGGCGTGAGCCGGTGAGATAAAACGGGCAGATGCAAGAAGTAGTGAGATGGCAAGCTCTGCGGCACTGACGATATTAGATGTTGGTGCGTTAACAACCATGATGCCGGCGGCAGTTGCTGCAGGAATATCAACGTTATCTAAACCAACCCCTGCTCGTGCAATAACTTTCAATCCCTTTGAGGCAGCGATCGCCTGTGCATCCATCTTCGTTGCAGAGCGAATCAAAACAGCGTCGACTCCCCTTGCAAGCTCTGCTAAAAGTTGTGAACGATCGGCACCATCGCAGTTTCGGACCTCAAAATCTGGTCCAAGAGCATCAAGAGTGGCCGGACTTAGCTCCTCAGCGATGAGCACAACGGGTTTAGCCACGCGCCACGCTGCCCTCTTTATAATCATCGGCCTTTGTCTGCTTCATCCATGAAAACATCTTGCGAAGTTCGCGGCCAACAGCCTCAATTGGATGTACCTCGCCCTTAGCGCGAAGAGCCTTAAACTCAACGCCGCCAGCCTCTTGATCATCAATGAAGCGCTTAGCAAAGACACCACTTTGAATCTCGGCAAGGACAGCCTTCATATTCTCTTTTACATGCGGATCGATAACACGGGGACCCGAAACATAATCACCAAACTCGGCGGTATCAGAGACTGACCAGCGTTGCTTTGCGATTCCACCCTCGTACATGAGATCTACGATTAACTTAAGTTCGTGAAGGCACTCAAAGTAGGCGACCTCTGGTTGGTATCCAGCCTCTGTGAGAACTTCAAAGCCATACATCACTAGTTGTGATGCCCCGCCACATAAAACAGATTGTTCACCAAATAGATCGGTCTCAGTCTCCTCAGTAAATGTTGTCAAGATTCCTCCTGCGCGCAACCCACCAATCGCCCTTGCATAAGAGAGAGTCAACGGCCAGGCAGAGCCCGTTGAATCCTGCTCGACTGCAACGATAACTGGGACACCTCGGCCTGCGACATATTCGCGGCGCACTAAATGTCCAGGGCCCTTAGGTGCAACCATGCAGACATCCACGTTCGTACCTGGCTTGATATAGCCAAAGCGGATGTTGAAGCCATGACCAAAGAAGAGAGCATCGCCATCTTTGAGATTTGGCACAATAGAGTCTGTGTAGATATGGCGCTGAAGATGATCAGGAGCCAAGATCATAATGACCGTCGCCTCTTTGACGGCCTCGGCAACGCTTACAACGCGCAAACCTTCGGCCTCGGCCTTGGCTCGAGATGGCGAACCATCTTTGAGACCGACGCGGACATCGATACCACTATCACGCAGATTAAGGGCGTGTGCATGTCCCTGTGAGCCGTAACCGATGATCGCAACTTTGCGACCCTGGATGATAGAGAGATCGGCATCCTCTTCGTGATACATCGTTGCTGCCACGGTATTTCTCCTTAGTTCTGGTAATCGGGTTGAGTGTCATGGACGGTTGGCTGTGCACTTTCTGGCAAAATCTCTTGAATTGCAATTACATTGATTAACTTATCGAGCTGGGCAATGACCTGCTCCAGTGCATGCCCCTCTAAGTTCACTACTATCTCCATTTTAGAGGTCTCTGGGTTGGCAGTTGGACCAACAGATAAGCGCTCAATATTGTAAGCACGGCGCGAAAATAGGCCTGCCACACGGGCCAAAACTCCAGGAGAGTTTTCAACGATTACTTCAAGGGTATGTTGGGCCATTTTTATAGCTCCTGTGAATCCCAGTCGGGTGCGGTCTCGCGCGCGATCATGATGTCATCATTTGAAGTTCCGGCGGCAACCATCGGCCAGACCATGGCATCACGATGGACTCGGAAGTCAACGACAACGGGCTGATCATTGATGTTCATGGCCTTTTCAATAGTTGAATCCACATCCTCGGCGCGCTCACAACTCAAACCAATACAGCCCATAGCCTCGGCCAACATCGGAAAGTTTGGAACTCGCTTTGATTCAAGGTTGGTATTTGAATAACGACCCTCATAGAACAAGGTCTGCCATTGACGCACCATTCCGAGTGATTCATTGTTGATAATCGCAACTTTGATTGGGATGTTATTAAGCGCACAGGTAACTAACTCTTGGTTGGTCATCTGGAAACAGCCATCTCCATCGATAGCCCAGACTGTTGTATCAGGTGCTCCAACTTTTGCACCCATCGCTGCCGGAACTGCGTAACCCATGGTGCCAAGACCTCCTGAGTTAAGCCAGGTGCGTGGGTTTTCATAAGAGATGAACTGTGATGCCCACATCTGATGCTGGCCAACACCTGCGGCAAAGATAGCGTGAGGTCCAGAGATCTTTCCTAAGCGCTCGATTACATACTGCGGAGATAGTGCGCCATCTTTTGGAGTGTCATAACCCAATGGATAGGAGGCTCGAAGTGAGTTCACCTGATGCAGCCATGGTGCTAAATCAGGGCGATTCTTGGCAAGTGCAATCTTTAACGCTGGAATCAATGCTGCGATTGTGTGTTTTAAATCGCCCAGAACTGCAACATCGGCGAAACGATTCTTACCGATTTCAGCTGGATCTACATCGGCGTGAATGACCTTCGCATTGACCGCGAATGTGGATAGTTTTCCAGTGACGCGATCATCAAAGCGTGCACCCAATGTGATGAGTAGGTCGGCCTTTTGGAGCCCAGTGACTGCAGCGACAGTGCCGTGCATCCCGGGCATTCCAAGATGTAAAGGGTGGGTATCTGGGAATGCACCACGTGCCATCAAAGTTGTGACAACTGGAGCACCAAGTAGTTGTGCAAGCTCGAGCAACTCGCGTGATGCCTCGGCCTTGATAACTCCTCCACCAACGTAAAAAATAGGCTTACTAGATTGAGCGATCAGATCAGCGGCATCGATAATACTTTGAGCATTGGGCATAACCTGCGGTTGATACCCTTTGAGAGAGACTGAGGTTGGATACTCAAAATCCGTCATCTTCTGCAGCGCATCTTTTGCGATATCGACTAAGACTGGACCAGGTCGACCTGTGCTGGCGATATGAAAGGCCTCAGCGATAGCACGCGGTATCTGAGCTGGATCGGTAATCAAATAGTTGTGCTTGGTAAATGGCATCGTGATACCGCGAATGTCGGCCTCTTGAAAGGCATCGGTACCGATAGCAAGGGATGGAACTTGACCGGTGATTGCAACTACAGGAACTGAGTCCATCGCGGCATCTGCAAGTGGTGTGACAAGGTTTGTCGCCCCTGGTCCCGAAGTTGCAATGCACACACCCACACGACCAGTCACTTGGGCATATCCAGTGGCGGCATGTCCTGCGCCCTGCTCGTGACGCACAAGAATGTGGCGGATCGAGCTGGAGAAGATCGGGTCATAGGCTGGCAAGATCGCACCACCTGGAATACCAAACATCACATCTACACCGGCGGCCTCAAGAGATGCCACAAGTGAACTCGCTCCATTCATCTGACTCATTGTCCATCTCCTTCCATGTGTAGTAACCGCTGTTAAATGAAAAAACCCCCAGATTGACTGAGGGCAGCGCGCGATCGAATTGCTAGATCACGCGCTTTTAAATCACCACTGAATTCATTGTAAACATGCCCTTATTCTCCAACAGCTTGTGAGATGAGTCAAGACGTGAGATGGGCATCTCACAATTTGAACAGATCTAGTCGCAGACTGCGCCCTTTGATGCCGAGCCCACGAGTTTGGAGTATTTATGCAGGACCCCGCGGCTGTATTTATGGCCAAGTGGTCTCCAACCAACTTTGCGAGCTGCAAGCTCGGCCTCATCAACGAGCAGATCCAACGTGCGATTGGTGATATCAATTCGCACGATATCTCCATCCTTTACGAAGGCTATCGGCCCACCATCGACGGCCTCTGGTGAGACGTGACCAACACACAGACCAGTCGATCCACCCGAAAAACGTCCATCAGTTAAGAGAAGAGTTGTCTTACCCAAACCTGCACCTTTAATCGCACCTGTGATCATCAACATCTCGCGCATACCTGGTCCACCCTTGGGACCCTCGTAGCGAATGACAACAACATCACCTGATTGGATCGTCCCATTTTCGAGTGCATCCATCGCCGCCTGCTCGCGTTCAAATACCCGTGCTGGTCCCTCAAATGATGTCATTCCTATGCCAGCTGTTTTGCATACTGCGCCATCGGGTGCAAGAGAGCCACCCAGAATCGTGATTCCAACATCAGTAGATAACGGAGCAGATGCAGCACGTAGAATCTCTCCATCTGGATCTGGCGGATTGATATCACGTAGATTTTGCGCCATCGTCTTTCCAGTCACTGTAAGCACATCACCATGCAACATTTTGGCATCAAGAAGGGCTTTAAGAATTACGGGAATTCCTCCGACCTTATCGATATCAGTCATCACGAAGCGGCCAAATGGTTTCACATCACCCAACAACGGGACCTTTGAGCCGATTCGATGAAAATCATGGAGCTCCAAATCAACATCGGCTTCGTGTGCAATTGCGAGTAAGTGCAGAATCGCATTCGTCGAGCCGCCAAGTGCCATTAAAATCGTGATTGCATTTTCAAATGCAGGCTTCGTGAGGATATCTCGTGTCGTGATTCCATTGCGGATTAATTCGACGACCGCTGCACCAGAGGCAACGGCGAATGCATCGCGTCTGCGATCGACTGAGGGAGGAGCCGCCGAGCCTGGCAGTGATAGACCAATTGCTTCGGCGATACTTGCCATCGTGTTTGCAGTGAACATTCCACCGCAGGCTCCTTCGCCAGGACAGATTGCCCGCTCGATTTGATCTACACGCTCCTGTGTTATTAATCCACGCGCGCATGCACCTACGGCTTCAAAGGCATCGATGATCGTCACATCTTTACCATCGACTTGACCAGGCAGAGTAGAGCCGGCATAGACAAAGACGCTTGCAACATCTAATCGTGCAGCGGCCATCATCATTCCGGGAAGTGACTTATCACATCCAGCAAAGGTGACCATTCCATCGAAGCGCTCAGCCTGCATGACTGTTTCAACAGAGTCGGCGATAACTTCGCGTGAAACCAGCGAGAAGTGCATTCCTTCGTGGCCCATGGAGATTCCATCAGAGACGGAGATTGTTCCAAACTGCATCGGAAATCCGCCGGCATCGATTACGCCTTGTTTAGATGCTTTCGCTAAACGATCGAGAGAGAGATTGCATGGGGTGATCTCATTCCACGATGATGCAATTCCAATCTGCGGTTTAACCCAATCATCATCACCCATACCAATTGCACGCAGCATTCCACGTGCAGGAGCCCGCTCCAATCCATCTGTGACGAGTCCAGAGCGCGGTTTCATCGAAGTCATAGGCTCGAGTCTATTCTGCCTGACCTAAATGAGCGAGTAGGAGTTTGCGTACACGAGCGGCATCGGCCTGACCTTTAGTCTCTTTCATGACTGCACCAATCAACGCACCTGCTGCAGGTAGATGTCCATTACGAATCTTGTGCGCAGTCTCAGGCTGCTCGGCACATACTTTTTCAATAGCAGCCATGAGAGCGCCATCGTCGTTAACGACTTTTATTCCTCGGGCGGCAATAACTACCGCTGGACCTCCTTCGCCTGCAATAACACCCTCAATAACTTGGCGAGCTAACTTATCGGTGAGCTCTCCTGCATTAACTAGTGCCACGATTTCGGCAACATCACTTGGTGAAATAGATAAATCTGCGATCGCAACATTTTTATCGTTTGCAAGACGTGAGATTTCACCGAGCCACCAACTGCGGGCTTTGGTTGGATCTGCACCTAAATTAACCGTTGCCTCGACGATATTTAAAACATCGGCGTTAATCATCGCCGCCATCTCCTTATCGGGCACAGCCCAGGCCTCTTGCAGACGTTTACGGTGAATCGATGGTCGCTCAGGTAGTCCTGCACGAAGAGTTTCAATCCACGTCGCATCTGGTGCCACTGGAATTAAATCTGGCTCTGGGAAATAACGGTAATCTTCAGCCTGCTCTTTAGAGCGGCCCGATCGAGTAAGACCTGAATCTTCTTGGAAGTGACGTGTCTCTTGAACAACGCGCTCTCCCTTATTTAATAACTCTGCATGGCGAATCATCTCTCCACGAATCGCGCGCTCGACAGAGCGCAGTGAGTTCACGTTTTTAGTCTCACTGCGAGTACCAAGAGTTTCGGCACCGATTAATCGAAGTGAGACGTTAGCATCGCAGCGAAGTGAGCCCTGTTCCATCTTTACATCACTAACACCTAAGGAGCGCAAAATATCTCGAAGTTCGGCAACGTATGCCTTCGCTACCTCAGGTGCGTATTTTCCAGTGCCTGGAACAATCTTTGTAACGATCTCAACTAATGGAATCCCTGCACGGTTGTAATCAAGAAGTGAGTATTCAGCGCCATGGATACGCCCAGTTGCACCGCCAACGTGCAAAGACTTTCCAGTGTCCTCTTCCATATGGACACGTTCGACTTCGATACGAAATACCTTTGGACCTTCATCGGTATCGATCTCTACATCAACATAGCCGTTGATGCAGATTGGTTCGTCATACTGTGAAATCTGAAAGTTTTTAGGCATATCGGGATAGAAATAGTTTTTACGGGCAAAACGACTAAATGGGGCGATGGAACAATTAAGTGCAAGCCCGATTTTGATCGTTGATTCAATCGCCTTTTCATTAACTGTTGGCAAGGCACCTGGTAGAGCTAAACAGACGGGACAGGTTTGGGTATTAGGTTCTCCTCCAAATACTGTGGTGCAGCCACAAAACATCTTCGACTTAGTATTGAGTTCGACGTGGACTTCAAGACCAAGTACTGGCTCGTACTTAGCGATGACATCATCGTATGTAAGCGCCACTTATTTGCCTGCCAATGCTGGGGCCTGTGAAAGCAATGGTGCGCCCCACTTAGTTAGCAGAGCTGCTTCAAGTGCTGCTCCAACTAAGTACATGCGCTGATCTTGCATAGCTGGTGCCATAATCTGAAATCCAACTGGCAGACCATCTTCTGGTGCTAAACCTGAAGGCAAAGACATTCCACCAATCCCCGCCATATTGACCGGAATCGTTGCGATGTCATTTAAATACATTGCGATTGGATCATTGGATTTTTCACCAATTTTAAAGGCAGTGGTTGGACATGTAGGAGAGACCATAACATCGCACTTTTCAAAGGCTTTATTAAAATCCTGAGTAATCAGCGTGCGAACTTTTTGCGCACTGCCGTAATAAGCATCGTAATACCCAGATGAAAGAGCATAAGTACCAAGGATTATGCGGCGCTTGACTTCACGGCCAAAGCCAACTTCGCGTGTTAAATTCATGACCGACTCTGCCGATGCACCATCGACATCTCCAACGCGCAGGCCATACCGCATCGCATCAAAGCGAGCTAAGTTAGAT